>CAYVQH010000062.1:0-10793 GCA_964454105.1 uncultured Halobacteriales archaeon | reverse complement strand
AGACCTTCGGGATGTAGGTCTTGTAGTCGATGTCGCTCTCCTCGTCCTTGTAGACTGCACGGCGCTTGACGTCGGCGACGCGCATGTTCTTCGCGTTGAGACGGACGAGCAGGTCGTTGCAGTAGCCGTAGTCCTCGTACATGTCCTCGATTCCGACCTTGTCGAGGGCCTCATAGGAGATGGCGGTCGACCCGTTCTGGGGGTCCATGATCTTCCAGTAACCGCTGGCGATCTTCGTGATCAACGTCAGGGTAAAGTTCCCGACCTGCCGGAACACCGGCATGTCACGGCGTTCCTGGCCGAGGAGGCGATTGCCCTTCGAGTACTCGGCCTTGCCCTCCGCGACGGGTCTGACGATCCGCTCGACGATGTCGGGTTCGGTCTGTCCGTCGCCGGCGATGACGGTCGTGACCTCCATCTCGTCGTCGAGCGCGTGGAGGTATCCGGTCTTGAGCGCGCCGCCGACGCCTTTGTTCTTCGCGTGTCGAATGGGGACCACGCGGTCGAGAGTGGTCTCGCCCTCTTCGTTTACGGCCTCGGCCTTGCGTTGTATCTCCTCCCACGTGTCGTCGGTCGAACAGTCGTCGATCACGTACGCGCGGTCGATGAATTCGGGGAGGGTTTCGAGTACCTCGCCGATGAACGGCTCCTCGTTGTACGCTGGGATGACGGCGGCGATCGTCTTGTCGTTATACATGGATATGGCAGGTTCTCCGTCGGAAGCGGCCCGATCACGGCTCTTCGTTATGCAGGGGTTATCGCCTCGATCCGTGTGACGGTCACCCATCCGCGACCGGGACGCTCGCGTCGACAGGAGCCGTTAGCGTCGGGATAATAAAATACCTCCCGAAACAACTACGAGTAAGAAACCGTGACGCTCAGTTCAACGGAGATAGCGTCGTTCGTCGGTGGAGAGCACATCGGTCCGGAAACCGTCGTTGATGGCGTCGATTCGCTCGATGCCGCCGGCCCCGGCCAACTCGCCTTCTGTGTATACGAGGATCCGGCGTACGTGGAGGCGTCGGACGCCGGCGTGGTCGTCTGCCCGCCGGGAGTCGGCGCCATCGAGGGGAGGAGTCTCGTGGTCGTCGATGGTCCGAAACTCGCATTCGTGAAGGTGGCAAACGAGTTCTTCATCGAGAGCGTCGAAGAAACGCGGATACACCCCACGGCGGTCGTTGCCGAAGACGCGACGATCGGCGACCGGACCGTGATCGGCCCGCAGGTTCACGTCAATGACTGTGTCGAGATAGGTGACGACTGCACGATTCGAGCAGGAGTGGTTCTCGGGAGCGACGGGTTCGGGTTCGCGCGCGATTCGTCAGGTCGATTGCACCGGCAGATACATCAGGGACGCGTGAGAATCGGGAACGACGTAGAGATCGGTCCGAACTCCTCGATCGATCGCGCCGTTTTCGATGAGACCGTCGTCGGAGACGGCGCGAAACTGAGCGGGCAGGTCCATCTCGCCCATCAGGTGCGGATCGGAACGGACACCACCGTGGCGTATGGATCGGGCTTTGCCGGCGGGGCGACCGTCGGTGAGCGGACGACGATCCACCCCCACGTCTCGGTCGCTACCGACGTAACAATCGGTGACAAGGCCGATATCGGGATGAACGCGGGTGTCCTCTCAGACGTTGCCGACGGTGTGACCGCCGTCGGTACGCCAGCCCGTCCACTTTCAGACAAATGAATACACACAGACCCTCCCACCACCCGACCACAGAACCGGTCGAATATACGTACGACTGGTACGAACAGTTCCTCACCGAACTCCTCGAAGCGGGATATACTCTCGGCGATTACGCCGATTCGCTCGGCGAGGACGAGATGATCGTCCGCCACGACATCGATTTCTCCCCGAGAAAAGCGCTCCGAATGGGACGGATCGAGGCCGACCTCGGTATCGAAGCGACCTACTTCGTCCTGTTGACCTGTCCGCTATACAACGTCTTTTATAAGCCAGTGCGCTCCGTTCTGGAGGAACTCCAGTCGATGGGCCACGCCGTCGGGGTTCACTTCAGTACACACCAGTACTGGAACGGGGAGGTACCTTCGGAGGCGGTAGCGGAGCGGGCGCTCGAAGAACGGCGCACGCTCGAAAGCGCGGTCGGGGAGGTCAGTGAAGCGATCTCGTTTCACAGGCCTGACGAGTGGCTCTTCCGACGGTCGTTCGAGGGATTCATCAGCACCTACGAGGAGCGGTTCTTCACCGATATCGCCTACCGAGGGGACTCGAATCAACGCTGGCGCGAAGAGCATCCGCTTGCCGGCGGGTTTCCCGAGAAACTGCAGATCCTTACTCATCCAGGATTATGGGGGGAGGAGGACGCCGACTTCGAAACACGTCTCAACGGAGAGGTCGAACGCGAACTCGACCGAACGGGACGATTTATGCATGAGCAACTCGTCGAGAAGAAATATAACGTCGACGAGTTCCACTACGGAATGGAGGACAACGAATGATGCGACCAATCCACAGCGAACGACGAACACGGAGTGAGTGCCGTGGCAAGTAGTCCCGGTCGGTTCTACCAGTGGCTCTCTTCGCAGCGCTTCGACGTGCTCGGTGCGGTTCTCGCGATCGTATTGGCGGTCGTGCTGTTGCCGCTCCGACTGTTGGCATCGAACTTCTATATCGTTGCGATCCCACTCACGATGGCGATCGCGGCGGGATTGTACCTGCTTGCGGTACGGACGAGCAACACGGAAGGGTTGCCGACGCTGCCGATCTGGGCCGGTCGGCTGCTTCCCAGCCTCACGTTGCTCGGAACGGTTCTCTTGATAGGTCTCGGACTCTATCAGGGCGGGCGCACGCCGGTGTTTTACAACGTCGCGACCCTCGTCGGGATCGCCGTCCTGCTCCAGATATTCTTCACCCGCGAGCGGGATTTCGTGCCCTGGTTGCTGCTGCTTCAGATCATGGCGTTCGCCTTCACGATCCGGTACGTCGCGTTGTTAACGACGCCCGGCTACATCGGGATCGACGTCTGGACGCACGTGCCGTCCTGGTCGGCAACGATCGCGGAAACCGGCTCACTCGAGATCCTCGAAGGGGGCAAGTACTACGCGTCACCCTTGTTCCACTTGGCGGTCGTCGCGACGAGTCTCCTCGCCGACGTATCGGTTCGAAACGGGCTGTTCCTCTCGGTGGGCTTCGCAATGGCCTTCTCGTCCCTGTTTCTCTACATCACTACCCGACAGTTCGTTTCGACACGCTGGAGTCTGTTCGCCGTCGCGTCCTTTGCCATCTCCGCACACACCGTCGAGTGGTCGATACACCTCATACCAACGGGACTCGGTCTGGTGTTCTTCCTCGGAGTGTTGTACCTGCTCGTGCAGGTGCTCGACGTCAATCCGGGTAGTCGCGAGTTCGTCCTGATCGTCGTTCTCAGCGTCGCGACCATACTCACCCACCAGATATCGGCCTTCATCATGCTCATTCTCACGGGTGCGGGGCTGCTCGCTCACCTGTTGCTTCGATTCGATCTGTTCTCGCCTCCGAACCGGTTCCGAGGGCTCAACGCCGGAAGCGGCGATTCGGTGAGCCTGACTGGGCTGTTGGCGTTCGATCTCGGATTCATCACGTTCATGTGGTCGCTTACACCATATCACGGTGATACGTTCCTAGCCACGACGTTCAGCTTCTTCCGGGTCACACTGGAGGAATCGGCCGGACTCGGCGACGTCGCGGGTGAGCAAAGCGGGGGCGCCGCGGTCGATCCGACGTTGCTCGAACAGGCGGTCCAATACATCGATGCGGCGATGTTCCTACTCCCGTTCGGATTCGCCGTGGTCGGATGTTTCTACATCCTCAGGCGCCGCAACATCTCGCACGCGGCGATCATGTGTGGAGCCTCAATCGTAGTGATGCTCGTGTTCATCTTCGGATTCCCGATGTTCGGGATCAGAACGTTCATCCCCCAACGATGGTACGCATTCCTCGCGGCACCGATGGTGATTCTCGGAGCAGTCGGCATCGCGTACCTTTCACGACAGCTCACGACACCCGTCATCCTCGTGGTATTGCTGGTCTTTGCGCTCGCGTTCCCACTGGTCTCGTTCGCTGCGACCGACGGGACGATCGACGACCCTCGATTCGAGGGGACACAGACCAAATACAGCTACAACGAGGCCGAGCTGAACGCCGTCGATACGATCGGCGAGATACGGCCGATCGGTGAGAACGAGACTTACAACACCGACCATCCGTACAACACCGTGTTCTCGCGGGCCGGTCCGGGCCCCGGAGTCGCGGCGAACATTTCGGAAGAAGGTCTACGGAACACCGATACCCTGATCTACCGCGAGTATCAGGGAACCGGAGGGGCCTTCTTCGTCCTGAGTGAGGACCGAAGCGCCACGACCGAAGTCGACAGGAGGGAACTGTGCGGAGCCGAGCGGCATTACGCCTATGATAACGGCGACGTTACGATGTGTACGGCGACTTGGGAGGTCGACCCCGCTGCGGACACCGGTACCGATCTCAGCGGCGGGGGCGATACCGAAGCAGACGCTTAACCGCCTGACGGGCAAGCGCTACAATACATCACAATGGATTCACTAGACATCTCGATGACGGCAATGGATTTCCCGGACCGAACGCCGGAGATCGAACGGAGACAACGGCGATGAACGGGCAAATGGACACGTTACTGATCGGCATCGACGCCGCCTGTCGACCCGTCTTGGACCGTCTTTCAGAGACCGACAGCGTTCCACACATCGAGGGGATCATCGAGGACGGCGTGAGTGCCCCTCTCGAATCCCAGATCCCACCGTGGACGCCAAGCGCGTGGCCGTCGATGTATACGGGAGTCAACCCCGGAAAGCATGGCGTCTATGGGTTCGTCAACTTCGAGGGATACGACTGGGAGGTCGTCACCGCAAACCACGTGCGTGAACACGCCCTCTGGCGGCTGCTCGACGAGCATGATCGGTCGAGCGTAGTCGTCAACGTACCCGTCACCCATCCACCGGATGAGATCGACGGAGCGATCATTCCCGGGTTCATCGGTCCCGAGAGCCCGAAATCCCATCCGGAAGGCGTTCTCGAGGAGGTTCGAGAGGCGATCGGAGAGTATCGGGTCTATCCGAACTACTCGCGTGGCGATGAACGCCGGACCAACGACGAGAAGATGGAGGAGTACTGCACGCTGGCGCGGATGCGTGGCCGAGCATTTCGTTACCTCGCGGACGAGTACGAGCCCGACTTCGGGTTCGTTCAGTTTCAGAAGACTGATACGGTCTTTCACGAGTTCGATGGCGATCCGGAAAAGGTTCGTCAAGTCTACGAGGCGACCGACGAACAGATCGGACGACTCATCGATGAATGCGACCCCAAGCGTGTGTTCATTGCGAGCGACCACGGCATCGGCCCCTACGAGAACTACGAGTTCCGTGTCAACGAATACCTGCGTCAGGAAGGTTACGTCGAAACGACGACCGGCGGTAAGGGGATGCCGTCGTGGAACCCGATCCGCAACCAACTCCGTGAGGGCGACGAGGACACCAGGTGGGAACCGAACAGAATCGAACGGCTGGCAGCCGCGGCCGCAAAGATCGGAGTGACTCCCTCCCGAGCGATAAACGTCCTCGACCGGCTCGGTCTGGGATCGTTCGCGCGGAAACACGCCCCAGCTGGGGTAACCCGTACCGGCGCGCGCCAGGTTGATTTTCCGACTTCTCGGGCATACATGCGTGCACGCACCGAGCTCGGGGTTCGGATCAATCTCGCGGGACGAGATCCGGAGGGCGTCGTTCCGGACGAGGAGTACGAGGCAGTACGTGAGGATCTGATCACGCGTCTACGCGGGATCGAGACGCCGGACGGTGATTCTGTTTTCGGAGAGGTAGTGCCCCGCGAGGAGTACTTCTGGGGACCGTACACGGACAACGCAGTCGACGTCCTCACCATTCCGAACGACTTCGAGCAGTTCCTCTCTGCCCAGCTCAGCCAGGGCCTGTTCGGCCCGCCGACCGAACCATGGAACCACAAACTCGATGGACTGTTCGTCGCAGCGGGTGACGGAATCAACAGCGATGTGGACCTTTCGGGTGCCCATCTCTTCGACGTCGCTCCGACGATCTGCTCTGCGATCGGCGTTCCCTATAGCGACCGAATGGACGGGCGCGTTCTCCCTGTGGTCGAGGACGGTGGATCGGATGAGTACCCAGCCTACACCGGTTCGACGGCGATCCGGACCGAGGACGAACGGGTAGAAGAGCGCCTTTCAGACCTCGGTTATCTCGAGTAGCCTCCCCCATCGTATCGCGGTGGAGACTGTCTGCATGACGTGCTCGTTACTGTGTCTGTGGCAGCCCCTCGAGACGCGCCTTGATCTCGTCGGGGATGTACGAGAGCTGCCAGTTGAGGCGGGCTTCGATCTCGCGCTCACCACGGTCGGTTAGGATGTATTTGTTCGTCCGCAGGTCGTGTTTCCCCTTTTTGACCAACCCCTTGTTGACCAGCGTATCGAGGTTCGGATAGAGTCGCCCGTGGCGGATCTCCGTTCCGTAATATTGCTCTAGCTCATCGTTGACGTCGAGCCCTTTCGGCTCGTCGAGACCAGCGATCACCAGAAGTAGATCACGCTGAAACCCTGTTAAATCATGCATTCAGTACACCTCACAGTAGTGTATGTCATGGACGGGTATATAATAGCACGATGGTTCACGAAGTTACACTGCCCCTAGACGAGACGAATCGTCCGTACCGACCGATTACGGCCAGTATATCCGTTTCTAGCGTGAGAAGAGGAGAACGTAACGCCAACGTTAAGAGAAGTAGAAACGTTCCGGGGAATCGGTTTTAGATTATTTTACCTATTAATCCCACAGTAAGCACCTCAAAGGGCAACAGTACAAGCAGGGATCAGATATCGGGGATCTCACGGGGTTTGCTGAGGGGGGTCGATTTGATGTCCGGAATCGTGAAACGAAACGTCGAGCCGGCCCCGAGTTCCGATTCCACCCAGATCTCGCCTCCATGGCGCTGGACGATCTTCTGACAGATCGCGAGACCGATCCCGGTACTTGAGGAAGCAGGACCGGACGAGAAGATCTCGAACACCTCGTCGGTTCGATCCGGATCGATGCCGACGCCGTCGTCCACGACGGAGAACTGCCAGACACCATCATGCCGAGTTGCCGAGACGTGGATATCCGGCGGGGAGTCGCCGGAGTAAGCGATGGCGTTGCTGATGAGGTTCTGAAAGAGTTGACTGAGCTGTTGGGGGTCCCCTTCGATCGTCGGAAGCTCTTCGACGGTGATGTCCGCGTCCGTTTCTTCGATGGCCACCTGGAGACTATCGAGGACTCGATCGAGAATCACGGAACACTCGACGGGTTCGGCGGTAATGTCATCGGTACCGATTCGGGAGTAGGTGAGGAGATCGTCGATCATCTTCCGCATCCGGTCTGCGCCGTCGACCGCGTAATCGATGAACTCGTCGGCGTCCTCGTCGAGTTCGCCCTCGTAGCGGCGCCGAATCAGATCGAGGTAGCTACGGATCATGCGGAGAGGCTCCTTGAGGTCGTGGGAGGCGACGTAGGCGAATCGTTCGAGCTCGGCGTTCGAGCGTTCGAGTTCGTCGATCGCCTCCTCGCGCTCGCGTTCGGCAGTGACCCGTTGGGAGATGTCTCGGCCCGTTCCACAGATGTAGACCTCGTACTCGTTGGTATCGTAGATCGGCTCGGTCACGTCCTTGATCACCGAACCGGTGAACTCGTAGGGAACGTGCTCGCCGTCCTTGCTCACGAGCGTGGCCTTGAGCGAGACCGTCTCACCCTCGGTCGCGACCCGCTCGATCGCCCGGAGGATGGCCGGAACGTCCTCGGACTCGACGAAGTCGACCGGGTGCATGGTCTCGATCTCCTCGTCCGTATAGCCCGAGACCTCGTTGAACCGATCGTTCCAGCGGAGGAGGGTGCCGTCGGGGGCGAAGACGTAAAACAGGTCGGGTTGGGCGTCGAGCGCGCTCTCGGTGAACGCCTTCTCGCGGCGCAGTTCCTCCTCGATCTCGATGACGTCGGTGACCTCGGTGAGATATCCGTCGAGGTACTCGACCGAGCCGTCGGGATCGTCGACGGCCCCGCCCTGTTCCCAGATCCAGCGTGTCTCCTCGTCCGCGGTGCGAATCCGGTAGGTGATTTGGTACTGTTCGCCCGTTTCGAGCGTCTCACGGAC
Organism: uncultured Halobacteriales archaeon; assembly: GCA_964454105.1. GTDB lineage: Archaea > Halobacteriota > Halobacteria > Halobacteriales > Halalkalicoccaceae > Halalkalicoccus. The sequence goes on along the minus strand of CAYVQH010000062.1, from coordinate 2,602 downwards.
GCTCGTTTCGATGCGTTCGCGGTCCTCGGGATGGATCACGTCCCCCGCCCACGAGATCTCGCCGGATTCGAGGCGCTCCCGGGAGTAGCCCGACAGGGACGTACAGCCATCGCTCATGAACTCGACGGGGAAGCCCGCCTCGTTACGGTAGCGATAGACGACCCCCGGAAGGTTTCGAATGAGGTTCGAGAGTGCCTGCTGGCGCTCACGCAGCGCCCGCTCGGAGTGGCGACGCTGGGAGACGTCGCGGGCGATCCCACAGACGTAGCGGGGCGAACCGTCCTCGCGGGCGACCATCGACCCGGTGAACTCGTAGGGCAGGAGCTCTCCGTCCCGCGTCCTGATGCGTACGATCTCGGTCGCATCGCCCGACTCGACGATCTTGGAGATCGCCGAATCGATCCGGTCGTAATCCTCCTGGACGAAGAAATCCATGGGGGTCATCGAGGCGATCTCCTCGTCCGAGTAGCCCGTCACCTCGGTCAGTCGATCGTTCCAGTGGAGGAATCGCCCCTGAAGGTCGAACACGAAGAAGATGTCGGTCAGCCGGTTCAGCACCGTCTCGATGAAGTCGTTCGCCGGTTCGACACGCTGTCCGTCGGCGGGCTCGGGGTCCTGAACGACGAGCCGGAACCCATCGCCACCGACCGGGACGAACACGTATCGGTAGGAGTCATCCGCAGCGCGTTGGATCGTGCCCGACTCCATCGCGCGATGGCCGTGTTCGAGGAGCATCTCCGGATCCCCGAGCGATGCCGTGGTGATCGAAGTACCGACGAGCGCCGACGGCGAGCGATCGAGCGCGGCCGCGAGTTCGTCGCTCACCGACAGATACGTGCCATCGTCATCGAGCCGGGCGATTCGATCGGTGGAACTGTCGAGAAGCGACATGAGTGCCTTCGGCGGTGACGGGGAATCCCCGTTCCGGGAGGCACCGGCCGACCGAACCACGTCAGCCAACGATCCGTCGTCAGTGCGGGTGATCGACGATGCATGGGTTTCGAGGGCGGCAGGGGGCGATCGTGACTCACGAACGACGACCGGGAGATCGGGGGCGAGAGAGAACAGCCGCTCGATGTCGTCGGCGTCCGAACAGCTGACGTCCCAAACCAAACAGTCGGCCGGTCCGACCGACAACTGCGTGATGGCCGCATCGACGGTCGGAACGGCCGACACCGAGATCGGCGGGGCCGACGGTTCGGTCGCGGAGAGCAACCGCTCAAGCGCGGGAGCCGTACGACCGAGGTAGAGGACCTGGACGGGCGTCATGAGTGGAGAGGTGTGTGCTATCTTCTATTACGCCTATAACATATATGCTTTATCATGAGTTTAACTGTAATAAACTAGCTAGATCGGAGTTACTCGACGGTAATCCGGGCGATTACGCATATGTTGGCTAAAACACATATAGAGCAGTATCATTCGTCGAAACGAATTCGGATCACCAAACCATGATTGCACTCGCAGAACACACGCGATTCCCGACCAAGGAGTATAGGAATCGTGATTCCCTGGGCGAAACGAGCGATGAGGAACCGATCTCGATCGACGAATCGAACCAGCGATTGGCGACGGAATCCTGCTTTCCCCACGGGACGTTCCACGGCGGGAACGGCGCATACTGCTGGAGACGGACGAACGGGGTCGCGATACGCTCTCTTCACGGGGTCGGACGGATCCAGGAGCAGCCATGAGTTCGCTGTCGTTTTCCGATCGGGTCGCCGCAGCGAGGGGGCTTCTGGAGGAAGCGGCGGAGCAACACGACGATCTCTCGACGGAACAGATGGTGAACGTTCAGGAGGCGATCGAGTTCCTGAGACGTCTCGAAGCGTCCTTTCGCGACGAGTACACCGATGACTGAGATCGGGTCCACCCGAACGTCGGCCGTCAGGGATTGGCCGACGTTCGCGCTTCGATACACGTTCGACCACGGCCTGATCGGACTCAACGAGCCATTCGACGCCGACGAGGTCGTGGTGTTCGACGCCACGCGGGGTCGGCTCGACGACCGTTGGATCGCGGCCAAACGCGACGCGTACGTTTCCGTCGAGGAGATCAGGTGATCCGATCTCACGCGTTCGCGAACGCGGAAGAAAACACGCCGGGACTGGGATTTGAACCCAGAATCCCATACGGGAACACGCTTTCCAGGCGTGCGCTTTACCGTTCGGCCATCCCGGCTTGTCCGGCACTACTAGTCGTTCGGATTTAAACCCTTCCGTTCCCCCCGAGGACGACGGGTTCGGCGAGATAGGTCGACCCGGTCGCGGCCGCGCCGACGACGCCCGCCGTCGCGAACTTCAGCCCGAACGGGAGTCGATCGGCCGAGAGGAGTTCGTATCCCTGGACCAGAACGAGAAACGAGAGGGCACCGATCACGCCCCACACCAGACTCGCCTTCACCCGCGGATCCATCATTCGGTCGTGGCGACGGCCTCGATCTCGAGGGCCGCACCCTTCGGAAGCGATCCGACCTCGAGGGCGCTCCGTGCGGGCGGGTTGTCGGTGAAGTACTCGGCATAGGCCTCGTTCATCTCCTCGAAGTCGTCGATGTCGTCGAGGTAGATCGACGTCTTCAGGACGTGTTGGGTCGAGAGGCCCT
>CAYVQH010000061.1:0-11040 GCA_964454105.1 uncultured Halobacteriales archaeon | reverse complement strand
GGTGAGCTCGCGGTCGACGTTGAACCAGAACGCGGGCTCGATGCGGAGCGTGCCCCCCGTGCCGGTGACCTCGACCCAGTCGTTGTACGCGCCGTTGAAGCTCGTCGAAAACGACGCGGTGACGTCGTCGTCGAACCGCACGGTGTAGTTGCCGCGCTCCTCGTGGCCTCGTGCTCGGAGACGGTCTCGCCCCGGACGGCGACGGCCTCGCCGTCGGCGAAGAAGCGCGCGGCCGTCACTCTTGATGATAGATAGCACCCAACAATTAATATCGATCATGACGTTTTTGCTGTCGATGCCAACCATCGATCTGGAGACCGAAACGGGGCGCGAGGAGGCATTGCGGCGGATGCTCACCATTCGCCAGTTCGACACCACGGCGGGCGAGCGGTTCGCCGACGGCGAGATACCGGGATTCGTCCACCTCTACATCGGCGAGGAGGCGGTGGGCGTGGGCGCATGTGCCGCCTTGGAGGACGACGACTACATCACGAGTACGCACCGTGGCCACGGCCACTGCATCGCCAAGGGGCTCGACCCGAAGCCCATGATGGCAGAGCTGTACGGCAAGCGCGAGGGCTACTGCAACGGGAAGGGCGGATCGATGCACATCGCGGACGTCGACGCCGGGATGCTCGGTGCCAACGGGATCGTCGGAGCCGGCCCGCCGCTCGGGACCGGTGCGGCACTCACGATCGATCGCAACGACGAGGAGCAGGTCGCGCTGTCCTTCCTCGGTGATGGCGCCGTCGCCCAGGGACAGGTCCACTCGGCGGTGAACCTCGCCGCGACGTGGGACTTGCCCGTAATATTCCTCGTCGAGAACAACCACTATGGCGAGGGAACGCCGGTCGAGGAGCAACACAACGTCGAGAACCTGAGCGCCACCGCCGGCGCGTACAACGTTCCGGGGATCACCGTCGACGGGATGGACGTCACCGCGGTGAACGAGGCCGTGATCGAGGCTCGCGAACGCGCTCGTTCCGGCGACGGCCCGACGTTCATCGAGGCCGAGACCTACCGGTTCCACGGCCACTTCGAGGGCGACGAGGAGCTGTATCGGGAGGACGACGAGGTCGAACGCTGGCAGGCACGCGACCCCATCGAGACGTTCGCCGAACGCCTGATCGATCGGGGCGAGCTCACCGACGGAGAGTACGAGGAGCTCCAGTCGGAGGTCGAGACGACCATCGAGGAGGCTCTCGAGTACGCCCGGAGCGCGGAGGAACCCGCACCCGAGGAGGCCTACGACGACATGTTCGGCGCCGACGTACCAGAACTCACGGAGTTCGCCCGGCAGGTGCGTGCTGACGGCAGCGGTCGTAGCGGTGGCGAGAACGGAGGTGAGCGCTGATGGCGAGCGCGGAACTCGAGGCCGAACAGACCGAGACGATGACCATCAGGGAGGCGATCCGGGAGACGCTGCGCGAGGAGATGGCCCGTGACGAGGACGTCTTCCTCATGGGCGAGGACATCGCGACGATGGGCGGGGTGCTCGACGTGACCGGCGAGCTCCACAAACAGTTCGGCAAGGACCGGGTGCGGGACACCCCGATCGGCGAGTCGGGGTTCATGGGCGCGGCGACCGGCGCGGCCGCGACCGGCTCCCGGCCCGTCGTCGAACTCATGTTCTCGGATTTCATCGGCGTCGCGATGGAACAGATCATGAACCAGATGGCGAAGATGCGCTACATGTTCGGCGGGAAGACCGAGATGCCCCTCACCGTTCGGACCACCGAGGGCGGGGGTATGGGCGCGGCGAGCCAGCACTCCGGAACCGTCCACACGTGGATCGCCCATTTCCCGGGGTTGATGGCTGTCGCCCCCGGAACGCCCGCCGCCGCGAAGGGACTACTCAAATCAGCCATCCGCTCGGACGACCCCGTCTTCTTCTTCGAGAACAAGATGATCTACGAGCAGTCGGGCGAGGTACCCGTCGACGAGGACTTCACCATCCCGTTGGGCGAGGCGAACGTCGAGCGCGAGGGTTCCGACGTAACCGTGGTCGCGACCCAGCGTCTCGTCGGCGAGTCGCTCTCGGTGGCCGACGACCTGGAGGGCGAGACCGACGTCGAGGTGATCGACCTCCGGTCGCTGTACCCGCTCGACACCGACACGATCGTCGAGAGCCTGAACAAGACCGGACGGCTGGTCGTCGCCGACGAGAGCCCGCTCTCGTACGGCACGCACGCGGAGGTGATGGCCCGGGCCGTCGAGGACGCGTTCTACAGCCTTGATACCCCGATCCAGCGGGTGGGCGTACCCGATACGCACATGCCCTTCAGCCCGCCGCTCGAGCAGGAGGTCCTTCCCGACGGCGGGGACGTCCGGGAGGCCATCGAGCGGATCGCCTAGCGGTGGGCGACCGTATCGGACTGATCGTCAACCCGGCCGCCGGACGCGACATCCGTCGGCTGACCGGCGGTGCGAGCGTCGTCGACAACTACGCGAAGCGCCGCGTCGCCGAATGCGTCCTCGAAGGGCTGAGTGCGGTTCCCGATCCGCCGTCAGCGCTCCTGATGCCCGACACGGCGGGGATCGCAGAGAGCGCCGCCGAGGAAGTCCCGGACATATCGACCGAACTGCTCGATCTCGTCCCCGAGGGGACGGCCGCGGACACCCGCCGGGCGGCGGCGCGCTTTCGCGAGGAGGCCGATGCGATCGTCGTCCTCGGGGGCGACGGGACGAGCCGCGACACCGCCCTCGAGTGTGGCGACGTCCCGCTGCTCCCGGTCTCGACGGGGACGAACAACGTCGTTCCCAACGCCGTCGACGGGACGGTCGCCGGAGCGGCCGCCGCACTCGTCGCGACCGGGGCGGTCGACGCCGACGCGGTCACCGCTCGCCACGGCATGGTCGAGGCACGAACGCGCTCGGACGACACCGTCACCGGCCTGGCGTCGGTCGAACTCTCGAACCGGTCGTTCGTCGGAACGCGGGCGATGCTCGATGCCGCCGATCTGGCTGGCGGGATCGTTTCGCGAGCGAACCCGGCCGATATCGGCCTCAGTAGCGTTGCGGGTGGGTTCGGTTCGCTGGCGGCGGACGAACCGGGTGCGATCGGCCTCCGACTGGCCGACGCTGACGCGTCAGCACGGACGGTCAGGTCGATCGTCGCCCCCGGCATGGTGGCCGAGATCGGCGTCGATGAACACCGTCGGTTATCTGAGAACGAACCGATGTCGATCGAGGTCGGTGAGGGTGTAATCGGAGCGGACGGCGAGCGCGAACTCGAGATAATCGAGGAGACCGTCGAGTTTCGATCGGTCGGCGGGGGACCGCGCCTCGTCTCCTTGGAGGGAGTTTTCGAGCGTGCCGCTCGCTCCGGCGTTCTCGAAGGGACCGGCGACGGCCAGTTCGTGTCGAGATAGCCCCGTGCGTTTCGTATCGGGGCGTATTGCGGTTACTGTGCGTTCGTCCCGTCGTAGGTCCGAAGGAGGAGTTCGGGCGCGTTCCCGATCCGGTCGAGCAGGGTGCCGAGAAAGACCTCTGCGTCCTCGTCACCGAGAACGCGGGTATCGTACGCGAGCGTCACTGAGAGACACCGCTCGAGGGAGACGCCGTTCTCGGCGGGAATGGCCCGTCGCCGAGAGGGGTTGGCGATCAATCCCGCGACCGTCGGCGGTGTGACGACCTCCTCGATGTCCTCGATGCCCTCTCCTTCGAGCGCGATCGCGAACGTCGCACGCCCGCCCGAGACGCCGCTCGCGATCGCCTCCTCCGTGCTCTCATGACGTGTCTCGACGAGGTCGGCGAACGACCGCGTCCCGACCGATTCCAGTACGGGTGTGACGAGCTCTCCCTCCGAGACAGTCGCGGTCGCGACATCCCGCCGTCGGTGGAGCTGATGGGTGTCATCCTCGAACGTCGCGTTGAACTCGGGACACACCTCGAACGTCGCCGACGATGCGACGAGCAGGACGTCGAGCGGGGAGGCATCGACGCCGAACGCCCTCGTCGCCAGGTCGGTCGCCTCGATCAGCGTATCGGCCTCGTCGCCGTCGACGACGAGCGTCGCGGTACGATATCGACCCGCATCCGCGTCGACCCTCTCGGCATCGGACGCCGTGGATTGGATGGCTTCCATCGGCGTGTCTTCGGCTGCCGCCTCGACGTCGTCGGCCGTGATCGCCCCCTGTGGTCCCGATCCATCGACGCCGGTGAGATCGACGTCGAGTTCCTCAGCTCGCCGTTTCGCACGCGGGGAGGCCTTCACCTGCTCCGTGGTCGCTGGCGTCGCGTCGGTGGCCGTCTCGCCGTCGGACTCCGCGGCGGCTTTGACGTCGTCGGCCGTGATCGCCCCCTGGGGTCCGGTCCCGTCGAGTTCGGTGAGGGCCACGTCGAGTTCCTCGGCTCGGCGTTCCGCGCGTGGGGAGGCCCTCACCTGCTCAGCCGACGTCTCCGGGCCCGCCTCCGGCGTTCGTTCCGATGCATCCGTCTCCGCCGTCGACTCGGGCGATGTATCAGTCGACGCACTGCCCTCGGGTTCGGCCGAGTCAGTCCCGTCCCCCGTTTCTCCGCTCTCGAACTCGGATCGTAAGTCCGCGATGTCCTCGTCGGCGTCGGCGACGACTGCGATGGGCGTCCCCGGCGGAACCGACTCGCCTTCCTCGAGGTCGGTCGATCGGAGAACGCCGTCCTCGCGGGCCTCGATCTCCCCGATGCTCTTCTCGGACTCGATCTCGGCGATCACCTCCCCCTCCTCGACGGAACCGCCCTCCTCGATGTACCACTCCAGGAGGGTCCCCTGCTCCATCTCCAATCCGAGCTTCGGCATTTTGACAACGTATCCCATGACAACACCGGACGTAGCCCGCCGTTAAAATGCCTTTCCTCACGAAACCACGTCCGCGAGTACGCCCGATACCGGGGTCCTCCCGGAGCTACGCTATCGCCGCCGATTCCGAGCGTAACGTTGATCGTCCGGACGGCCGATCGTGGGACCATGACGGCTATTGGATTCAACCACGTCAGTGTTCATGCGGACGACCTCGAGGAATCGGCCCAGTTCTATACCGAGGTGTTCGAACTGGAGCGCCTGCAGGCGCCGAATCTCGGCGTCCCGCTGGTCTGGTTGCGATGTGGCGATCGACAGCTCCACCTCTTCGAGCGTGAGACGGACGCCCCGACCTACCACCACTTCGCGTTCACAGTCGACGATTTCGAACGCGTGTTCGAGATCGTCCGCGACCGAGAACTGTTCGATCACGACGGCGAGACCAGCGCCGAACCGCGAGTCTACGAACTCCCTGACGGTGCCGTTCAGATGTATCTCCGTGATCCGGCGAGCAACCTTCTAGAGGTCGACCATCCGGACGTCGAGACGCTCGATCCATCCGTCCGCGAACACGTCCTTGATCGAAGCGATCAGTTCGACCAGAGTACGGCCCAAGCGCGGGCGGAACTGTTTCTCGATGCTTCCCACGATCGTGACTAGTCGGGCCCACCCTCGGGAGGCCGCTTCGACCTCGTCGGACGCTGGAGGCGCGCTTGGACGCCCGATCCCGTTTCGATCCCTGGAAGAACACCTGCCACGGTTCGACTGCGGAGTGTGACCTGAGCGTGAGACGATGCTGTGATCGTTCGTCGCGGACAACGGGCTCGCTACCGACGTGGACGTGTTCCGGCGTCCGTCGCTTAGTCGAACCGCCAGCTCGTCTCCATGTCCGGCGTGTTCGTGAGCGTCTGGTAGACGACACAGTACTTCTCCGTCGCCCGCTGTAGTGACGCAGCCGTGTCGGCTTCGACCTCACCGTCGACGGTGACGTCCAGTCTGATCTCCTCGAATCCGACCGGAACGTTCTCGTCGATCCCCATCGTCCCCCGGAGGTCGAGGTCGCCACTTACCTCCGTCTCGATCGAGACGTCGAGGCCGAACGCGTCCGCGACCGCCTGGGCGGTGAGTTGGGCACACGCCGCGAGCGCGCCCAGAAGCAGGTCGCCCGAACACGCGCCGGTTCCCGGTCCCGCCGCGCCCTCGTGGAGTTCGGCCTCGTAGACCGCCCGTCCGATGTCCACGTCACACGAGCGAACGTCCGACTGCTCCTCGCCCGTCGCCGACAGTGTGACGCGTGCGGCCTCCGGGTTCTCCGTGTACTCCTCTTTCAGCGGTGCTTGCTCCTCTTGTAAGGGACTCTCTGTCATGCCCATCACCCTATACCGCGATGCTACTTAGAGACTGGCACCGTGGGGACCGGAGCGCCCGGGCGGTCCTCGGAGACGGGAGTGAGTCGACGAAGCGGCGGGGGACCGTCACTTCCGGCGGCCGTCCCGTTCGGCGCCATCCTCATCACAACGCTTACCACGATTCCATGGGACGTCCCGGCAGTGAGTTCTCTCTCGGACCCCACGAAGCGACGGTGGCTCGCGTGGGGGGCATTGGCGACGGTCTTCCTGCTGGTCAACCTCCATCGCCTCTCGACGGCCGTCCTCTCCGAGCGTCTGACGGCGGACTTCGCCATGACGGCCGCCCAGTTGGGGACGCTCCATGCCTCGTTTTTCCTCGTCTACGCGACCATCCAGATCCCGACCGGAGTACTCGCGGATCGGGTCGGTCCTCGCCACGTCGGATCGATCGGCGCGGTCGTCCTCAGCGCCGGCGCGGTCGGGTTCGCGCTGAGCGACGGGTACCTCGTGGCGCTGGGCTCGCGGGGGCTCGTCGGCCTCGGCAGCGGCGTGATCTTCGTCTCGATCCTCCGGTTTTGTGCGAGCTGGTTTCGCATGGACGAGTTCGGGACGATGACGGGGCTGACGTCCGGCGTCGCCGGTCTCGGGGCGATCCTCGCGACGACCCCGCTCGCGATCAGTGCGGAGGTGTTCGGCTGGCGACGGACGCTCCTCGGACTCGCCGCCGTCGGATTCGCCGCAAGCGTCGCCGTCTACGTCCTCGCCCGAAGCTCCCCTGCGGATGCCGGTCTCGAACCGATCGCGGGCGTCCCCGAACAGCCCTCGGTGACGCTTTCGGAGACCGGTCGATACCTGCGGACGCTCGTGACCGACCTCGATCAGTGGCTCCTTTCGATCGTCTTCTTCTCGGGGATGGGCACGATCCTCACGCTCATCGGGCTGTGGGGGGTGCCGTATCTCGTCGTGGTCTATGGGCTCGACGTGACGACGGCCTCGTACTACACGCTGCTCGGGTCGGTCGGACTGCTGATCGGACCGCCGGTGATCGGCTGGCTCTCGGATCGACTCGAACGGCGGCTCCTCCCGATGAACGTCGGTCTCGGGCTGTTCGCCCTCGCGCTCGGTGTCATCCCCATTCTCGGACGGCCGCCGCTTCCCGCCGTCGCCGGCGTGTACTTCACGAGCGGCTTTCTCGTCGGATCGGCGGTGCTCGCGCTCTCGGTCGTCAAGGAGCGCTATCCGGTCGAGGCGAGCGGCGTCGCAACGGCGACGGTCAACACCGCCGGGTTCGTCGGTGCGACCGTTTTCCCGACGGTGATGGGGCTGGCGCTCGACGCCTATCGGACGGGCGACGTCGTCGGCGGAACTGTCGTCTACACCGAGTTCGGCTATCGGGTCGCGTTCGCCATCATCGCCGGTGCGGTCGCGATCGCCTTCCTGTGTTCGCTGGTGTTGCTCCGTCGGAACTGATGGCCCGTCACGACGGACTTTCGTTCTCCCATACAGTGCTTACGTTAACTGCCATTGCGCCGTATCGTGTTACCAACCGTCATGTCCGTGGGCGGTAGAGGAGACGTATGGATCCGATGGCATTCGTCCGCCGAACGCGAGCCGATAGGGTCGGGGCCGAGTTCGACCGTCGGATCGAGGCCCAAGCGGCGACCGTTCGTGAGGCGCTTGCCTCGGATCGGTTCGACGGCGACTTCTCGATCGGGCTCGAACTGGAGGGATACGCGGTCGATACGGACGGACGGCTCGCACACGTCCCGGACTCCGTGTTCGGGACGATCTGCGAGCGCGAACTCGGCCGGCACAACGCCGAGCTGAACACCCCGCCGACGCCGTTCGATCCCGCCGGGTTCGACACACAGTTCGTCGCCCTCGAAGAGCGCCTCTTCGACCTCCGTCGGGCACTCGCAGACGCCCGCCTGGGCTTCGTCGCCGACGGCATGTGGACGGTCGCGCCGCCCGAGGGGACGCTCTCGTATCTGACCGATTACGCCAGCGAGGAGGGGGTCGTCCTTCCGACGAACATGTCGCCGAAAGCACGCTACTACGCACTCAATGCCGACATCACCGACGCGGGCCCGGTCGAGTTGGACGTGCCGGGCTGTCGCCGGACCTTCCCGACGATCCTCGTCGAGTCGCTTGCGACCTCGATGCAGGTCCACCTCCAGGTTCCGACACGGCCGTTTCCCCGCTACTACAACGCGGCCCTCCGGACCGCCGGGCCGGTGCTGGCGCTGGCGACGAACGCTCCCTTTCTGCCCGCCGACCTCTACGCCGACGCCGATGCCGATCCTGCGGCCGTCCTTCGCGGGCCGGACGAACTCCGTGTTCCCGTCTTCGAGGCGATGAACGTCCGCGATCCGGGGAAGGTCCGCTTCCCGCGTGACCTCGATTCGCCGGTCGACGTGCTCGACCGGTTGCTGGCCGATCGCCGGTGTGTTCCGTGTCTCAGCGAGTGGTTCGGGGAGAGCGAGGGGTTCGGGGCCGAGTACTGGGAGCTGCTCCACAAACAGGGCACCTACTGGCGGTGGATCCGGCCCATCCTCGGTCCCGAGGGGTTGCGCATCGAGTATCGACCGCTGGCCGCCCAGCCGACGACCCCCGATACGGTCGGCTTCCAGGCGCTCGTGGTCGGCCTCCTCCATGGAATCGTCGCGAGCGATCATCCCCTCTTGGAGCTGCCGTGGGTCGACGCTCGCGAGTCGTTCTATGCGGCGGCCGACGAGGGGCTCGACGGCCGAGTGGTCTGGCTCACCCGCGACGGCGATCGCACGGCCGACCCCGCCCGGATCTACGACGAGCTGTTCGCGCTCACCCGACGGGGACTTCGAGCGCGAGGGTTCGCCCCCGATCGAATCGACGCGCTGCTCGCGCCCGTCGTCGGTCGGTGGACGGAGCGAACGACGCCGAGTCGCTGGAAGCGCCAGCGAGTCCGCGAGCGCCTCGACGGCGGTGTTGATCTCGGAACCGCAATCGAGGACATGCAACGCGAGTACATCCGCCGTGCGACGGCCGGGGACCCGTTCGTCACCTGGCTGGAGTAGCCGTCGGAACGAGCGAGGTATTATGGGGTGTGGTTCGGACGTTCGGGTATGAAACGCGACGCGATGGAATCGCTGCTCGCGCCCGGATCGATCGCGATCGTCGGTGCGAGCCCCGACTCGTGGTACTCCTCGAACCTGATCGACAACCTGCTCGAATACGGCTACGACGGCGAGGTCCACTACGTGAACCCGAGTCGCGAGACCATCAGGGACGAACCGTGTCACGACTCGATCACCGACGTTCCGACGACCGTCGATCTCGCCGTCGTGAGCGTTCCCAGACGGTACGTCATCGAAACGGTCCGGAACGCCGGCGAGATGGGCGTCCCGAGCGCGCTCGTCATCACCGCCGGCTTCGGCGAGGCCGATGACGAGGGCGCAGCTCTCGAAGCGCAGTTGGACGACCTCGCCGAGGAGTACGGCATGGCGATCTGCGGACCGAACACCATCGGCCTCGCGAACACCCACGACGAGACGGTGGTCACCTCGACCTGTTCGCGAAAGCCCGGGAAGGGTTCAATCGGGCTGGTGAGCCAGTCGGGTGCGCTTGCCTTCACCACGTTCTACGAGCGGGCCGCAGACGAGGACACCGATTTCGCCTACGTCGTCGCCACCGGTAACGAGGCCGCCCTCTCGATCACGGACTACGTCGAGTTCATGGCCGACTCCGAGCGCGTCGAGGCGATCTGTGCGTACATCGAGGGGGTCGACGATCCCCGGCGGTTCGTCGAGAGCGCGGGCGAGGCGGTGCGGGACGGAACCCCGGTCCTCGCGACGAAGGTCGGGCGCTCGGCGGTCGCCGAGCAGGCCTCACTTTCGCATACGGGCTCGGTGACGGGTGATACCGCCGCCTGGGACGCCGCCTTCGAGCGCGCCGGGATCGAGCGCGTCCCCGACATCCCCGATCTGCTGGGTCGCTCGCGGGTCCACACGGCGTTCGACCCGCCTGATTCACCGACCGTCTGTCTCGCCTCGACCAGCGGCGGGCTCGCGAGCCTGCTCGCCGATCTGGCCGCCGAGCGGGACCTTTCCTTACCTTCACTGGACGGCGAGACCGAACAGGCACTGCTCGACATGGAGGACCTGCTGACCTTCGGCGAGATGCACAACCCGGCCGACATCCGCGGCTACGGCGCGGACGTTCTCCCCGAAATCGCCGAGACACTGTTCGCCGACGACGCCTTCGACGCCTACGTCTTCGCGGTCGGACTACCCGCCGTCGGCGAGCGCGCCGAGGATATCGCCGACGCTATGCTCGAAGTACGGGAGATGGCCGACGAGCCCGTGCTCTTCCTCTGGACCGGGCGCAAGGAGAGCGATGGAAGCGAGCCGCCGCTTCCCTACGAGCGGGTGCGCCGCGGGACGCCGCTGTACTACGACCCCGGCCGGTGTCTCGACGCGCTGGCCTCGCTGGTCCGGTTCGGCGAGCGAACCGATCGGGAGGCGTCGCGGTCGCTGATCGACGTGCCGAGAGTCGAAACGCCGTCGTTTCCGGTCGAGAGCGTCTTGACGTGGGAGGAAGGAGCACGACTGCTCGAATCGGTCGGTATTGAGCCCGCGGAAACCCGGCTCGCGACGAGCCCAGAACGGGCGGCCGAGTACACGGAAGCGATGGGCGGGCCCGTCGTCCTGAAGGTCGACTCCCGGGAGCTTCCCCACCGCAGCGACGCGGGCGCGGTCGCCGTCGACGTCGCTCCCGACACCGCGGCCGAGCGCTACGAGGAGGTCGTAGAGAACGCTCGGCAGTACATGGCCGGCGAGGCGAAGGAGGCCGAGATAGAGGGCGTGCTCGTCCAACGACAGGCGGACCTCGATTCCGCCACCGAGGTTCTGGTGGGCGTCTCGACCGACGAGAGCTTCG
>CAYVQH010000060.1:0-11126 GCA_964454105.1 uncultured Halobacteriales archaeon | reverse complement strand
GACGCGTTCGTCCACCTCGGGATCGAGGGGTTCCAGCGGTGGGCCGACGACGTCGCGAGCGAGATCGAGTCCAGTCACGACGACGTGACGTCGATCCCCGCCGCCGAGAACGTCGACCTCACGGAGTACGGCGAACACGGATCCGGTCATGGTAACACGGCGGGGCATGGACACGACGAGGGAGCGAACCACGACCACGCACACGAGGGCGACCATGACCACGCACACGGCGACTACGATCCGCACTTCTGGATGGACCCCGTGCGCGCCCGGCAGGCGACCGAGACCATCCGCGATCGGCTGGTCGAGGCCGACGATGACAACGCCGGGATCTACGAGGAGAACGCCGACGCGTATCTCGCCGATTTGGAATCTCTCCACGACCGTTTCGAGGAGGGACTCGCGGGACGCGACCACGGGACGATCGTCGTCGCGGGCCACGATTCCTACGGGTACCTCGCCGAGCGCTACGGCTTCGACATTCACTCTCCACAAGGGGTGTCGCCGGACGACGACGCCAGTCCGACCGAGATCGCGGAAACGGTCGAGCTCGTCGAGCGCGAGGGGATCGAGGTGATCCTCTACGATTACTTCGACGGCGACACCCTCGCACGGACCATCGTCGAGGAGGCCGACACCGCAACCGACGTCGCGATGCTCTCTCCCGCCGAGAGTCTCACCGAGGAGTGGGAGTCCGACGGACTCGATTACGTCGGGCAGATGAAGGAGATCAACCTCCCGTCGCTCCGATCCGCACTGGGGGCAGGAACGTGAGCGATCCAGCGGCCATCGTCGTCGAGGACGTCACCCATTCGTACGGCGGCCGGCCGGCCGTCACGGACGTCTCGATGACGGTCGAGGAGGGCGAGTTCCTCGGTCTCGTCGGTCCGAACGGCTCTGGCAAGACGACGCTCCTGAAACTGATGTTGGGACTTCTCTCGGCGGATTCCGGACGGGTCGAGCTGTTCGGCCAGCCGGTCGAGTCGTTCGACGCCGGGGAGCGAATCGGTTACGTCTCCCAGCACTCGACGGGCAAGGAGCGGACGATGCCGGTAACGGTACGGGAGGTCGTCACGATGGGTCGGTATCCCCACACTCGCTTCGGCTGGCTTCGAAGCCACGACCGCGAGATGGTCGACGAAGCGCTCGCCCGTGTGGGAATAGAAGACCTCGCCGACCGGCGGATCAACGAGCTTTCGGGGGGGCAGAAACAGCGCGCGTTCATCGCGCGGACGCTCGCGGGCGAGGCCGACCTGCTCGCGCTGGACGAGCCGACAGTGGGTGTCGATGCCGATTCCCGTGACGCCTTTTACGACCTGCTCGACGAGTTGAACGAGCAGGGGATCACGATCGTCCTGATCGAACACGACATCGGCGTCGTCACCGAGCACGCCGACCGCATCGCCTGCATCAACCGCGAGCTCTACCACCACGGCGACGCGGAGGGGTTCCTGGAAAGCGACGCGCTCGCACGGGCCTACGGAACCAACAGCCGGATGATCGAACACGGCCACTGATGGGCTCGAAGACCCTCCAGCGACTCGTCCTCGCCGTCTTCGGACTGGGCGTCCTCTTTCTGTTCGTCCCCATCGCCTTCGGGCTCATGCCGCGGGCCTTCTTCGAGGCCACCTGCTCGGTCGGCCGATCGTTCGGGACCTCCATCGCCTGCTACGGCTTCATCTGGAACGCGCTCACGACGGCGGTGTTCATCGGGATCGTCGGCCCGGTCATCGGCACCTACCTCGTCCACCGCGAGATGGCGCTGATCGGCGAGACGCTCGCCCACGCCGCCTTCGCGGGCGTCGCGATCGGCACCCTACTGTTTGCCGGTTCGGGCTGGGGGACCCCACTCCTGCTCTCGGCGCTGGTCGCCGGGATCGTCGGCGCGCTCGCGGTCCAGTTCCTCGCCGACCGCACCGGTTCGTATGGAGACGTCCCCATCGCGATCATGCTCACGGGCAGCTTCGCGGTCGGCACCCTCGTCATTAGCCTCGGCGGTGGCTTCGCGACCGTCGACATCGACAGCATCCTCTTCGGCTCGATCGCGACCGTCGACGGCGGGAACGTCCTGCTGATGGCGATCCTGAGCATCGCTGTCGTCGGTTGTGTCGCGCTGACGTACAAGCCGCTTTTGTACATCACCTTCGACGAGGAGGCCGCCCGCGTCGCCCGGTTCAACGTCTCGGCGTACAACACGCTGCTCATCGTTCTGACCGCGATGGTCGTCGTCGGCTCGATGCAGATCCTCGGCGTCATTCTGGTGGCGGCGATGCTCGTCGTGCCCGTGGCGGCGGCCTCACAGGTCACCGATAGCTTCCGAGACTCGCTGTACGCCTCGGTGATCGTCGGCGAGATCGCGGCGGTCTCCGGCTTGCTGCTCTCGTGGCGCTACTCGCTCGCCCCCGGCGCGACGATCGTCGTCGTCGGCGTCGCGATCTATCTGCTCTCGATCGCGCTCCCCGATCGAACGAACCACGCAAACCACTCCTGAGACGCCCCGCTCGCCGCCGCCCCCGCCGAACCTGTCCGCTGACTTACAACAGTCAGTATAAGTGCCTGCCGCAGGTAGTGGGAATATGGTGTGGCACGCGGTGCGGGCGGCCGGCGAGTCGGTGAGGGCGACGCGGAGCCTGCTTTCTACGGCCTCGCTCGCGACGTGGCTCCGGCTCGCGGTCCTCGGTCTGTTCGTCGGCATGCTCGTCACGCCGTTTCTCCTCGATTTCAACCGGGGGTCGGAGCTGTTGGCGTCCGCCTCGCCGGCCACGATCCGCGGGGTGATCGCCGCGACGGCGCTGGTCGCGTTGCTGGCACTCTGTGTGGGTGCGGTCTTCGAGTTCGTCTTTCTCGACGTCCTACTCGGCGATGCCGTGGGGCTCATCGCGGGGAGCCGGCGGCGCTTCCGGGCGGGCCTGCAGGTGTTCGCACTTCGGGCGGCACTCGCGCTACCGGTAGGGGGCGCGCTGATCGCCCTCGTGGCGTTGCATGCCCCGCCAGCGCTCGCCGTGGTAGGGGGCGCGCTCGCGGTCGCCGTCTGGGTGCTCGACCGGCTGACGGTCGCGTTCGTCGTGCCGATCATGCTCGTCAAGAACTGTTCGCTGTCCGCCGGGTGGCGGGCGTTCTCTCCGACGCTCAGGGACGAGTGGCGCGAGTACGCGATCTACCTGCTGGTCGCGGCGGCCCTCTGGGCGGCGATCGCGGTCGTCGGCGGACTGGTGGGGGCGCTGCTGGCGTTCGCGCTCCTCGTTCCCTTCAGTACTCTCGGGGTCGCCGTCGGGAGCGCGCTCCTCGCCCAGGGGCTCTCCCAGCCCGTGGTCGGACGGGCGGTATTGGGGACGCTCGCGGGGCCGTATCTGCTGGCGTTCGTTTCGCTGGTCCTGCTGGTCCACGTCCCCCCGGTAGCGTATCTGCGCTACATCGCGCTGTTCGTTCTCGGGGACACCGCAGAGCGCCTCGATCCGATCCCACAGCTCCGGGCAACGATCCGACGTGGGTAGTCGGCTCCGGGCCGCCGATCTCGAACCCGAATTAACGGAACCCCGCCGCGACCATCCCTTCGGCTACTCGCATACCTATCGTAGTGACTTCGAAAATCGATAGCGACGATCCCGGGCGAGGAGGTCGCCATCGTGCCGGTCCGTCAGAGGCACCCGGCGATCGACTGTAGGGTTCGGGTTCGCTTTACTTCACCGGATGAGAAACGGCTCATAGCGTGTACTCGGACATATAACTATTCCTGTGTTTTATATGGCGGTGAAGGCCGCCACTACCTCCGCCCGGCTCTGTAGGAGTGTAGTGACGGCCGATAATGGGATCTATCTCCGGGGGCTCTTCGATCTTAATCCCTCCGAACCGGGCTGAACGGGATCGAGAACGGATATCCGAGGGTATAATACCCCGCCGTTCGACGGGCCCGTATGGAACAGGAGCGAACGTCCCAGGAGATCACGTCGCTCGTCGGCCGGGAGGTCTACTCGAACAACGGCATGTTCGTCGGCGAAGTCGAGGACATCAAACTCGATCTCGGAACCGAGATCGTTACGGGTCTCGCACTGCGCGAGCCAAACGAGGATCTGTTCGGGTCGGACGTCAGGGGTACCCGTGGCGTCCTCATCCCGTATCGGTGGGTGCGCGCCGTCGGCGACGTGGTGCTGGTCAACGACGTGGTCGAGCGTCTCGAACGACCCGAAGAGGAGGGCGAAGAGGTCGTCGCATAGACCTCACGAACCGTTGCTTCCTTCGCTCTCGACGCCCAGCGCGTCGAAGAGCTTCTTGCGAACCGCCTCCTCGGTGAGGTGCAACAGCGTCTCGCGGTTGTCCTCGCTGGTCTCGATCCCGGTAAAGATCCCCAGCGGGATCTCGACGCGGGCCTGCGTGGAGTGGCCCATGGTCTCGCCGATCTCCTCGAAGGCGTCGAGCAGCACGCGCCCGATGTTCAGACGGATGTCCTTCGAGCGCGCCGCCAGATAGATCGTGTTGTCGGCGATGCCGAAGACGGCGGTCGTGGTGATCCCTTCGAGGTTCAACAGGTGCTGGGCGGCCTGTTCGAGGGCCTCCCGGTCGCGGATGAACCCCGCGTTGGAGACGAGGTGGCTTCCTTGGACCTCACGGGTGGTGATCGCTTCCGCGAGCACGTCGAGCGTCTCGGGACTCATCGAGGGCGACTCGACCTGTTCTAAGGTGTCGTGGTTCGCGAACGGGTAGAGGTAGGCCGCGGCGGTGAGGTCGGCGGGAGTGGTGTCGCGCTTGAAATCCAGCGTCTCGGCGCGGATGCCGTACAGCAGCGCGGTCGCGACCGACTCCTCCAGACTGAGATCGAACTCCTGGATGTACTTGGTGAGGATCGTCGAGGTGGAGTTCATCTGGGGACGGATGTCGATGAAGGGGAGGTCCTGTGGGACGTCGCGGTCGATGTCGATGTCGTGGTGGTCGATGAGGACGTCCACCGGTTGGTCGAACTCCTCGTTGGTGTCGGTCAGCATCGCGTGATCGACCAGCGCGATCGTATCGAACTCCGCGAAGGCGTCGGCGTCGTCGCGCGAGGCGGGGGTCATCTCGACGTCGAGCAGGTTGACGAACGCCCGATTCTCCTGGTGACCCATGTCCCCGAAGTAGAATATATCGGCCTCGACGCCGAGGTGGTCGGCGATCGCCCGTAGCGCGACGGCGCTCGCGATCGCGTCGGGATCGGGGTTGTCCTGGGTGACGATGGCGAGTTTCTGCTGGGTGTTGGTGAGGATCTCCGAGAGGTGCTGGGCACGATGTTCTAGCTCGCCGGATTCGAGCAGGCGGAGGGCGGATTCGGCGATCACCGTCGAGGGGTTGATCACGCTGTTGGCCCCGAGATCCGCGAGTTCGTCGCCCGTGATGGGATCGCTTGCGCGCACGATGACGAACTGGTCGTCGTCGATCGCACGGACGTTCTCGACGGCGGCCTTGTTCGCCTCGACGTCCGAGGAGAGGATCAGGACGACTTCGCGCTCCGCGACGCTTTCCGCGACCTCCGTCTCGCGAATGTCCCCGACCTGCGCGTTCATGTCCCGGTCGCGAAGCGTCTCGACCCGATCGTCGTCCTGATCGATGATCAGCACGTCCTTTCCCTGATCGATCAGTTCGTCTGCGACCGCGTGGCCGACGCTGCCGCAGCCGAGAATCGCATACCGGGACATCGAGGAGATCGTAACGCCGGTGCTCATCTGCCCACCCTTGCTGCGGACCGTACTTAATCCCCTGCTTTTCCGTGATCGACCGACGATGCGATGGTAGAGAGGCTACCAGTGGCCATCCGCCGTCCACTCCCAGGCGGTGAGATCACCGATGCGGACGCCGAGTTTGTGTCCGTCGAGTTCGATCGTGAGCGTCGTCTCCCCGAAACTGATCAGCGTACCCTCTACGGTCCGGTCGTCACCGAACCCCTTCTGACGGCGGTGATGGAGCCGAACACGGTCACCGGGGGCCGGTTCGCCGGCCGAGGACGGTTCACGGGGTTCGTGCCGGCGACGTTCGTTCTCCAGTCGATCCCTGATCCTCTCGTCTGGCATGGCTTCCCTTGGCCGGGCGTCGACATCGGAGTTACGCTCGCCGTGGGAAGGGAAAGGCTCTTTGCGCGCTCCGCGGAACTGGGGATGAGGGCCGGTAGCTCAGTCCGGCAGAGCGTCTGGCTTTTAACCAGACGGTCGCGTGTTCGAATCGCGCCCGGCCCGTCTCTCAGTGCGACAGGCCGTTGGATCGCCATCCCCTCCCGGTTCTTCTCGGTTTTCGATAGCCACATCCCCGAACGTGGATCGTGAGACGCTCCCCCGATCAACGCGACCGGCCGGGCCATCCCGACCACCCGTGGAGATGTAGACCGATGGACAGGTCCGTGAGTACGGTCCGGTCGCGTGATCGGGCGTCATCGAACGTCTTCCGTCGCCATCGATTATGTGAGGGTCTATCATGCACGTAGGTTGACTGAAGTACGAGGAGCCCGTAGGACGGATCGTCGGGGGAGATCGATGAGGGGAATCATACCAGAAGTGGAACGCGTCCACGACGAACCGCTCTCGCGAATGGGGCGACGGCGGTTCGTCAAGACGCTCGTCGCCGCGGGGTTCAGCCTCGCGAGCGCGAGCCAGCTCTCTGCGGGGGACTTCAAACCTGTGAGCGAGGACGAGGTACCGGTCGTGTATGCCTACGCGCGTGAGGACCCCGACGACCCGTCCTCAGTGACTCCCCGCATCAAGACCGTCGGTGCCGAGTGGTACAACGGCCTCCAGGCGGCACTGTCGAACTACGAGACGCTCGACCTGACCGATCTCGAGGGCGTGCTCAGCGCGTCGGTCGTCCCGGGCGAGGGGGACGATCAGGCGACGATCTCGGTCGAGGTCACTCGCGAGACAGCGATGGATCAGGTCACCGACCTGATCGACGAGGTACCGGTCGAGGGTTCGATCATCGATACGGCTGCGAACGGTAGTCATCCGGCCCTCGAACCCGAACGGCAGTTCGACCCCGATAGCGGTCCGGCGGTTCCCGGCGGGGTCGCCTGTGGGGAGTCGGAGGGCCTGGCGACGCTCGCGCCGGCGGTCTACGACCCGGAAAGCGATACGAGGTACTTCGCGACGGCGAGCCACCTGTACGCCGATACCGGCAGCACCGAGCTCACCCTCGTCTGCCCGGATCAACGCATCGGGGTCGGCGAGGTCGAACGACGCCACCACGACGAGGACATCGCGCTGGTTCGATCGACGGGCGAGTACGAGCCCGCACACGCTCTCCACCGGTCGACGCCCGAGCGGATCGTCGGTCAGTTCTCCCGGCTCGGGCTGGCCGACCTCAAGGCGCGCGGCGTGGACGTCCACAAGATCGGCGCGATGTCCGGCCACACCACGGGGAGGATCAAGGCGATCGACGGGATCTCCTGTATCTACGGTGATCCCTGCAAACGCGGCCAACTCAAGTGGGGCAGCGAGTCCGACTTCACCGACGGCGACAGCGGCTCGGTCTCCTACGCCCCCGACCCCGAGGACCCCGACGAACGGGCGCTCGTCTGTGGACTGAACAACGCCCGTACCTGGTGGCCGGGTGAGGACTACATCTGGGGGACCGGCGCGTACGTTCTCCACGAGAGATACGGGTACACGTTCTGATCGGTTTCCATACAGCGATGGGGACTCCTCGGATCCGTTCGGATGGAGACGGATCATCCCGGGCGGTGATCCCGTCCGAAACACCGGTCGTCACTCTCGGACGAACTTCACCACTCGTATGTCCTTGTACTCCTCCTTCTCTGCTATCCTGTGTGTTTGATCGAGCGATTCTCTCATTTCTTCCGCCTGCGCGCCGTTTATGTGTGACAGCACCAACCAGACGGTTTCCGATTCCGCTATCCGGGTCCGCTGTTCCTCCCGGAGGGTACTCTCGGACGCGGTCGTCACCGGCACCTGTCCCGAGTCGAAGTAGTAGCCGAACGGGTAGGACAGATCACCGCGACTGAGCACGACCAGATCGTCCGAATCGGCGTTCTCCTCGACGTACTGGGCTGACTCGCGCCACTGTTCCTTCTGATCGTCGGCGTACATGGTCGGCAACGGGTAGAGCGAGACGGACAACACGAGAACCACCGCGACGAGGCGGGCCGATGGACGGGGGAGCCTGGACAGTCCCCTCGCGACGAGTATGAACAGGCCGATCGAGGCCGGGATCGTGTATCGCTGGACGTAGATCGGCGTGAACGCATACGTCACGAGCGCCGGAACCGCGATCGGGATCACCACCCACGGCACTAGGAGAAGCGCGGGTCGTTCCGGGGTGGATCGCCCGTCCGCCGTCGACGCGTCCCTCGACGGTTCCCGGTCGCGCGTCGTGGCGGAGGTCCGGGGGAGGACGGCGACGGCACCGAGCGCGCCGACGAACGCGAGGAGACCGAAATACACCATCGGATTCCATTCGAGGACCCACGAGGTGCTGAAGTACGACAGGGGGGTCGTGACGACGTAGGCGACCGGCGGGATCTGGACCCAGACCTCGCCACCGTCGGAGACCACCCGCACCAAAAGCACCCGCAGATAGGGGAGCACCAGAACGCCGACGACCGTTTGGATCTTCACCCAGTCCAAGAGGGCGGCCCGGTCCGTCCGCCCCTCCGACAGTACCTCCTCGCCGAACACGAACGTCCACTGGGCGAGGACGACGAAGAGACCGAACGTGTGCGTATAGACGAGGGCGACGGTGGAAACCACGTACGGAACGGTCCGTGCGATGCCCGCCTCGTCGTCCCTCGATTGCAATAGGAACAGAAACGAGAGCGACGCGAGAAGGGCGAGCAGCGTGTACGTGCGAGCGTCCTGTGCGTACCAGATGTGAAACGACGAGACCGAGAGGAGGCCCGCGCTGAGCAGACCGACGTCCTTCGAATACAGTTCCGAACCCAGCAGGTAGATCACGACGATGGTGGCGATGCCGAACAGCGCCGACAACAATCGGATGGTCGACTCGGAGTACCCGAAGGCCGCCGTCCAGACGTCGAGAACGAGGTAATACAGCGGCGGGCTGTTGTCCGTCCACGGGAGCTCGAACGCGAGTGCAGCGAACGACATGGTCTCAACGAAGTGGACCGAGTAGCCCTCGTCGAGCCACAGGCTTTCCGATCCTATCCGAAAGACCCGCAGAAAGGACCCGATGAGAACGATCAGCCCTAGTAGGACGGTGTTCCTCGACGGTTGGAGGCCCATCTCAGAACTTCTGGAATACCTTCTTGACGATCGTTAACGCCCCTTGGTCCCACGCAACCCGGTGGTCCTTTCCAGCCTGCGCGTCGCTTTCCTCGTAGTTATCCAGGTACCAGCGATACGTATCGACCAACGCCTCCTGATTGGAGTACTCTGGCTCCCATCCGAGTCCGCGAAGCTTCTCGACGGAGACGTACGAGTCCTCGTGTGCCGTCTCGTACACCCACGGGTAGAGGGGGGAGAGATCGAGTGCGTCCAACACCCGCAACGCGAAGACGGTCAGCGTCGCGGGCGTACCGATCACCCGCTTTCCCGTCCCCGCCTCGTCGATCGGGGCCTGGAAGTCCTCCTTCATCGTCCCGTACTCCTCTGCGCCCACGTTGAACGTATCGTTCACCTCGTCCTCGTCGAGCAGGAACATCAGTTCGATCGCTCGGACGAGGTCATGGACGTGCAGCAGTTGATACACGTTATTGCCCCACCCTACCATCGGGACGTTGGCCCCGTCCTCGATCCAGTCGAAGAGGACCTGGAACACGCCGAGTCGCTGCGGGCCGATGAAGGTCTTGGGCCGCAGGATCGGGACGCACATCCCCATCCGCCGGAAGTCCTCGCACACCCGCTCGGCCTCGACCTTCGCGTTGCCGTACGCACCGACGCCGTCCAGGGGCGATTCCTCGGTGATCGGATGGGAGTCGTGCGTGCCGTACACCGCCGTGGACGAGATGTAGACCACGCGTTCGACCCCGGATTCTTTCGCTGCCCACAGTACGGATCGAGTTCCCTCGACGGTCACGTCCCAGATCTCGTCGTCGTCCCAGAGCGGAAGCGCCGCCGCCGTGTGGACGATCACGTCCGGTTCGACGTCCCGAATCGCCTCCCGGACGGACTCTTCATCGCGAACGTCTCCCTCGACGAACTCGATGCCCTCGGTGTCGTCCTCCTCGTCGAACGGTTTGAGATCGAGTGCCGTTACCTCCCATCCGTGATCGGCGAAGTACTGGCACGTATGCATGCCGAGAAATCCCGTCCCACCAGTGACCAGAATCGAATCGTATTGAGACTCCGTAGCGTCGATTTCAATGGTCTCACTCATTCCCATTACGGGAATGAATCCGCACTTTCATATCCCTGTTTCGCTTCAGTCTGCAGTAATGGCGAGTTCACTGCGGACGTCCCCCGCCCTTACCACCCTGACGGGACTTGCCCGTGAGGTTCGCCCGTTACAGTGGTACAAGCAGGGCGTGATGTTTCTCGGGATCGTCTTCTCGAAGAACCTCTTCGACTCCGAGGCCTGGATCAGCCTTCTCGTCGGCGTCGTCGCCTTTACCGCCATCGCCGGCGCGACGTACATCTTCAACGACATCAGCGACCTCGAGGAGGACCGGAACCATCCCGAGAAGCAACACCGACCGATCGCCAGCGGACAGGTCTCCGTTCCCGTTGCCGCCGGGTTCGCCGCGATCCTCGTCGGCGGCGGACTGGGTGCCGCCTATAGCGTCGGTCCGCTCTTCCTCGCAGTGTTGGTCGCGTACGTCGGGCAGAACGCACTTTACTCCGTCTACCTCAAGCAGATCGCCTACGTGGACGTGATTCTCGTCGCGATCGGGTTCGTGCTCCGAGCGATCGCCGGCGTCGTCGCCATCGACGTGTTTCTGAGTCCATGGCTGATCGTGAGCACCTCCCTTCTGGCGTTGGTACTCGCTCTCGGGAAACGCCGCCACGAACTCGAAGCCACGACGGAGCCACGGGAAACGCGCCCGGTCCTCGTCGAGTACTCCAAAAGCGACGTCGACCAGTTGCTGGTCATGACCATGGCGTCGTTGCTGATGGCCTACTCGTTGTACACGTTCTCCCGTACGGATCCGGTGATGATGGTCACCCTTCCGTTCGCCTTCTTCGGGGTCTTTCGCTACC
>CAYVQH010000059.1:0-11134 GCA_964454105.1 uncultured Halobacteriales archaeon | reverse complement strand
AGGAGACCCTCGAGGAAGCGGTCCAGCGTGCGGTCGAGAACGCACAGGAGGTCCAGCAATGAGTGTTTTAGTCGACGAGGACACGCGCGTGGTCGTACAGGGCATCACCGGCGGCGAGGGGAAGTTCCACGCCGAACAGATGATGGAGTACGGAACCAACGTCGTCGCGGGCGCGGTGCCGAACCGCGGCGGTCAAGAAGTGGCTGGCGTGCCGGTCTACGATACGGTCACCCAGGCGGTTCGCGAGGAGGACGCCGACGCGTCGGTTATCTTCGTGCCGCCCACGTTCGCCGCGGACGCCATCTTCGAGTCGTTGGATTCCGAGCTCGATCTCGCGGTCGCCATCACCGAGGGGATCCCGACCCAGGACATGAGCAAGGTCCACAAGCGCCTCTCGGAGGTCGATACCCGCCTGATCGGACCGAACTGTCCGGGTATCATCACGCCCGGCGAAGCGAAGTTGGGCATCCTCCCGGGGGACATCTTCTCGGCGGGCAACGTCGGGCTGGTCTCCCGATCCGGCACCCTGACCTACCAGGTCGTCGACAACCTCACCAACCGCGGACTCGGCCAGTCGACCGCGATCGGGATCGGCGGCGACCCGATCATCGGCACCTCGTTCGTCGACGCCCTCTCAGCCTTCGAGGACGACCCGGAGACCGACGCGGTCGTCATGTGTGGCGAGATCGGCGGCGAGGACGAGGAGCAGGCCGCCGAGTTCATCGCGGAGAACATGGACACGCCCGTTGCTGGTTTCATCGCCGGTCGGACCGCACCTCCCGGAAAGCGGATGGGCCACGCCGGTGCGATCGTTTCGGGCAGCGGAACGGGCACCGCAGAAAGCAAGATCAAAGCGCTCAACGACGCCGGCGTTCCGGTGGGAGACACTCCCGAGGAGGTCGCCGACGACGTCGAAGAACTACTGTAGCGCGGATCGATCGTTTTCCGTTTCGGAGTTAGGCACTCGCTTGTGCGCGGGCCAGTCGAGTGATGTCGCGTTCGAGGACCTGTGCGTACTCCAGTCGTAGCTCCCGGGCGCGGTCCTCGTTCACGTATGACGGTCCGTCGATCCGCTCAGTGAGCGGTTCGTACGCCGAGACGTCGAACCCCATGCGGCCGAGATACGAGCGAACGCGACCGGAGCCGAGTCCCTCGTGGATGGCTGCGTCGGTGTAGTCCCGGACGCTCTCGAACTCCGGAAGCGTGATGCTCTCGTCGGTGACGAGTCCCAGATCCCCCTCGATGTGGACGTCGCCGGCCGTCCGCTCCATCACCGCATACATCTCCTCTGCGAGCCGAAGGGTCTGGCTCGGCAGCGCAGCGTCGGGCGAGCGCCATTCCACGGTGGGATAACACTTACGTAGCCGTACCGGCGTCCAGATCGCGTCGTCGACCGTGAAGTTCGCTTCGAAGTCCTTCTGGGCGACCCCGGCCGCGAGTGCCGCCCGCTTGAATTCGCTGTATCGCCGTTCGAGTCGGGCGTTCCACTCGGCAACGCTGTCGACGTAGCTCCAGAGCCGACCGTGCTCGGGGTACCTCGCGTACCCCTTCTCGCGATACGCGTAGGGGCGTGCCCCCGCGGCGACCCGCCGGCCCTTGTAGTACGGCGAGGAGTTCAACAGCGCAAGGGCGGGATCGAGGGCGATGAGCGTGTTCAACTGCCTGACGACGTCCCGTTTCTCGAAGTGGATATGGGTGCCCGCACAGTGCTTGACGTACTCGAAGTCCTCGCCGAGAACGCGACGCTGGATGCGGGTCCGTTCGTCGGGAAGCTCCTCGATTCGACCGCCGTTGATCGGCGTCCCGAGGGGTACGAGCGACTTCCCACGAGCGTTGGCGGCGCGGAGAACTTCGTCTAGTCGTTTGACGAACTCCGCCCGTAACTCCGCGACCGATCCGCAGGGAGTGGTCTTGATCTCGAAGAGACAATCGACGAACTCCTCCTCGACCTGTTCCGAGATCTCCGCCAGTCCATCGGGTTCACACAGCGCTCCGTTCCGGTCGATCACCCAGAACTCGACTTCGATGCTGGTTTTCATTGGTTTGATTTTCCACCGCCCGCAACGCTCGTTCGTACGTGGTGATGCGCCGTTCGAGACGTCTCGATTCGACCGTGAATGACCCCTATCGACGACCTATCCCGCTAGTTCGACGTTCGTCGTGAAGTCTTCACCCCCCGCAACTGCAAGGTGCTTATGTCCTAGCAGGAACGTCGTCAACTATTCCCCGTTATTATATCACGAACGACACGTTATAGTCGTCATATTCGCCTAGAATACGAGTATACTGATTATATATTCACATTCGTCCGAAGATATCGGAAGACATCCGTAGGCCATCGGTTACGGAAGCGCTCAGCGGTTCCACCGTCCCAACGGCTCTAAAACCCGGCGTTCGGTAACGGTCCGTGCAGTCTCGCCCCGCACTAGAGAAACGAACGTATGACGTGCTCTACACGAACGGTGATTCGGAGGACCCGAGAGAATCCCGGAGGTCCGAAAGGACGATCGGTTCCGCATCGACGGCGATCTCGCTCGATTCCTTGAACCCGCTGCCGGTCGCGATCAACACGACCCGCTCGCCCGCGTCGATCTCGCCGCGCTCCGCGAGGCGTTCGAGGCCCGCATACGCGACCGCCGAGGACGCCTCGACGCGGAAGCCACCCTCGCGGGCGAGTCGGCGCTGGGCGGTCCGGATCTCGCCCTCGGACACCGACACCGCCCCTCCATCGGTCTCACGGAGTGCCGTGAGCACCCGGTTCCCGCTCGGCGGGTCGCCGTTGGCGATCGAGTAGGCGATCGTCTCGTCGCCCCCGATGGCACTCACTTCACCATCGTCGGCCTCGAACGCCCGGACGATGGGATCACAAGCGGCCGCCTGACAGGCGTACAGCCGTGGAAGACGCCCGATCAGTCCGGCAGCACGGAGTTCGGACAGTGCCTTTCGGATCGCGCTCAGGTGGCCGCCGCTCGAGACCGGGAGCACGATCGCGTCGGGGACGTCGGGCGAGAGGGCCTCGCAGATCTCGAACGCGACGGTCTTCTGACCGGCTACCCGCAGCGGCGTATCGGAGTTCACGAACTCGATTCCGTCGATCCCCAGAGTCTCGTCGTAGAGCCGGCCGTAGTCCCCCTCGACTCGCAGGACGTCCGGGCCGTACCACGCGATATGCGAGAGCCGCTCCTCGGGGATGTCCGCCGGGACACATACCGTACAATGGACGCCGGAACCGGCGGCCGTCGCCGCCATGCTCATCGCCATGTTCCCGTGTGAGACGGTTCCGACACGTCCCGTTCGCTTCCCGGCGTAGGCGACTCCGACCGCGCTTCCCCGATCCTTGAAGCTGCCCGACGGGTTCTGCCCCTCGTCCTTGAGGAGGAGACGTACGCCGCCGACGTCGAGGCGGGGCGTTCGCACCAGCGGCGTGCCGCCGGCGGCCGCCCCGACGCCCGAGGGCGGATCGACGGGGAGGAGGTCGGCGTAGCGCCACATCCCCGGGACCCGACGGGCGGGCCACTCGAACCCCGTCGGGCGGGTGTCGATCCACAGCGGCTCGCCGCAGGGACAGCGCTTTCGCTCGGCGAGCGGGAACGTGCGGCCACAGTCGTAACACCGGACGGTCGGCATGCCGGGAGCGACGGGGACGGACGAGAAGAGCCTGCCGATCAGAGGTACGCGGCGTCCCATCGGGTCGCCTTGCGGGTGTTCCCACACTCGTTGCAGACGACCCGACCCGAGGCGTCCATCGCGTTGTCGAAGCTCTCACAGACCGAGCAGAACCAGCCGTAGCGTCTCTCTAGGTCCTCGTCGAGGTAGGCGATGTGAAACGGTCCCTGTGATCCGACCGACGCCTCCCTGTACGCGACGTAGAGCGTCTCCCCGTCCTCACCCTCGTGGGGCTCGACCGCGCGACGGTACTGTTCGCCCTTGGGAAGGTCCACCCAGACGTTCTCGACGTACTCCTCGCCCGCGATCTCCTGGGTATGGGTGTAGGCCGATTCGAACCCGCGGCGCTCGTAGAACTCGTTTCCGGCCTCGTTCTCCGCGAACACGAATCCCTTGAACCGGTCGATCCCCTCGTCCTCGAAGTGCTCGATTGCGTGATCATACAGCTCCGATCCGTACCCCTCGTTTCGGTGGTCCGGATCGACGTGTAGCCAGTGGATCTCGCCGACCCGCTCGGGGAACTCGACGAGGTAACACTGGGCGAACGCGACGATCTCCCCGCCGGCTTCGATGACGGGGATGAACACGTCGTTCGAGGAGTCCGTGATCAGTTCCTCCAGTCGTCCGTCGCCATACCACTGCTCGATCGCGTCGTCGATCGTTTCCTCCTCCAGGAAGTGGGCGTAGGACGTTTGCAGCGACTGGCGTGCTACCTCGCGGATCGCCTCCACATCCTCTCGGGTCGCCTCTCTGATTGCCATACCCGGAGTGTGGCGGCTCGCTACTAAACTGTTGTTCCGTCGCGGTGCTCGGATGTGACCACGAAAAGCATACTACGCCCGCGTTCGTGTGCTCCGAGTATGTTGAAGGAAGAACTGGAGTTCGAGCCCGAGGAGCTCTCGCCGATCGTTCCCGTCGTAACGACCCTTCTGATCACCCTCTTCGTGATCGGACTGCTCTATCGACTCGTCGGCGTTCTCGGGTAGTCGTCCTCGACGTGGACCGGAGACGACGGGCGTACTCGCTGTGCGTTCGGCACGATCGGGCTCTCCGCGATGCGGACCCCGGTTGGATCACCGCAGTCGGCGAAGGAGTTTGCGGAGCGCTTTCATCGCGAACAACCGTTTGAGCATTCCCTTGAGTCCGATCTTCATGGTCATCACGTGGCCATCCGACTACTAATGCGTTGGGCAGGCGTACGACGGTACGACGCCCGTTTCGCCGGACGACCGGGGAGCGGACCGGACAGCCCCGGGAACGCCGTCTCCTTTGCCACACTCGGAGTCACCGATACAGCGACCGCTCTCCGAGGGGGTCTACCGCCGTCGAGAACCGCACTACACGCTACTGACGCCGAAAGCAGTGGGTTGGGGCGGATTCGAACCGCCGACTTCCTCCGTGTGAAGGAGGTATCATGGCCGGACTAGATCACCAACCCGCAATCGAAGGTATCCGTGCGCCGGACTTAAGGATTCTGTCTCCTCCACGCTGACGCCTCCCCGCCGTGACACAACTGGTTTGACCCCCGCCCCGGTAACACGACCCATACATGACGTGTCGATCGACGGTGATCAGTGGATGAACGACCTCCAACCGGTCGCGCTCGGCGAACGACCCGCGGACCTCGTCGTGGCGGGCGGACGTGCGTTGCTGCCCGAACTCGGCGAGTTCCAGTCCCGGGACGTCGCGGTCGTGAACAACCGCGTCGCGGCGCTTCCCGATGACGCAGAGCCCGTCATCGGTCCCGATACCGAGGTGATCGACGCCAGCGGACAGGCCGTCATACCGGGTTTCATCGATGCCCACACCCACCTCGACCTCTACCAGTGTTACGAACTCGCATACCACTACTCGCTCGAAGGCGGCACAACGACGGTGGTCTCGGAATGTTCGGCGTTCGGTGCCTTCGGCCCGCAGGGGATCGAGGAGTTCCTCGCGGCCACCGCGTATCTTCCGGTGACCGTTCGCGTCGCGGTCCCGCCGGTCGGGCTGTTCGACACCTTCGAGCCCGCGGAGGCGACCGACGAGGAGGCCGCGGGACTGGTCGATCTGCTCTCCGACGACCGCGTCGTCGGCGTCGGCGAGACCGACTGGATCCACGCCGTCGGCCGCGATACTGCCGCCGAGGCGCTTTACGAGCGCGCCCATGAACTCGGTAAGCCGGTGACGGGCCACGGCGCCGGCTGTCGGGGTGAGAACCTCGCGGCCTTCGCCTCGTTCATCGACAACGACCATGAGGCCATCACCGCCGAGGAGGTCATCGACCGGGCCGAGAACGGGATCCACGTCGTCGGGCGCAGCGGGTCGGTCCGCGACGATATCGAGGCATTGGCCGACGCCATCGAGAGGATCGACCCCGCCGAGTGCTCGCTCTCGAGCGATGGGGTCTGGCCCCGTGATCTCGCCGAGGGCCACATGGATCGCGTCGTGCGCAGGGCGATCGAAGCGGGCATCGATCCCGCGGACGCGATCCGGATGGCGACGCTCAGCCCCGCACGGCACTTCGGACTCGTCGACCGGGGGTCGCTCGCGCCGGGCAACATTGCCGACGTCGTCGTGCTCTCGGACCTCGAATCCGTGCAGGTCGAAACCGTCGTCAGCGGCGGCGAGATCGTCGTCACGAACGGCTCCGCATCGGTCGGCCCGCGCCACCGCGAGTACTCCGATCGGTTCTACGACGCCGTCGACGTTTCCACGGAGCCGGCGGTCTTCTCGGTACCCGCGTCCGGCGAGGGGGAGGCCCGCGCGATCAGCCACGAGGGAGGCCTGTTGACCGGCGAGAAACGCGTTTCGCCGGCGATCGAGGGCGGCGAGTTCCGTCCCGATCCCGAAAACGACGTTCTCAAGGCCACCCTCCTCGATCGCCGGACGGACCACGGCGGCGGCTTCACCGGCTTTATGACCGGGTTCGGGCTCGAATCCGGCGCCGCGGCCACCTCGCTCACCTGGGAGCGACCCGGCGTGGCGGTGGTCGGCGCGGACGAGGCATCGATGGCGCTGGCGGCCGAGCGCGTCGAGGAGATGGGCGGCGGGTGGGTCGTCGCCGACGGCGAGGTGGTCGCCGAGGCTCCCTTCAGGGTGGGCGCGACCTGTTCGGATCTCGACGTCGAGGAGACGGCGACCCTGCTGGGAGCCGTCGAGAGTGCGCTCCGGGGTCGCGGGGTGGGAATCGAGAAGCCGTTGCTGGCCGTCCAGACGCTCTCGTTTCCGGGGGTCCCCTCTCTCAAACTCTCCTTCTCTGGCTACGCCGACGTGCTGAACCGCGAGGTCGTCGGGCTTCAGTAAGTCGGGTTCTCCTCGCGGACGCCATCGCGTTTGTTGACCGCCCGTGCGACGACGAACAGGGCGTCCGAGAGCCGGTTGAGGTAGGTGACGGCCTGCTCGTTGATCTTCTCCTCGCCCGCAAGCGCGACCGCGCGGCGCTCGGCCCGACGGGTCACCGCGCGGGCGTGATGCAGTTTCGCGCCCGCGTCGCTCCCGCCGGGGAGGATGAACTTCTGGAGGGGGTCGAGTTCGTCGTCGTACGAGTCGATCCATGCCTCCAACTGCTCGACGTGCTCCTCGCGCACGCGGGTGTCGTCCTCGTCGGGATCGGGGTTCGCGAAGTCGGCCTGGACGACGTGGAGGTGGTTCTGCATGCCCGCCAGCTGTTCGTCCACGTCGTCGTGGCCGGTCGGGCGCACCGTTCCGATGAGGGCGTTCGCCTCGTCGACGGTGCCGTAGGCCTCGATCCGGGGGTCGGTCTTCGTGACCCGGTCCATGTTCTGGAGGTCGGTCATCCCCTCGTCGCCGCGGCCGGTGTAGATCTTCACACTCGGGAGAGGACGGGCGGCCACTTATATGCGACTCCACGTCCTCGATACCGACCGCCCCGTTGCGGCAGGCGGTGCCGGAGCGCCAACCCCTAAGCGACGGAGCGGGATAGACCGACCAATGAACATCGTCCTCGAACCACGCGGACGGAGGCCGTGCGGGACGTGAGATACGAGCGAGCGGTCGTCCTGTCGGTCATTCTCAGCACCTTTTTCGTCGGCTTCGGCGGCGGCGTCGTCTTCCCGATCCTCCCGAACCTCGGGGCGGTACTCGGCATCTCCCCGTTTCTCGTCGGGGTCATCCTGAGCGCGAACCGCTTCACCCGGACCATCGCGAACACCCCCGCGGGCGCGCTGGTCGACCGGATCGGCACCCGGACGCCCTTCATCGCCGGGCTGTTCGTCGAGGCCGTCGCCACCCTCGGGTACATCGCCGCGATGCTGTCGGCCTATCCCGAGGCGTGGTTCCTGCTCGCGCGCGTGATCTGGGGGGTCGGTAGCGCGCTGGTGTTCGCGACCGCCTACACCATCGCCGCCGACGTCAGCACCGGCGACTCGCGGGGAACGAACATGGGCGTCGTCCGCGGGGGGATGACCCTCGGCTTTCCCGCCGGCCTCGTCCTCGGCGGGGTGGTCAGCGAACTGTTCTCGATCCCGACGGCGTTCGCGCTCGCGGCGGCGTTCGCGCTCGTGGCGGGTGCGATCGCCCATGTGACCATCCCCGAAACCCACGTGAGCGACGCGAAAACGGCCGTCAAGCCCTGGGAGATCGAGACGACGATCCCCGCGCTCACTGTCGGGCTCGTCAACTTCGGGCTGTATTTCGCCTATCTCGGCGCGCTGTTCTCGACGCTGGTGCTCTTCCTGGGAGCCAACGAGTTCTCCGTGCTGGGCTACGGCCCGCAGGCGTCCTCGGGGGTGTTGATGGCGGTCACCGTCCTCTCCGCGTCGGGGCTGATGCTCGGCGGCGGGGTCATGAGCGATCGATTGGGAATGCGCGTTCCGATCCTGCTCGCCTTTCTCGTCGTCTCCTTCGTCGGGTTCGTCCTGCTCACCGTGGCCGGCTCCGTGCTCGAACTCGTCGTCGCCTGCGTGTTCATCGGCGCCGGACAGGGCGGGACCAGCGGACCGATGATCGCACTGCTCGCTGACCTGACTCCCGACGACCGGATGGGGCGGGCGATGGGCACGAACAACGTTCTCGGCGACGTCGGCGGCGGCCTCGGACCGATGCTCTCGCTGCCGTTGGTCGAATCGATCGGCTTCGCCCCCGTCTACGCCGCCTGTGCGCTGGTCCCGCTGATCGCCGGCTGTGTCCTGGTCTACGGCGTCCATCGTCAGACAGGAAGCGTCAGCCCGCGCACCTCGTTCGGCGGCTGATTCTGATCCGCGGCCGGACGGCCCGCGTGCGGGCCGTCGCGCCCTCAGACCAGCAGCCATGCGACGGTGAGTGCGAGCAGACTCGCAACGAGGTCGATCCAGCGAAGCCGCCGACCGCGACGAGGACGACCGGTTCGAGTCTCGATATCGTGTGGGTATATAACATGAATGGCGTGAGGGAGGGTTGTCAGTCTGGAGGGTGGTCGGACGAACCCCATCGCCTGGTCGATACGTCCGGTCGGTCACTCCCGGAGATAGGCGCGTCGTTTCACCACTATGGGGGTGAATCACCACGGTTAAGCGCCGGCGCACACGAGGGCCGGTATGCAGGAACTCGATCACGACTGTCCGGAGTGTGAGGCCGAACGGACGTTCTACCGGGCGGCGAGTACGACGCTTCACCTGGGCGAGAAGGTCAAATGGCACTGTCCGGAGTGTGACTACGGGTTCGTCCAGATCAACGGCATCGACTCCAGTCGAGCGTAGCCCGATCCGTTCGGGCCCCACTCCCGTCCCGTCCTGCCCGTTTTCGGTGCCGGAACAGCGGCTTCGTATCGCCGTTGGCAGCGGACGGGAGGACACGACGATCGGCTCAGCCGTTAGACCGTGAGAGGGTCGCGAAGTCGTCGACGGGGATCACGGAGTAGTCGACCGTGAGGACGTCGCCCGTCGCGCGGATCTTGCCGACGAACTCGGAGATCCCCTCGAGCGAGCCCTCGAGGACGAACAGTTCCATGCAGTAGTGGTTGCCGACGTGGCTGTGGAAGTTCGAGGCCACGAGCGACTCGTGCTCGTGGCGCAGGCGCATCATGCGCTCCTCGACACTCGTCGTCTCGTAGTTGAACAACACGGTGACGACGCCCATCAGATCGTGGCCCTCGAGTTCGCGGTCCTGGAACTCGCCCAGCAGGTTCCGGGACGCCTCGCGGACGACCTCGCTGCGGCCGGTGTAGCCGTGATCGTCCGCGAACTCGTCGATCCTGTTCAGAAGCTCCTCGGGCATGGAGACGCTGACGACGGTCATGTATTAACTGACGCCCGTCTAGATAGTAAGAGTTGCTAAAATTCCCCTCGAAACGCCCGCCGAGTTATGAATCGTCGGCGAGCGCGTGCCAGGAGAGCCGGAGGTCCCGTGCCGCCTCGGTCTGGTCGATCCGGCGTGCACTGGTGCGTTCGGGAGCCGCCTCGATCGTCTCGCGGTCCTCGCTCGCCACGGCGTTGAACGCCGCCGCGAGCTGGTCGAGCGAGCGGCGGTTCTCGACCTCGGTGGGTTCGGTCATCAGCGCCTCGCCCACGAGTTCGGGCCATTTGGTGGTAGGTGGATGGATCCCGTAATCGAGCATCCGCTTTGCCACGTCCGCGGCGTCCTGTTCGCCCGCGCTCGCGACGAACTCGTGGTGGAACGGTTCGTACGGGGTCTCGTACTCGACCTGACTCGCGAGGTAGTTCGCGTTGAGGACGGCCTTCGCGCTGGCGTCCGACAGTCCGGAATCGCCCAGCCGGGCGATGTAGGCGTAGGCCTTGATCAACACGAGCCAGTTGCCCATGAAGCCGTGGACCTTCCCGATCGACTCGTCGGGCTCGAACAGCTCGTACCCCCCGTCGGACCCCCTGATACGAGGGCTCGGCAGGAACTCTGCCAACTCCTCGGTGACGCCGACGGGTCCGGCGCCGGGGCCGCCCCCGCCGTGGGGCGTCGCGAACGTCTTGTGGACGTTGTAGTGCATGACGTCGAAGCCCATGTCGCCCGGACGGGCGCGCCCAAGGAGGGCGTTCAGGTTCGCGCCGTCGTAGTAGAGCAGCCCGCCGACGTCGTGGACCATCCCCGCGATCTCCTCGATGTCGCGCTCGAACAGCCCGAGCGTGTTGGGGTTCGTGAGCATCAGCGCGGCGGTCTCCTCGGAGAGGGCGGCCTCGAGCGCGTCGAGGTCGACCCGGCCGTCCTCGGCGGATGGCAGTTCGACCACGTCGTAGCCGCCCATCGCGGCGCTCGCGAAGTTCGTCCCGTGGGCGGCGTCGGGGATCACGACCTCGCTCCGCTCGTCGCCGTTCGCCTCGTGGTACGCCTTCGCGATGAGGATGCCCGCGAACTCGCCGGCCGCGCCGGCGGGCGGCTGGAGCGTCACCGCGTCCATCCCGCCGATCCGCGCGAGCTGTTCCTCGAGCCGGTGACAGAGCTCGAGCGTCCCCTGAACGCTCTCCGCCGAGCGGTCGGGATGGACCGCCGCGGCGGGGTGGGCGGCGACGTCCTCGGTGAACTTGGGGTTGTACTTCAT
>CAYVQH010000058.1:0-11262 GCA_964454105.1 uncultured Halobacteriales archaeon | reverse complement strand
GCGAAGAGCCGGGAACGGGACCCTCACACGGGGAGAAAGCAGGGGATCGTCTGCCAAAACTGCTGCCGGGGATCAACCTCGTCCACGGGCTGATGGGCGAGCGTCCGGAGACCTACGAGCACAACAAGCGATTCCTCAAGGGGGTCTACGACGAGGGGCTGATGGTCCGGCGGATCAACATCCGGCAGGTGATGGCGTTTGCAGGTACCGAAATGGCCGAGACCGGTGCGGACATCGCCCGCGAGCACAAGGAGCAGTTCAAACCCTACAAGCGTGAGGTCCGCGAGGAGATCGACAACCCGATGCTCAAGCGGGTCGCGCCCGCCGGCACGGTGTTAGAGGACGTCCACATGGAGTACCACGAGAACGGCCGGACCTTCGGACGACAGCTAGGGACCTACTCGCTGCTGATCGGGGTGCCCGGCGAGCACGAACTGGGAACCGCGATGGACATCGCCATCGTCGATCACGGCTATCGGTCGGTGACCGGGGTACCGTACCCGCTCGACGTCAACGGCGCGACGATGGACGAGCTCACGGCGATTCCGGGGCTCGGGACGTCGACGGCCGGGGACATCGTCGTGGGCCGACCCTACGAGTCCGCACACGAGGCGGGTGAGAAGGCGAACGTGGACCTCTCGCGGTTCGCCTGAACGGGCCGGGAACTCGACGAACGGGTGTGACACTACCGAGCGGAACGGTGCGGGCGCGGGACGAACTCGTTCGCTAGCGCGCTCACTGAGCGAAGTCTTGGAGCGTGGTGCGCTCCAATGGTCAGGAAACCCCTGGTTTCCTTCGACTCAGTGGCGTCAGCGGGACCTGTGGTCCCGCCGGACGGGGTTTTCGAGGAGCGATGCCGCAGTGCGCCTTCGGCGCACGAGGACACCCGACGATGAAGAACGTACGTGTTCTAGACCGATTCCTCGATGACCTCGCCGACCGCGAAATTGGACTTAACCTGGCTGATCTCGACTTTCACCTGCTCGCCGATCTCGGCGCCGGGGACGATGATGACGTAGCCCCGCTCGACGCGGGCGATGCCGTCACCCTGTTTGCCGATGTCCTCGATCTCGACGTAGCGGATCTCGCCCTCCTCGACCGGCGGTTGGGGTTCGGTCGAGGGACGGCGCTTCGTGGAGGTGTCTGCCTCCTCGGAGTCGCCCGATTCGCGGGAGATGAGCGCGACACGATAGGTATCTCCGGGTTCGAGCGATCCGGTATCGACCTCGCTTTCGGGGACTTCGATGACGTAGCCGTCGCCGTCGTCGGTGGCGGTGAGTTCGGCGTTGAACAGACACAGGAGTTTATCAGAGATTTGCATTGAGAGACCTCCACGCTATTCGTGGGTGTCGCCCGTAATAGTAGTGTCGCCGATTTCGTGCCCGTCGGGGCGTTTGGGCCCCTCCGAGTCGTAGACCACCGTCGACCTCTCGACGGGCCGATAGTTCTCGCGAACCCCGATCGCCTCCTCGAGTTCCCGGATCGCGCGCTCCTTCAGAGCCGACGCCAACTCCTCGGCGTCCTCTCGTGAGACGTCCCGGCCCAACCCCTCACATTCGTGGGCGCGGACCATGCCCTCCTCGTCCACGGCCTCGCCCATCGGCTGGCTGGTTCCGCCGAGCGCCACGCTGAAGGGATACGTTTGGCAGATCAGCGGTCGCTCGGCGTGGACGGTGCAGGTCCCGACGCCCTCGTCGTCCTCGGTGTAGAACGTACAGTCCCCACAGCCGCCGGTCCCGAGGGCCCACTCGAAGGTCCGGCCCTCCCCCGCGTCGTCGAGGCCGTAGGGCATCGGGCGGGCGACGTCGCGCCAGTCCCGTCCCGTCGCGTCCTCGAGTTCACGGACCTCGTCGGGAAACACCGTCGCGGTATGGGGGTCGTCTGCCTCGCTCTTACAACAGGCTCCACACCGGGTGCACTCGAAGCCGATGGACTCGATGGCGTCGGCGAGGTCGCCGGTATCGAGGTCGCGTGCGTGCTCCAGTTCGGTTTCGAGCGACTCCATACTCGGGAGAGCGCCCGGCGAGCCAAAAGCCCTCCCCTCGACGCGGCTACGGCCGGGCGCGCTCGCCGTTCCACTCGATCTCGTCCTCCTCGGCGAGCTTCTCGAGGTGGGCCTCGACCGTCAACGCCGCGAGGTCCGCGACTCCCGAGAGATCCCTCCCGTAGGCCGTCTCACGGATCGATTCGACCGTCCGATCGCCGGCCTCGACCGCCTCGCGGATCCGTCGTTCGCGTTCCAACCGGTGGTCGATCACCCAGTCGAGGCGTTCGCGAGGGCTCTCGATCGGATCGCCGTGGCCCGGATACAGGGTCCGGAGGTCGAGTTCCCGGACCCGGCGCAGCGAGTCGAGATAGGCGGCCATGTCCGCGCCCTCGCCGCCGACGAAGACGCTGTCCTCGGCCATCGCGAGGTCGCCACAGAGGACGGCCTCGCCGGTCGAGAACGCGACGTGGTCGGGCGCGTGGCCCGGCGTCTCGAGGACGGTGAGGCCGGCGAGGCTGTCGCCCTCCGAAAAAGTCTCGTCAGGTGCGATCCCCGTCGAGTCCTCGAACCGGTCCTCGTGGCCGGCGAGCGACCACACGGTCCGGGAGTCGGCGTAGTCGGCGACGGCTCCGACGTGATCGGGGTGGGTGTGGGTGACCGCGACGTGGGTCGCGCGATCGGCGGCGGCGTCGAGTGCGTCGGTACGCGCGGCAGGGTCGATGAGGAACCCGTCGGCGAGATAGGCGTTGGTCGTGCCCGTCGGCGCCCGGGTCGGGGATGGAACGGGGAAGCGATCGATCTCCATGCCGGGGAGAGATCCCGAACGGACAAGCCGGTATCGAAGAGGGGGCTATTCGCGATGCGTGCACGGCCGACGACGCGACGAACGCGTCGACGATCCCGAAGGCGGGCGTGGCCCTATCGGCGGAGGAAGTAGACCTGCTTTCTGGCGTCGCGGAAGCTGTACCGGGAGGTGACGATGGCCGAGTCCTCGAGTCGGTTCAGGGCGTAGCGGACGGTACGGTCGGGCAACAGCGATTCCTCGGCGAGTTGTCCCTGCGAGAGGGGCGAATCCGTCTCGAGGACCTTCGCGACGAGCTTCGCACTGGGCGGAAGTTCGACCAGCCGTTCCCTGTACTCCTCCTTCGAAAGTGCCTCCTCCGACCCGCCCAGCCGATCCGCGCGTGTACTCATGGCACCCACTCGCGAACGAGTCGTGGTAAACGTTGGCTATATTCATCTGAAAACAATATATACACACTAAGGAGTATAAGCACCATACCTGGGGAACTGCTTTCAGACTCTCGAACGACCGAAGAGCATGGACGGGATACCCCCGGAGTACGAGGACCTGTTCGGCCAGAAGACGTTCGCCCACTTCGCGACCGTGATGCCCGACGGCACGCCCCAGGTGACGCCGGTGTGGGTCGACTACGACGGCGAGCACGTGCTCATCAACACCGTTCGCGGGCGACGAAAGGAGCGAAACGTCACCCGCGATCCGAAGGTCGGCGTCTCGATTCTCGACCCCGACGATCCCTATCGGTATCTCTCGATACGGGGAGAGGTCGCGGAGGTCACCGAGGAGGGGGCCGTCGAGCACATCGACTCGCTGGCCCGGCGCTACATGGACGTCGAGGAGTACCCGTACCACGAAGGCGAGGAGGAGGCACGGGTGATAGTCAAGATCCGACCCGACGAGGTCGTTCCCGGGCAGGGATGAGTCAGTAGGACTTTATCCCCCGGCGGGAGTAGGTGGGGCCGTGAAGGGCAAGGAGTGGTACCAGACGGCCGAGGTCGCCGAGGAGTACGAGGACAAACGGTTCTCCCGGGGCGGCCGGCTGATCGACCGCCAGGAGAAGGAGGCGGTCAGCGCCGCACTCGGCGATCTCGAAGGGAAACGGGTCCTCGAGATCGCCTGCGGGACCGGGCGCTTTTCGGTGATGCTCGCCGCCCGCGGCGCGGACGTGGTCGGTCTGGACATCTCCGATGCAATGCTCTCGCAGGGTCGCAAGAAGGCACGGGGGGCGGGACTCTCGTCGCGTCTCGAGTTCATTCGCGGCGACGCCGCTCGCCTGCCGTTTCCCGACGATCACTTCGATGCGGTGCTGGCGATGCGGTTCTTCCATCTCATTCCGAACCCCGACCGGTACCTGCGGGAGATCCGTCGGGTGACCGACGGACGACTCGTCTTCGATACGTTCAACACGCCGAGCTCGCGGTCGATCTACAACTGGCTGTTGCCGATGGGCTCGCGGCTGTATAACGACGGGGACGTCCATGAGATGCTTGACCGGACGGGCTACGAACTCGTCGACTCAATGCACGATTTCCTGCTTCCATATGGACTCTATCGGGCGATACCGCGTTCGATCGCGAACGCCCTCTACCGGGCGGAATCCGGCCTCCGACACACCGAGGTCGGCAAGGGGCTCACCTCGGTGTCGTACTGGAACGCCCGGGTCAGCTAGACAGAGGATATCGGGGACGAATCACTCCACTGTATTTTTAGTGTTCGGGGCAGATACGACGTGGTATGGAGTTCTCCGTCGTGGTCCCGACCTTGAACGGTCGGCGACAGCTCGTGGAGTGTCTCGACGCGCTCCGCGAGCGCCTGCCGACCGCCGAAACCGTCGTCGTCAACGGACCCTCGACGGACGGCACCAGCGGCATGCTCCACGAGCGACCCGACGTCGACGTGCTCGTCGAGATCGCGGACCGCAACATCAACGTCGCGCGCAACGCCGGGCTGGAGGTCGCGAGAGGCGGGGTGGTGGCGCTGCTCGATCAGGGTTATCGAATCGGGGACGGGTGGATCGAGGCGATCGAACGCGGGATCGACACGGGCGGGGACGCCGTCACCGGTCCCATCCATCGCCCGGTCCGTGGCGGGGTCACGACCGGGGCCCGCGAGCGCCGAACCATCGCCGGCCGGGACGTCACCTACTTCAACGGGGGCAACGTCGCGCTCACCCGCGAGGCGATCGACGACCTCGACGGGTTCGACGAGTATCTCGAGACCGGCGGCGCCCGCGACGTCGCCCACCGACTGGCGGGCCAGAGTCGAACGGTGTCCTGGGAGGACGGGATGAGCGTGCGCGACGGCATCGAGACCGACGGCGGCGACGACGACGACCCGCGAATGGTGAGCCGGGCAAGCGGCTTCCTCGGCACCGACGCCCATCAGCGCTGGGGGCTCAAGTACCGGGCGCTCGCCTACCGGCTCGTGAAGAACTACGGCCCCCGGCCCACCGTGGTGCGCCGGCTGGTGGGCCATTCGAGCATCGACGGGGCCGCCTCGGCTCGGGGCGTCCTTCGGGGAGAGATCCGGCCGACGGCCTGGATCGGCAGCGGGAGCGCGGTGACGACGAACGCGCTGTTGGGGTTCAAGGACGGACTGCTGGCGCGCGCGAGCGACCGGACGCCGCGGCGGAACCCCTACGGGATCTCCGTCCGTCGGGATCGGGCCGTCGAGCGCTACGACTGGCGCTGACCCCGGAGCGTCGGAGTAGAAACTATTATATAGAACCGCTAACGACCCTTATCCGAGATATATGTCACAGGCATCACAGCGGCGCATGGGCGGACAGCCGATCTTCATTCTCAACGAGGACAGCGAGCGAACGAAGGGACGGGACGCACAGTCCTCGAACATCGCCGCGGGCAAGGCGGTCGCCGAGGCCGTACGGACCACGCTCGGCCCCCGTGGAATGGACAAGATGCTCGTCGACAACTCCGGCGAGGTCGTCATCACGAACGACGGGGCGACGATCCTCGACGAGATGGACATCGAGCATCCCGCGGCCCAGATGATCGTCGAGGTCGCCCAGACCCAGGAGGAGGAGGTCGGCGACGGCACGACGACCGCCGCGGTGCTCGCGGGCCAACTGCTCGCGCAGGCCGAGGACCTGCTGGAGGACGACGTCCACCCGACGACGATCGTCGAGGGGTACCACGAGGCCGCCAGGATCGCCCAGGAGGCGATCGACGAGGTCACCCTCGACGAGGAGCTCGACGACGAGCACCTGCGGGCGGTCGCCGAGTCCAGCATGACCGGGAAGGGCACCGGCGACATCGGCGCCGCACGGCTGGCCGAGCTCGTCGTCGAGACGGTCAAGCGGGTCCGCACCGACGACGGCATCGCGCGCGACGAGATCCGCGTCCAGACCCAGGTCGGGGGCAGCTCCAGCGGATCACAGCTCGTCGAGGGCGTCA
The DNA here is from genome assembly GCA_964454105.1 of uncultured Halobacteriales archaeon. Lineage (GTDB taxonomy): Archaea > Halobacteriota > Halobacteria > Halobacteriales > Halalkalicoccaceae > Halalkalicoccus. The sequence continues at coordinate 5,060 of CAYVQH010000058.1, read as the reverse complement.
TCCTCGACGAGGAGCCCGTCCACGAGACCATGCCCAGCTCGGTCGAGGACGCGACCGTTGCGGTGCTCGATACCGAGCTCGGCGTGCGCGAGGCCAACGTCGACGCCGAGTACAACATCACCGACATCGAGCAGCTCAACGCCGCCATCGAGGCCGAGGAGGGCGAGCTCCGGGGCTACACCGAGGCGCTCTCCGAGGCGGGCGTCGACGTCGCGTTCGTCACCGACGACGTCGAGGACCGCGTCGCGAGCGCGCTCGCGAGCGCCGGGATCCTCGCCTTCGAGAGCGTCGGCGACTCGGACGCGCGCGCCATCGCCCGCGCGGTCGGCGCGAAGCGGATCGGTACCCTCGAGGACCTCGATAGCGAGGACTTCGGCTCGGCCGAGTCCATCCGCGTCGAGAGCTACGGCGACGACGAGTTCGCGTTCATCGAGGGCGGTGCCGAGGCCGAGGCCGTCACCCTGTTCCTGCGTGGCGGAACCGACCACGTGGTCGACGAGCTCGAACGCGCGATCAGCGACGCGCTCGACGTCGTCACCGCCGCGCTCGACTCGGGCGGGATCGTCCCCGGCGCGGGCGCGACCGAGATCGCCATCGCCGAGCGCGTCCGCAGCGAGGCCGCCGGCGTCTCGGGCCGCAAACAGCTCGCCGTCGAGGCCTATGCCGACGCCGTCGAGGTGCTGCCGCGCACGCTGGCGCGCAACACCGGCATGGACGCGATCGACGCGCTGGTCGATCTGCGTGCCGAGTACGACTCCAGCGGCCGTGCGGGGATCATCTCGAAGGGCCAGACCGGCGAGGTCGGCGACCCCGTCGAGGAGGGGATCTTCGATCCCGCCGCAGTCAAGCGCGAGGCCGTCGAAAGCGCCACCGAGGCCGCGACGATGATCGCCCGGATCGACGACGTGATCTCCGCGGACTGAGCCGCTCGTAGCGTCGCGTTTTTCTCAACCGCCGTATGGACAGCGCCCGCTCTCAGGCATCGATCCCGGTCATCCGCCATCCCGCGGCGGCGATGGCCAGTCCCGCCGCGGCGACCAGCGCCAGTCCGGGGGCGAACGACCCGGTCCAGTCGCGAAGCGAGCCGACGAGAAAGGGTCCGAGAAACCCGCCCACCTCCCCGACCGCGAAGACGAACCCGACCGCCGTGGCGGTCAGGTCGGAACCGATCCCGTCGAGTTCGACCGGGAGCGCGCGCAACAGCGGCCCCACCCCGCCCAGACCGATCCCGACAGCGACGATTCCGGTTCCGGCGATCGGGAGCACCGAGCCCGCCAGCAGCAGGGTCGTCGTCCCGCACGCGATGAGCACTCCCGAGAGAACGACCGCCGGGCGGCGCGCCGAGAGGCGGTCGGAAAGGGGCGGGATCGAGAGCGCCCCGACGGCCTGACCCGCGACGAGCACCGTGGTAGTGAGCCCGGCGAGCGCAGGGCGGACGCCGCGGGTCTCGAAGAGAGTCACGAGCCAGCCCTGCAGGCCGTGGTTGACCAGCAGATAGGCCGTCCCGATCGCCACGAGCAGGGCCATCCCCCGGTTCGAGAGCACCCGGTCGGCGTCCTCGCGCAGCGAGCCGAGCGAGAAGGTCCGCCCGTCGTCGGCCTCGTGAGGAGTCGCCCGTCTCGTCGCGAGGAACCAGACGACGGCGAACGCGAGGACGGCGAGCCCGCTGTAGCGGAAGGCGGGCCGCCAGCCACCGAGAGCGGGGCCCAGAAGGGGGCGGCCGATCGCGAACGCCCCCGCGGAGCCGGCATACGAGCCGAGCACGTAGACCGTCGAGGCCGAGCCGACCCGTTCCCGGGGGAAGAGCGCCGCGACGAGTTTCGGGAGCCCGAAGGTGATCCCGGTCGCGCCGACCCCGACCAGCAGCGTCAGCGCGAGCATCGAGGGGAACCCCGTCGCGAACCCCCGCCCGGCGCCAGCGGCGCCGAACACGAGGAGACCGAGGCCGATCCCCCAGCGGGGCCCGACCCGGTCGATCGCGAGCCCGCTGACGAGCGACAGCGGGATGTAGGTCAGGGGAACCGCGCCGACGAGCACGCCGGCCTGCCAGCCGGTCAGTCCGAACTCGTCGATCACGGGCGAGAGAAAGGCCGGGAGCAGGAACCAGACGAACAGCAGGCAGGCGTAGCTCACGCTTCCGAGGACGAGCGCGAGTTGGTTCCATCGATCCGCAGCAGGACTCACGGGACCCGGTCCTCGGGGGACGGCCGTAAACGCGCCGATCCACCGACCGAGGAGCATTCCATCGCAACGGACACGCTCAACAGCTACGCCGGAGTAGTGCCTCCATGACACACCGGGAAGCGCGAGAGAAGGCCGAGGAGATCCAACCACAGCAACAGGACCGTCGACCCGGCGTCGAGGGCGAGATGGAGCCGCCCGCCGAGTTCATCCGCGACGACTACGAGGGGAGCGGCAAACTGGATGGAGAGGTCGCGATCGTGACCGGCGGCGACAGCGGGATCGGCCGGGCCGCCGCGGCGCACTTCGCCCGGGAGGGTGCCGACGTCGCCATCGTCTATCTCGAGGAGGACGAAGACGCACGCGAGACGGTCGAGATAGTCGAATCGGAGGGCCAGAACTGCCTGTCCATCGAGGGCGACGTCCGCGACAGCGCGTTCTGCCAGGCCGCCGTCGAGGCGGTCCTCGAGGAATTCGGCGGCATCGACGTCCTGGTCAACAACGCCGCGACGCAGGTCGTCAAGTCCGATCTCACGGAAATCACGGACGAACAGTGGGAGGAGACCTTCGCCACGAACATCCACGGCTACTTCTACATGGCGCGGGAGACCCTTCCGTATCTGGACGACGGCGACGCGATCATCAACACGACGTCGATCAACGCCTACGTCGGCAAGGCGACGCTGGTGGACTACTCCTCGACGAAGGGCGCGATCGTCGCGTTCACGCGCTCGCTGTCCCAGCAGGTCGCGGACGAGGGCATCCGCGTCAACCAGGTCGCGCCGGGGCCGATCTGGACGCCGCTGATCCCCGCGACGATCGGCCAGTACGACCCCGAGATGGTCGAGGAGTTCGGCACCGACGTGCCGATGGGACGTCCGGGCCAGCCGAGCGAACTGGGGCCGGCGTACGTCTACCTCGCCTGCCAGGACTCGTCGTACATGACCGGACAGACCCTTCATCTCAACGGCGGATCGGTGGTGAACGGCTGAGGCGGTCTCGAATCGGAGTCGGCCGTATCGAACCCTCGGATCCGCTCAGAACGAGATCGTCACGTCGGAGCCGACGCCCGCACCGAAGGCCTCGTCGCCGCGGCCGGCGTTGACCGCGAGTTCGACGTTGCCGTGACCCCCGACGGTGACCAGCCGATGGCCGGGCTCCACATGGGCATAGCTGCGCTCGGCGGGGACGGCGGTGCCGTTGACCGCGATCTCCTCGCCGAAACGGTCCTCCAGAACGCTACCGGGAACGTTGGTGATCGCGTTGCCGAACCGGTCGACCACGAGCACCTCGCCGTCCGCCTCCCGCCCGCGGAGGTCGGGCTCCGGGAAGCGCAGGTCCTCGGGGTCGTTGAGCGCCGAGAGCCACTCGATCCCCTCCAGGTCCTCGACGCCGGTTTCGTGGACCGTCGCGGCCGCTGGCGCGAAGACGTCCCGGCCGTCGAAGGTGCGCCCCTCCCCGCCCGTATCGGGGAACGCCTCGTGGTCGGGGTCGATCGTGAACGCCGCTGGCTCGCCGAGTTCGCGTGCCGCGGGGAGGAGCACGCCGTTGTCGGGACCGACCAGCGCGTGCTCGCCGGCGCGGACGACCAGTGCCGCGCGGTCGGTGCCGACGCCGGGATCGATCACCGCGAGGTGGACGGACGGGGGAAAGTACGGGAGCGTCTCCCGGAGCCAGAACGCCGCGGTTCGGGGCTCCTGACGGGAGAGGTTGTGCGCGACGTCGACGAGTCGGGCGTCCGTGTGCGAGAGCAGGACGCCCTTCATCGCCGCCGGATACGGTTCGCCGAAGTCGGAGGCGAGCGTGATCATATGCCGTTGGAATCGGTCTCGCTGACCCGTTGGATGCGATCGATGCCGTTGGTCTCGTAAACCACGTCGACGACGGGTCCGGGGACGAGGCTCTCCCAGTCGCCGTCCTCGATCATACGCTCGCGGACCTCCGTCCCTTCGAGTTCCTCGCGGTTGAACATCGGCGACTGACGGACCTCGACGCCGGCCTCGTCGAACAGTTGGAGCACCAGCGGGTTGTTCGAGTACGCGACGTCGAAATCGGGGCTCATGCTCTGGACGTGGCTGACCCAGACGGAGTTTCGATCGAGGTCCTCGATCGGGACGGCATAGGTCACGAGATCGTACTCGACGAGCGATTTGGTGATCATCATGATTCGTTCGCCGGCCGTGAACGGATCGTGTCTCGAGTGGGAATCGCCCGCGCTGCCGATCCCGAGGACGAGTTCGTCGACCTCGCTCGCGATCCGATCGACCATGCGGTGATGCCCGTTGTGATAGGGCTGGAACCGGCCGATGTAGAACCCCCGTGTCATCTTCCTACCCCAGTCGACAGCACGGGCGACTAAAAGCGTAGCGAGTCCGTGAGCGTGCGAAACGCAGGGAGAAAGTATATCAGTTGCGCAACCCTGGTTTTCATCAGCTACCAGATTCTATGAGCAACGAGAGAGATACCGGCGAGCACCCCGTGGAGGGGGTGAACGAGTCGTCGGGGGCCGACCCCGGCGAGGTCGAAGACGAGTCCCCACCGGAGGACTCCGACGATGGGTTCGGAAGCGACGTCGACGTCGGGTTCGACGCCGACATCGCGGACGAGGAGGAGGACGGCCTGCTGGGTGGGCTGAAGATCGACTCCACCGAGGACATCAAGGTCCCCGAGAAGCTGGTCGATCAGGTGATCGGTCAGGATCACGCCCAGGAGATCGTTCGCAAGGCCGCAAAGCAGCGACGCCACATCCTGATGATCGGTTCGCCCGGGACGGGCAAGTCGATGCTGGCGAAGGCGATGACCCAGCTGCTGCCCAACGAGGACCTCCAGGACGTCCTGATCTACCACAACCCGGACGACGGCAACGAGCCGAAGGTCCG
>CAYVQH010000057.1:0-11290 GCA_964454105.1 uncultured Halobacteriales archaeon | reverse complement strand
CGACCTCGTACTGCTCGACCTCGAACAGCTGGCCCGCGAAGTTCGCGGGGTGGCCATGGGAGAGGTGCCCCCCGTGGGTCAGATCCAGCGAGAGAATCTTGTCGCCCGGATCGAGGACCGCGAGATAGACGCCCATGTTCGCCTGCGAGCCGCTGTGGGGCTGGACGTTGACGTGCTCCGCCCCCCATAGCTCCTTCGCGCGCGAGATGGCGAGGTTCTCGACGGTGTCAGCGTGTTCGCAGCCGGCGTAGTAGCGTTTGCCGGGATAGCCCTCGGCGTACTTATTGGTCAGGGCACTGCTCTGGGCCTCCATGACGGCGGGCGAGACGTGGTTCTCGCTCGCGATCATCTGGAGACCCTCGCGCTGGCGCTCGACTTCGCCTTCGAGCGCGTCTGCGATCTCCGGGTCGGTCTCACGGACGGTGTCGTACTCCATGGGGGAGCATTCGTCAGGGCGGGTTAAAGTCTCCTCCGTCTCCGGCATGCAGTCCTCGTGTTCCCAAAATCATTCGTTTAACTGAACGTTATTTCCTCCGACAGACCTATTATCTATCAGTGATATCAGTCCATGTCGCAATATGATCGACTGGGAGGTTACGACGGCGGGACTCAGAGTTTCGGATCGCCGCGCCGCCGTCGAGATAGCGGCCCCCGATTGGGGGGAGTTCTACGCCGGCGGGACACTCCCGCGCCCAGTCGATACGACGGTCTCCGGGCAGGTCTCACAGCTCGGGTTCGGCACGCCCCGGGCAACCGTCACGAGCCTAACCGGAGGCACCACCCATACCTCGATCGGCGACGGATCGACGGAACTCCCGCCGGATACGTATCTCCTCGACGTTCCCGCGCCGATCGAGACCGCCGTTCGGTTCGACGGGCCGGCCACGGTCCGTGCGCCGGAGCGCTCGCTCGAGGTTTCGTTCGTCGGCCGTCAGTCAGTCACGCTGGGATTCAGAAGTCCGCTTCGCCGGCCCGAGTCGACGATCGAGATCCCGCCGACGCCGGCCGGCTTCGCGAGCGCTGTGTCGCATCTCCACGCGGGTTTCGAGACGACCGGTCCCGAGAAGTCGCTACCCGCCCTTCGCGGACACCCTTCCTCCATCGAGTACGCCGACGCCGTCGACGTTCCCGATCGAATCGCGAACGCCACCGCAGATACGGGGATCGAACTGCGCGTGCCGGCCGATCTCGAAACGATACTTACGGTCTCGCCGCTCGCGTACTACCTTCAGGCGACCGTCTCGATCGAAGCCGGGATCGTTCCGACGATCTCCGCGCCGGGCCTGACGCGCCGTCTGGACGGCGACCTCCCTGAAGCGGTCGCCGCACTGCTCAGACGAGTGTTCTACCTCGATTGCTGTTGTCGAACGGCGGGCCCCTCGCTCGCGGGCCTCCCGGACCTACGCTCGCTCGAACTCGATCCTGACCGGCTCTCGGATCCGGTCCGACGACTCGCGGCGTATCTGGAAGTCGACGAGGATGCAGTGGCGCTTCCGGAGTGGCATCTCGCGACGTACCTCCCGGCCGAACCGGAAGCCGCCCGCGCGCTCCCGTACGCGCTTGACCGGCTGAGTCTGGTCCATCCCCCCAAGACGCGCCCACTCGATGGGAAGGAACTCCTTCAACGGTCGCTGACGGACTTCTATCGGCAGGGTGCCCGTCCCTCCGCCTCGGTCGACGCGGTCAAACCCGTCCTCGGACCCGCTCGATCACACGCCTGGCTCGACGAGACGGTGCCGATCGACGTGTTCAACGCTCGGACGGAGGCGTTCGAGAACGGTCTCTCCGGGCTCGACACGGACGGTCGGCTCCCATTCATCGTGGTCCAAAACGATCCCGAGATGGACGGTGAACACGCCGAAGTCGCCCGGATATACGAGGAACACGCGGCCGACCTACCGATCGACGTTACGGTCCACCACCAGCTCACCCGTGAGGAGCTCTCGACGGTCTTCCAGCGTCCGAGCGCGTTCGTCCACTATGTCGGCCACTGTGACGTCGAGGGACTCCGTTGTACCGACGGCAACCTCTCGGCCGAGGAGATCCCCGAGAGCAACGCTCAGACGTTCTTCCTGAATGCATGTGGTTCGTTCTACGAGGGGCGAGCACTCGTCGAACGCGGTAGCGTCGCCGGCGGGGTGACCTTCTCAAAGGTGCTCAACGGGCAGGCCGCCACGGTCGGCACGACGTTCGCTCGCCTGCTCGTTTACGGCTTCAGCATCGACCGGGCGATGCAACTGGCCCGTCGACGGATCATGATGGGCAAGAACTACGCGGTCGTCGGCGACGGCACACACGTCCTCGGCGGGCGTCGTGACCGTCATCCGGGTACCCTGACGGTTGAGCCGGCCGACGAGAGCTTCTCCGTCGCCTACGACGTACTCCCGAACTGGACGGCCGGCGGCTGGTATTACCCCGACGGAATCGGTAGTGACGTTCCCCATCTCCACGGAACGACGACCGAATCGACGCTCGATCTGAGTTCGTTTCTCGACGTTCTAGAACGTATCGACGCGCCGGTCATCTACGACGGCCAGTTCTTCTGGCCGGAGGAACTCATTTCGCACCTTGATTCGCAAAAATGATAAGCACATATTACGCGACGTGCCGATCCGTAATTCGACGATATCGGGCGAAAGGACGAGCCTTCCCATCGATGCGCGTGAAGGCGTCTTCGGCGTAATATCCCCCTCTCTCGGCCGTTATAATTAAATAGTTGTAAAAACATTGTACACCCACAACTATGGCCTCAAATTTACTCGATGATAATATCGAAGATATCCTACGAACGGTCCTGGAGTCCGCCTCCGAGGACCTGCTCGTAGTGAACCCGTCCGCGGACGCGATCGAGGAACTGATCGACGTCGCCGGTGACGTTTCGGACCTCCCTCGAATTCGCTTGTTGGGGGACGAAGGCACGCTCAAGGACGTGACGAGCGATTTCATCCTGGCGAGCAACGCCGCGGACCTAGTCGATGACGGCACGCTCGAACTCCGGACCATTGCCGACGGAAGCGAGAACTCGTTGCTGGTGTCGCAGAGCGAAGTCGTCGCGCTCGTCAACGTCGGCGACACCGTTGCCGGATTGACGACCGACGACGAGGAGTTCGTCTCGTTGGCGTACGACTCCTATACGGCTGCCTGGGAGGACGCGGACGAGTTCAAACTCCGCACCCCTCCGCTATCGAGCGTTCGAACGACACTTGCGGAGGAGATCGGCGAACCGGTTGAGGCCGACTTCACTGGTGTGTTGAACTCGCTTCAGACCGCTCGTGGCGACGGTGATGGCCTCGACGAGGTCACGATCAGCCTCCTCATTGCAGCGAAGAACGAGGTCCTGCTCTACGACATCTCGAAGTGGGGAGAGGACGTCGGCATCGCGAGCAAGGCGACCTTCTCGCGGACGAAGACCCGTCTCGAGGACATGGGCCTGATCGACACCGAGAAGGTCCCCATCGACGTCGGCCGCCCGCGGCTTCGCCTGAAGTTCGGCGACGAGCGTCTGCGTGAGGCGAACACCGATCAGCTCGCGAGCGTCGCACAGAACCTGCTCAACTGATCCGGTCGGTTTTATTCGTTCCCCCCACCGAACCGACGTATGGACGTCTCCATCGGTCTCGTCGGTTCGGGTCCCACGACCGAAGCGATAGCAGCGGCACTCGACGACGTCGATGTCGAACCACGGGAGAGGGCCCTCGGTTCCGTATCCGATGACGAACTGATGGTCGTCGTCGGTCGAGTCGGCGACGATGTCTTCTCCGAAGTGAACGAGTCGTATGACGGGCCGTGGGTCGCCGTCGAACTCGGCGGTATCGGCGGCCATCCGGTCTTCGACGTCGAGGCGTCAGTAGCCGGTTTCGGTCCCGATACGGGCTGTTATCGCTGCCTCCGGAGACGGATCGAGGCGGAGGAGTTCGACTCGGAACCGCCCGACCCCGATCCGACTACCGCCCGCTTCGCAGGAGCGCTCGCCGGCCGTCGGATCGTCCGCACGCTCCGGGGTAGTGAGGATCTGTTCGGTAGCGTGGTCGAACTCCCGTACAGGGAACGACCACTTCTCCCGATACCGACCTGTAGGAACTGTGGCGGCCCGCCGACCGCACCGACCCATGATGGCGAGCACCGATCCGTCGAGGAAGCGATCGCCCATGCCGAACGCGGGGTGGATGATCGGATCGGGATCATTCGATCGGTCGGCGAGATCGCATCGTTTCCCGCTCCGTACTACCTCGCGACGAGCGGCAATACCGGCGGGTTTAGCGACGCGAGCGCAGCGACACGAGCGGCAGGCGTCGCTGCCGACTGGAACGGTGCCTATATGAAGAGCCTCGGCGAAGCCCTCGAACGCTATAGCGCGGGCGTCTACCGGGACGACTGGTTCGAGTCCGCACATCCCGACGACGTACGCCGGCCGGTCCGGCCCGAGCGGTTCGTCCGGGGAAAGGACGTGGACGTGGCGATCCGCTGGATCTCGGGTGACCGTCTCGATACCGACGGATCGGTCTCTCTGCCCGCGGAGTTCGTCCAGTTTCCGCCGCCGGAGAAACGGTTCGGCCCTGCGATCACCACGGGATTGGGGCTCGGAAACACGCGAAACGAGGCGATGCTGTCGGGTTTGTACGAGGTGATCGAGCGCGACGCGACGATGCTCGCCTGGTATTCGACCTTCGAGCCGCTCGCGCTCGACGTCGACGACGGAACGTTTGCCGCCCTTTCACGACGGGCGGCCAGCGAGGGGCTCACGGTCACGCCGCTGCTCGTCGCCCAGGACGTCGACGTTCCCGTGGTGGCCGTTGCGGTCCACCGTGAGGACGAGTGGCCCCGGTTTGCGGTCGGTTCCGATGCCGATCTCGATGCGATGGCGGCCGCTCGTTCGGCACTCTGTGAGGCCCTGCAGAACTGGATGGAACTGCGGTCGATGGGACCCGAAGCGGCCGCCGAGGAGTCGGGCTGGATCGGTCGATACGGCTCGTTTCCCGATCCGGCTCGTGACTTCCTCGACGCGTCGGATCGGGTCGACGCCGACGCCGTCAGCACCACTTCCCTCGAGTCCGAGGGCGAACGCGAGACGCTCGTGACACGAGTGACCGACGCCGGGTTGACGCCGTACGCGGCGTGGATCGCGCCCAACGACGTCCGTCTCCTCGGGTTCGAGACCGTGCGCGTGCTCGTTCCCAAAGCCCAGCCGCTGTTCACTCATGAACCGGTTTTCGGCGAGCGCGCGGAAACCGTACCCCAAACGATGGGGTTCGAACCGCGCTTGGAGCGCGATCCCCATCCGTACCCCTAGCCGAGATGCTCGATCGAGAATGCAAGCCGCGTCCCGTTTTCCAATCGCACCGCAAAGACGCTCGGCTCGTCGTCGAAGACGTCCACGATCTCCCCCGGAAGGTGTTCGACCGACTCGCCGTCGTCCCCCACCACCGGGACCTGGACGTCCTCACCGATCAGCTCGTGTGTCCGAACGGCTGCTCGTTCTCCCCCGGTCCGAAAGAGATCTCGTAACTGCGTTCCGGCGATACGACTCATACAGAGCCAACAGCAGTCGTCGATTCGGCTGCGATAACAACCACCGCTGTAGGTCGGCAGGTGTCGTTTCTTCTTTGGTCCCCGTTCTCCTAGCATGTGTGAGACATACAACATGTAATCACTTAAATCTATACTAATATTGATAATACTAGAGATATACTCGTAGGAACCTGCGCCCGTCGACGATCATCGGCTCCACGATCGAGCGGAACGGATCGCCGACAGTGGGATCGAGCCGAACGGCACGTCGTTCCCGACCGGCAGGGTGATGGGACGATCAGATTCCGAACGTCGCTCGCAGACAGTCCCGGGTTCCGGGTCCGAGGCCAACCGCGAGGATGGCGACCAGCAACAGCATCGAATACTGCGGGCTCTCCTCGAATATCTCGTCGTTGAAGACCCAAACGACGAACAGTGCTGCTCCGATCTTCACGAGCAAGAAGGGCCAGGCGGTCCCGATCGCCGCCGAGACCGACGGGGGCTGGATCGCTTCCGTGATCTCGATGATGGCGGTGTTGACGACGTGTTTCGGCGAGTAGTTCGGGATCCCCAGAGTGTCGGCCCAATCGAGGCTCAGGACGTTCGCGAGCCCGTCGACGGTGTGGCCCCAGATGACCAGCACACCCATGTAGCCGGTCGCGACGTTCACCTCGGGAACGAACCGCTGGGTGAGGACCCAGGCGAGGCCGGCGACGAGCGTCGCTCCGACCAGCGTGATGACTAACACGGCCGGATGGAACTCGAGAACCGACGTCGTGAACGCGAGCCAGCCCAGATACCCCACCGTCGTCACGAGAGCGAGGACGCCGATCGCAGTGAGGGGACGCTCGTACCGGCCGACGAGCCCCCATCTCGCGGCGGCGATGCTCACGAGCAACGCCCCGAGCGTGACGAAGAAGACGGTGAAGTAGATGATGGGACTGATGAAGAGGCTGCTCACCGGAAAGGGGATCGCCGGCTCGCCGGTGGCCCCCAGCAGGGCGACGCTCGCGTCCTCGACGGTACGCAACGCACCCCCGAACAGCGTGAACGGGAACAGCGCGAAGAAGAAGCCACGACTCCGCCCGATGTCGAGACGCTGGAGGAGGAAGACGACACCGACCAGCGCGAACACGAGCACGAGCGCATAGCTCACCGTCGAAACCGTCGTGTAGCCGGGTTCGGCGATGACCCCCGTGGCTTGCCGGCAGGCGGTGGCGCTGTCGAGTAGTTCGGTCCGGCCGTCGACCCGACGTACACAGGGCGATCCGGTTCCGTCAGCGACGACCGGACCCCAAAAGTACCGCCAGAGAAAGCCGTCATAGACTCGACGCGGGAAAGCGAGGACGCCGACGACCAGTGTGAGGATCGCCGTGAGCCCTATGGCGACCCACGCACGGGCGGGATCGAGACGATCGAAAACGTCGTCCATATTTCAGAGGGTGTGGGCCGGAACTTTTAGGGTTCCGATCCGGATGGACCGGTCCGCCCGCCAGAACTACCGCTCGATGGCGTCGAGCCGCGACGCGACGTCGTCCCAATGGCTACCCCTCCAGAACGGCTGACCACACTCCCGACAGCGCCAGACGGGTCGTTCCATCGGCCGAGGGGCGAACGAGGGGAGTTCTTCGTTCGCGCCGACACGGCGGAGGCGACCGTTACAGAGCGAGCACCGACGGGGTTCGCTGAGCGTGAGTTCGAAGCCGGCGTCGGCCAACTCCGCGAGTTGTGCGTCGATCATTCGCGTCCGCAGGCGGATCGCACCGTCGGTTCGTCGTGCGAGATCCGTATCGCGCGTGAGCAACACTCGCCCCTCCTCACCGGAGAGTTCATGGAGCCTCGGATCAGCCTCGATACCGCGATCGAGCGCGTACGCCGTATCATAGCCACACATCCGTAGATACCTCGCTAGCTTGCCGAGCATGACATCAAGCAGGAGGGGTGTGTCGGCCGGGGTCGGCATGGTCACCATAGGTCCGCTCCACCCATGTAACGACCGGTCGGATATCCGACCGGTAGCCAAAGCCATATATACGAGTGTGATACTCTATCACAGTGGGTACGATGACCAGACGATACCCGGAATGGCACTGTCAGACGTGTGGGAAACCGCTTCGTATCAAACCCTGTCTCAACTGTCACCATCGGAGCCGGTTGGGGCCGGCGTCCTCGGACTGACCGATACGAACCGGCTGATCAATTTTCGTAACGACCGTTCCGTGCTTCCGTGACGTGCACTCGATAGTAGGTCCCCGAGGCGGCGGCTATCGGAGTAACGTTCGGCCAGGAACTTTGCGAGGGAAGACCGCTCCGAGCAGCCTTCCGCATCACGGGGTGTGAACCCCGGCGATGCGAGGGGAGGGATTTGAACCCACGGACCTCTACAGGAGCGGATCTTGAGTCCGCCGCCGTTTCCGGGCTTGGCTACCCTCGCACGCACACGCCACTCCGGTTGCCGCCCGCTAAAAGATTCCGGATCCGCGAACGCCGTCGACCCCGTCGGCCGCTCCCCACACCGAACGGTTAGGCGACTGGAGGACCTGGATCGGGTATGGACGATCACACGCGCGATCCGTCGGTGCCCGCTCCGAAGGGCGATCCCACGGGCTGGCGCACCGACGGTCGATGGGAGCACGCCACCCTCAGACGGGCGACGGACCACGGCGTTCGGCTCTTCAATGCCGGGGAGTACCACGAATCACACGACTGCTTCGAGGACGAGTGGTACAACTACGGCAGCGGTACCACCGAAAGCAAGTTCCTCCACGGAATGGTCCAGGTGGCCGCCGGAACGTACAAACACGTTGATTTTCACGACGATGCGGGGATGCGCTCGCTGTTCGAGACCGCCCTCCAGTACCTCCACGGCGTTCCGCGCGACTTCTACGGCGTCGACGTGATCGACGTGCGAACCACCCTGACCAACGCCCTCGACGATCCGAGCCGGATCGAGGGCTGGTCGATCCGGCTCGACGGCCGCCAGCCAGCGGCCCGCGATGGGGACTACGCCTACGCCCAGGACCTCGAACATGGACCGTAACCCCAGGGTCGTGGTCAGTCCTCGGGCGGGGCGAACTCGACGAGGGTGAGGTCCCGATCCAGCATGCAGTAGTCGTGGGGTGGGTCACCGAGCACCTCGCGAACGCGCCGTTCCTCGTCGAAGTCGAGCCCGTCGGGGACGCAGTACTCGTGGCTCGGACAGTCGGTGTGGGGACAGGCGCCGGCGAGGCTCGCCTTGCTGCCGGCGTAGGTCCCCTGGGAAGGGACGTTCGCCGTCGTCGCGGCGGGCTCGACTTCGACGGCGTTGACGCCGGTGTCGTGTACCCCACATTCGAGGGTCTGGGCGTTCTCGCGGACGCTCTCGACGCGGTATTTCCGGCCCTCGACGAGGTTGAGACACTGCCCGCGATACGGACAGCCCTCGCAGGCGTCGGCCTCGCCGTGATAGACGAACTCGGTGCCGGGCTCCGCGAGCCGGCTGCCGATCAGGGTGAGCGTACTCATGGCCGACGCTACGCCCACAGACCGGTTAAGCCTCTCGCCCGGTCAGCTCGTCGAGCTTATCGAGGTACTTCTCGCGGGGAACCTGATACGCGCCCCGATAATCGAGTTCGCCCGCGGCGAACCGTTCCGTGAGGTCGGCGACACTCTCGTTTGCGCTCTCGCGGTCGTCGTAGCGGCGCTCCTCGAGGACGACCTCGGGTTCGAGATAGAGGGTCAGATACCAGCCCTTGCCGGTGGCGCCGCGGCGTTGTTCGGGCCGACGGCTCCTGTGGGGGCCGTTGCTCAGGTAGAGCGTCGGCATGCAAGGGGCAGGAAACGCCTGCGTGTCGAAGACGTCCGGTCGATAGACGAACACCTGCCGATCGGGCTCGTCGCTCCACCGTTCCCACCCGTTCGGCGATTCCTCAGGACTCACGTCCCGTCGCTACGCCCTCGTCGAATAAGGCAACTTGGGTATCCATCCTGGTATGTGATCTCGTAGAAAGGTTTATGATAACGTAGCACACCAATATTAAACAGTATCGGTATCCGCCCGCCGAACGACCCGCGCGCTGTCCGCGCCCCTCTTGACAGATCCATTGGGGTGTGGTGGTGCTCAGTTCCCATGATAGTCAACATCACCCGATCGCGTACCGGCCGCCGGCCCGCGTCGAGCCAGCGGTCACGGTCGATCGGCGTGTATGATACCGACGAGTCGGCATCGTGGAGCCGTCGGTTTACGCGTTCCTCCTCTCGATCCCTACAACAACCATGACAGTCGATAACTCCCTCGAAACGCTCAGCCAGCAGTACAGAGAAACCGTTCCAAGCGACCTACGCGACGCGAAGACGTTCGCGTGGTACTTGGAGACGGTTCAAACGGATCCGAAGGTCGCCAGAAACGCCCACCAGCGCGTCGCCGACATGTTCGATTACTACGGGACGCGTTACGACGAGGAGAGCGGTACCGTCGAGTACCTGATGGCCTCGGAGGACCCGTTGGGCGACGGCGAGAACACCTTCTACGGGGAGGTCGTTCACCGGGCGATCCACGAGTTCGTCAACAAGGTCAAAAGCGGGGCCCGCGGACTGGGTCCGGACCGCCGTATCAAGCTCCTTCTGGGTCCGGTCGGATCCGGCAAATCCGCGTTCGACTCGCAGCTCCGCACCTACTTCGAGGATTACACGACGCGCGAGGAGGGACGGATGTACACCTTCCGGTGGACGAACCTCTGTGACGTGATCCCCGACCAGGATCCCGCGGACGACGTCGTTCAGTCGCCGATGAACCAGGATCCGTTGGTTCTGTTGCCCCTCGAACAGCGCCAGCAGGTCGTCGACGACCTCAACGAACGCCTCGATGCGCCCTACACCATCCGCAACGAACAGAGCCTCGATCCGGCCTCCAGTTTCTACATGGACGAACTACTCGCGTACTACGACGACGACCTCCAGACCGTCCTCGAGAACCACGTCGAGGTCGTCCGTCTGCTCGCCGACGAGAACAAGCGCCAGGCGATCGAGACCTTCGAGCCCAAGGACAAGAAAAACCAGGACGAGACCGAACTCACCGGCGACGTCAACTACTCGAAGATCGCCGTCTACGGCGAGAGCGACCCGCGGGCGTTCGACTACTCCGGGGCGTTCTGTAACGCCAACCGCGGCATCTTCTCCGGCGAGGAGCTGCTGAAGCTCCAGCGGGAGTTCCTCTACGACTTCCTGCACGCCACCCAGGAGCAGACGATCAAGCCCAAGAACAACCCCCGGATCGACATCGATCAGGTGATCGTCGGCCGGACGAACATGCCCGAGTACCGCGAGAAGAAGGGCGACGAGTCGATGGAGGCGTTCAACGACCGGACCAAGCGCATCGACTTCCCCTACGTGTTGGAGTACGTCGCCGAATCCGAGATCTACGGGAAACTGTTGAACAACGCGGACGTCCCCGACATCCACGTCGAACCCCACACTCTGGAGATGGCCGGGTTGTTCGGAATACTGACACGCATCGAGGAGCCCGATACGGAGGCCGTCGATATCGTCCAGAAGGCGAAAGCCTACAACGGCGAGTCCAGCGACGGCGACGACATCGACGTGAAGAAGCTCCGCGAGGAGGGCGAGTCGAACGCCGAGATCGCGGAAGCGATGACGGGAGTCTCGCCGCGGTTCATCGGCGACGAGATCGCGGAGGCGATCATGGACTCGATGCACCGCGGTCGCTCCTATCTCTCGCCGCTCGCGGTCTTCACCCACTTCGAGGAGAACCTCGAGAACCACGGCTCGATCCCCGAGGAGAACT
>CAYVQH010000056.1:0-11501 GCA_964454105.1 uncultured Halobacteriales archaeon | reverse complement strand
TCGAGATCACGGACGAGTACGGGATGGACCGGGTCTTCCTCTCGAACTCCGGCGCCGAGGCCGTCGAGAACGCGATCAAGATCTGCTACGACGCCGCCGGGGGAACGCGGGGCGTCGTCTTCGAGGGCGGCTTTCACGGCCGGACGCTGGGCGCGCTCAGCCTCAACCGCTCGAAGTCCGTCCAGCGGAAGGGCTATCCCGAGCTCTCGGGGCTCACCGACGTGCCGTACTGTGACGATCGGGGCTGTACGCCCGAGACGTGTGGCTGTGGCTTCTTCCGCGATGGCGGATCGGCCCTCGCCTCGAAGCTCGATCCCGAGACGGGTCACGTTCCGGTGGAGGACCTCGCATACCTCGTCGTCGAGCCGATCCAGGGCGAGGGAGGCTACCGAATCCCCAGCGACGCGTTCATGCAGGAGGTGGGCGAGGTCTGTACCGAACACGACGTGCTTCTGATCGCCGACGAGATCCAGACGGGGCTCGGCCGGACGGGCGAGATGTGGGGCTCGGACCACTTCCCGATCGAACCCGACGTGATCTCGTGTGCGAAGGGGCTTCGGGTCGGCGCGACGATCTCGCGTTCGGACGTCTTCCCGGACGAGGACGCCCGGATCTCCTCGACGTGGGGCGCCGGCGACGTCGTCGCCGCGATGCAGGGGGCCCTGACGATCGACGCCATCCGCGAGGAAGGGCTTCTGAAAAACGCCCGCGAACGCGGCGATCAGGCGAAGGAACTGCTCCGGGACGCCGAGCCCGAGGGGGTCATCGACGTCCGCGGGAAGGGGCTGATGCTCGCCGTCGAGTTCGATTCCAAAGAGCGCCGGGAGGCGGTCATCGAGGCGGCGCTGAAGCGGGGACTACTGACCCTCGGCTGTGGCTACAAGACCCTTCGTCTGTTGCCGCCACTGGACGTGACCGAGCGCGAGATCGAACTCGGAATGGATCTGCTGTGCGAGGCCATTGCTGCCGTCGACGAGTAACCGGTTGGGGATATGCGGTGGCCAGCGCGAGATCGCAAAGCGCTCTCGCTGGTGAATGGGACGCTTTGCATCTCGTGAGCGGCGCGAGCGGAGCCACCGGAAGTGGGACTCTGCGAGGGGGACGGGAAAGTCTGGCGTCCAGACAGCCGGCCGATCGGCCGGCTGGGCATGCGGCCCGGCGGTCTCGAAAATCGCTTCGCGATTTTCTGGATCTCGCGGCGACTTCGTCGCCGCTCAGCCCGAAAAGGGCGAGGAATACACACCAGTGTGTTCCGGGGGCTTTCTAGAACTGGTATCGGCGCTCCTTGTCGTCGGGCTGGGAGGGCGAAACTCCGCCGCTCATCTCCTCGTAGGTCATCCCCGAGAGGTACTCGTCGTAGGTCACGTCGTAGCCCTGCCGGAGATGGAGATCGAGCTGGCCGGTGTCGGTCGTCGACTGAAAGAGCAGGTGGACCGCCCGACGTACGAGGTCGTCGGTGCTCTCGGGGCCGAGGGCGGCACTTAGCACGGCGAGTTCGTTTTTCGTCTGGCTGTCGAGCGCCACCGGGAGTTCGTCCTCAAGGTCCGCGTAGGCCGATTCGACGTCCGCGGAGAGGTCATCGAGGCTCATGCTCCCGACCAGACGGGCCGCGTGAATACGGGTTTCGACTCCTCGATTCCTCTCGACTCCGAGGAGGGCTACAGCTCCTGTCGCGTCGGGCGGATCAGGAGTTCGTTGATGTCGACGTGGGTCGGCTGGGACACCGCAAAGCGTATCGAGCGGGCGATGTCCTCCGGCCGGAGCGGCTCCATTTCGTCCATCATCCCCTCGATCTGCTCCTTTTGCTCCTCGTCGGGGATGTGCTCGGCGAGTTCGGTATCGACCGCGCCGGGTTCGATCGTCGTGACCCGGATGTCCGAGTCGACGACCTCCTCGCGCAGCGCCTCGGAGAAGGCCGTGACGCCGAACTTCGAGGCGTTGTAGCCGCTCGATCCCGCGTACGCCTTCTGGCCGGCGACCGATGAGAGATTGACGATGTCGCCCGCGCCCTCCTCCTGCATATGTCCGAGGGCGGCCTGCGAGGCGACCATCAGCCCCTGAACGTTGAGATCGAGCATCTGCTGCCAGTCGTCGGGGTCGGCCTCGGCGATCGGCTCGAGCAGCATGACGCCCGCGTTGTTCACGAGCACGTCGAGCCCGCCGAGTTCCTCGACGGTGGTGTCGACCATCTCGCGGACCTGGGATTCGTCGGTGGCGTCGGTCGGCACGACGAGCGCCTCCCCGCCGTCGTCCTCGATTTCTTCTGCGAGTTCCTCGAGACGCTCCTCGCGGCGGGCGGCCAGTGCGACCGCCGCTCCTTCGTCGGTGAGCGCGCGGGCGGTTGCGGCGCCGATTCCCGAGGACGCTCCCGTAACGAGTGCGACGTCGCCGTCGAGTGCGTGGGATGCCATCGACCGAACGAACGCCCGTCGCACGGAAAGGGAGCCGGGAACCGACAACCCGCGCCAGATCCGACAGGTCGATCAGGGGAACGTCATCGCTGTGGCGATTCCCCTTTCAGGTGGACCGAACCAGCCACCGTTCAATCCATCACGGAATGGTATGGTTTCTTATATCACGGGGTCGAGCTCCGAACGCGGCGGATGGGATCGCGGGTACTAAACCCGCGCGAGCCGTACTCCGGGCGAATGAGTGGGGCGGATTCGCTGCCGGACGACCTTCATCAGGTACGTGAGTCGCTCGTGGAGTGGTACCGGACCGACCACCGGGAGTTCCCGTGGCGGCGTACCGACGATCCCTACGCGATCCTCGTCTCGGAGGTGATGAGCCAACAGACCCAACTGGAGCGTGTCGAGCGTGCGTGGGAGGCGTTCCTCGAACGGTGGCCGGATCCCGGGGCGCTCGCGGCGGCGGATCGCTCCGAGGTGGTGGGCTTCTGGACCGACCACAGCCTGGGCTACAACAACCGCGCGAAATACCTCCACGAGGCCGCCCGACAGGTGATCGAGGAGTTCGACGGGGAGTTCCCCGAGGAACCGGAGGAACTGCAAGAGCTGCAGGGCGTCGGTCCCTACACCGCGAACGCCGTCGCCTCGTTCGCGTTCGACAACGGCGACGCCGTGGTCGATACGAACGTCAAGCGCGTTCTCTACCGCGCGTTCGACGTGCCCGACGACGACGCGGCCTTCGAGGAGGCCGCAGGGGGGCTCATGCCCGACGGCGAGTCGCGAGTCTGGAACAACGCGATCATGGAGCTGGGCGGGGTGGCCTGCGAGAAGACCCCGCGCTGTGACGAGGCGGGCTGTCCGTTCCGCGAGTGGTGCCGGGCCTACGAAACGGGCGATTTCACCGCGCCGGACGTACCCACCCAACCCGAGTTCGAGGGGAGCCGCCGGCAGAAACGCGGGCGGGTGATCCGCACGCTGCGGGAGTACGACGAACTCCCGCTCGACGAACTCGGGCCGCGCGTCCGCGTCGATTACGGCGGCGAGACGGGCGAGGAGTGGCTGCGTGGACTCGTCGGGGACCTCGAAGACGACGGACTGGTCGAGACCCAGGGCGATCGCGTGCGACTCAGGCGGTAGGTTTTCACGGTCCTCGTCCGTTGATCGGGTATGGCGGACTCACCACGCGTCGTGGCGATCCCCGGCAGCCTTCGCGAGGGGAGCCACACCAGAAAAGCACTCCGCGAGGCGCTCCGTGGCGTCGAGGGCGCTGGCGGCACCGGCGACCTCCTCGACCTCCGCGAGTACGACC
Organism: uncultured Halobacteriales archaeon; assembly: GCA_964454105.1. GTDB lineage: Archaea > Halobacteriota > Halobacteria > Halobacteriales > Halalkalicoccaceae > Halalkalicoccus. The sequence goes on along the minus strand of CAYVQH010000056.1, from coordinate 7,784 downwards.
TCCCGGTGTTGAACACCGACGACGAACCGACCGAGGGCGTCGAGGCCTTCACACGAGAGGTTCGGGATGCGGATGCCATCGTCCTCGGAACCCCGATGTATCACGGGTCGTACTCGGGCGTGTTGAAGAACGCGCTCGACCACTGCGGGTTCGACGAGTTCGAACACAAGACCGTGGGGTTGCTCGCGGTCTCCGGCGGAGCCTTCCCGATCACCGCGCTCGATCACCTGAGATCGGTCTGCCGGGCGCTCAATGCATGGGTGGTACCCCATCAGGCGGCGGTGCCACGCGCCCATAGCGCCTTCGAGGGCACTACGTTCAAGGAGGAGGGCACCGCCGAACGGGTGCGCGTGCTCGGCCGGCGAACGGTGCAGTACGCCAACATCGAGCCCGACCCGGACGCCTTCGAGAGCGAGCAGAACGTCGGGGCGCGCGACTGACGGCGGGGACACGGCTCGAAACGCGGTCGGACGTGGCGTTCTCGGCCCGTGTCGGCGGATTCGAAGGCACGATGTCGCAACCGTCATGGTCCACGGACCGAGTAGTTCGGGCGTGACACAGTGGGTCGAGAACCCGGCCGGCGGACGCGAGCGCGGGGCCCGCGGACTCGCCCGCGCGTGGATCGAGGTGCTGGTCCGTCCCCGGCGGTTCTTCCGGGTCGGCGTCGCCCCGGGCGATCAGGCGCCCGGTCTGCTCTTCGCGGTCGTCGTCGTGGCGCTTGCGTCGCTGTTGCGACTGACGCTCGCGGGCGAAACGATCGTCGGCGCGCCGTATCCCACGTTCGGCGGTCGGCGAGTCCTCTCGATCGTTCTCGTCCTCTCGGTGATCGTCATCCTCGTCGCCCCGTTGGCGTTGCATCTCACTGCTGCACTCCAGACCGTCCTCCTGCTTGCGTTCGCCCCCGATCGAGCGGGGATCAGCGAGACCGTTCAGGTGATCGGCTACGCCACGGCCCCCTGCGTGTTCGTGGGAGTGCCCGTCCCGACGATCCGACTGCTCGCGGCGGGATACGGGACGGTCCTGTTCGTCATCGGGATCAGCGAGCGCCACGCCGTCTCGATGGCGCGCGCGCTCGTGCTCTGTGCGCTGCCGGCGGCGGTGGCCTTCGGGATCGGGTTCGGCGGGTTCGAGGCGATGGAGACGGTGCTTTCGGCCGGGGCATAACGAGCCATCGAGCAGCCCCTCAGCGACGTTTCGACAACCGTTTTAGTGCGGGACCACTCTGCCCCTGTAAATGGGTCAATGTATCATCTGCGGCACCCCGGTTGACGGGGTCGTCTGCCGTTCACACCAGGAGGACGTCGCGTTCCGATTCGACGGTAGCCGTCCCGACCAGCTCACCACGGGTCGTTTCTACGAAGGGACCGTCGACGGATTCGCCGACTTCGGCGTCTTCGTCGACATCGGCGACTCGGTCACCGGCCTGTTGCACCGAAGCGAGCTCGATCGACGCCTCAAGAGCCTCGACTGGGATGAGGGCGACACCGTCTACGTCCAGGTCACCGACGTTCAGGACAACGGCAACGTCGACCTCTCGTGGTCGATCCGCCAGTCCCCGCGGGAGTTCCGCGGCGAGGTGATCGACGGTCCCGAGGGCGACCGCCTCGCCGAGGACGACGGGACCGACGATCCGGTATCTGCGACCGACTCCGAATCCGACCCCGACACCGAAAACGAAGCCGGGTCGGAACCGGCGTCCGCGTCCGAGACCCGGGACGATGGGTCGGAAACCGCGGCCAACGGCGGCGCGGCCACCGTCGGCTCCGAATCGGTCACCCCGGACCCGGTCGAGTCGGGCCCGCCCGAGCGGACGACGATCAACGCCCTCGAGGAGTCGATCGGCGAGCGGGTCCGCATCGAGGGGCGGGTCGTGGACGTCCAGCAGACCGGCGGCCCGACGATCTTCGAGGTGCGCGACGAGACCGGCGTCGCCGAGTGTGCGGCGTTCAAGGAGGCCGGCGTCCGTGCCTACCCCGAGATCGAGGTCGGCGATCTGATCCGGCTGACCGGCGAGGTCGAACGCCGCCGTGGCGGCGTTCAGATCGAGACGGAGTCGCTCAAACCGCTCGCCGACGCCGACGCCGAGACGGTCCTCGAACGCCTCGACGACGCACTCGAGGCCGAATCACACCCCGGCGAGCTCTCCCTGCTCGCGGACGATCCGGCGCTTTCGGATCTCGATGGGGCGATCGCGGACGCCGCCGGCACGATCCGACGAGCCGTCATCGAGTCCCGGCCGATCGTCCTTCGCCACACGGCGACCGCCGACGGCTACCTCGCCGGTGTGGCCATCGAACGTGCCGTCTTGCCGTTGATCCGCGACCAACACGACCGGGCCGACGCCGAGTACCACTACTTCGACCGCCAGCCTCTCGACGGCGAGGACTACGGCATGGCCGCCGCGACCAGCGACGTGACCCGCATGCTCGACAACCGCGCGCGCCACGACGAGAAGCTCCCGCTGGTGGTGCTGGTCGATACCGGCAGCACCGCCGAGTCGCGCGACGGGATCGAGCTGCTCGACGTCTACGACGTCGATCGCCTCGTGATCGACTCGGATCCCGGGTTCGAGACGAGCGACGTCGCGGACGGCGTCGTCACCGACGACGACGAGCCGGTGACGACGACCGTGCTCGCAGCGAACGTCGCATGCGGCGTCGGCGACGTTCGTGACGAGATCGCGCACCTGCCCGCCGTGAGCTACTGGGAGGAGGCTCCCGAGAAGTACGCCGCCCTCGCACGCGAGGCGGGCTACGACGTCGATACCGCCCGCGAACTGCGCGAGGCCGTCGCGCTCGAGGCGTACTACCAGGCCTACGAGGACAAGCGCGAGCTCGTCGCCGACCTGCTGTTTGCCGGCGACGACGACGTGCGTAGCCTCGCTTCACACGTCAGCGAGCAGTTCCGAGCGAAGCTCGACGACGAGCTTGATACGGTCCGTCCACATGTCGAGACCCGCGAAGTCGAGGGCACCACCGTTGCGGTGCTTGACACCGACGCGTTCACCCACCGATTCGACTTCCCGCCGACGGCACTGATGCTCGATGCACTGTTCCGCGACCTGCGCGACGAACACGACCGACTGGTCGTCGTCGGACTCGACGAGGCCGACCTCCAGATCAGGAGCTCCGAGGGCATCGACGTCCGGGAGCTCGGCGACCGGGTCGCCGAGCGTGTCCCCGAGGGTGGCGTTCTCACCTCCGGCGTCCGACGCGGCCGACTGTCCTTCCTGATCGGCGAGCGCGAGGCGGTTCGGGACGCCGCGATCGAGGTCACGGCCGACCTCGCGGCCACGGCGTAGGCCGACATCCTTATTCCGTATAACCACTGAGGATTCGACGAGCGAATGAGCACCGACGCCGAGCCCGCCGAATCCGAGGCGTTCGAGCGGACCTGTGAGGAGCTCGTTTCCCGTGTCCTCGCCGGCGAGATCGAGCGCGAGGACGTCGAATCCGCCAAGCTGGAGGTGTGTTCGGAGTTCTCCTCGCCGAAGGTGCCGACCAACGGCGACGTCCTCGCGAGGGCACCCGACGACCGCCGCGAGGAGGCCGAAGCCGTCCTGCGGCGAAAGCCCGTCCGCACGGCCTCCGGGGTCTCGCCGGTGGCGATCATGACCTCGCCACACATGTGTCCCCACGGGAAGTGTCTCTACTGCCCGGGCGGACCCGCAAGCGAGTTCGACAGCTCCCAGAGCTACACCGGCCACGAACCCGCCGCGGCCCGCGGCGAACAGAACGACTACGACCCCTACGGGCAGGTCACGCTCCGGCTCGCCCAGCTCAGGGAGATCGGCCACCCCGTCGACAAGGTCGAGCTGATCCTGATGGGCGGGACCATGACCGCCCGGAGCCACGACTATCAGGAGCACTTCGTCAAGCGGGCGCTGCAGGCGATGAACGACTTCGACAGGGACGATCCGCCGGAGCCGACCGAGGGTGAGAGCTTCGCCCAGGACCCCGAGGACTACGAGTTCCGGTATCTAGAGGACGTGATCGCCGCAAACGAGACCGGAGAGATCCGCAACATCGGGACGACCTTCGAGACCAAGCCCGACTGGTGTGATCCCGAGCAGATCGACCGGATGCTCCGACTGGGCGGGACGAAGGTCGAGGTGGGCGTCCAGACCACCTACGAGCGCATCAACCGCGAGATGCACCGGGGCCACGGCGCAGGGGCGTCGATCGACGCCAACCGCCGGCTGCGCGACGCCGCGTTCAAGGTCGGCTTCCACATGATGCCCGGCCAGCCCGGCATGAGCCTCGACATGTGCAGGGAGGACTTTCGGCAGCTGTTCGAGGACCCGAACTGGCGGCCCGACTACCTCAAGATCTATCCGAACCTCGTCGTCAGAGGGACCCGGACCTACGACCAATGGCGCCGCGGGGAGTTCGAACCCCTCACGAACGAACAGGCCGCAGAACTCGTCGCCGAGATCAAGTCGATGCTCCCGAAGTACGTCCGTCTCCAGCGGGTCCAGCGTGACATTCCCGCCGACTTCATCGACGCGGGCGTCTGGAAGTCGAACCTCCGCCAGCTCGCCCGAAAACGGATGGACGACCACGGCTGGACGTGTGACTGCATCCGGTGTCGGGAGGTCGGGATGAACGACCGAGAGCCCGAATTGGTCGAACTCGACGTCATGACCTACGAGGCGGCGGGCGGCACGGAGAAGTTCATCAGCTTCGAGGATCCCGACAACGACCTTCTCATAGGGTTTTGTCGGCTCCGATTCCCCGGAGACCCGGTGCGCCGCGAGCTCGAGAACGCCGCGCTGATCCGCGAACTACACGTCTACGGCAACGAACTCGGGGTCGGCGCGGCGAGCGACGCCGACTGGCAGCACAAGGGCTACGGCCGCCGACTGATGGAGCACGCGGAGGACCTCGCCACCGACGCCGGCTTCGAGAAGATGAGCGTCATCTCGGGTATCGGTGCCCGGGAGTACTACAGAAGCAAACTCGGCTACCATCAGGACGGCCCGTACGTTTCGAAACGCCTCTCGTAGCGTACTGGAGCAGTCCCGTATGTCCTTCCGACGGGGGTCGTGGTCGAAAACCGTCCCATCGGCCACTACCGCCTTCGGGCCTTTCGACGACGGAATATACGTTATTCGGCATAACGGAACAGATTTCATGAATTTTAACGTGCAAATAGATAAGCCATTGAGGGGAGTGTAACGACGTACTGAACACTCACTTCGTGAGCGGTCAGTGAGCAATAGCGATGGAGACAACTACTATCAACGGACTGTATAGCGACGTGATCGGAGGATGGCGATGATCGCGGAAGCGATCGGCTATCTCAATGAGGACGACGACGCCGTCACGACGGTGATCCTCGGCGGAGTGATGACGCTGTTCGCGTTCCTGCTCGTGCCGCTGTTCGCCGTTATGGGCTACCTCGTACGGGTGCTGGACCGAACGGCTCGCGGCGATGACGTGCCCCCGAAGTTCGACGACTGGGGTGCGCTGGTCGTCGATGGTCTGAAGGCGAGCGCGATCGGGTTCGTCTACGCGCTCGTACCCACCGTCGTCCTGGTCGGGTTCGTGGTGAGCGGCGGTCTGCTGGGCGCGAGCGGTAGCGACGTGCTGGGCGCGATCGGCGGCATCGGGATCCTCGTTGGCCTGCTGATCTGGCTCGCGTTGAGTCTAGGGGTCGCCTACGCCGTGCCCGCCGCACTCGCGAACTTCGCGGAGACTCGTCGGTTGGGCGCGGGCTTCGAGCCTGCGACCATGCGACGGGTGCTGGTCGATAGGACCTACGCCACCGGTTGGCTGACCGCCGCCGCGATCGTTCTCGCAGGCGCGGTCGTTTCCAGCCTGCTCAACGTGGTCCCGGTGATCGGGTTCATCGCGAGCGCGTTCGTGGGCTTCTACGTCGCCGTGGCGGCCTACTACGTCATCGGGCACACCTGGGGCGATCTTCGACACGTTCCCCTCAAGGAACAGCCCACGGTCAACGAACAGGTCGAGATCTGAACCGACGAGCGGTCTGAACTGCCTTTTTATACGTATGCGTCGTAGTTCGCCGGCATGGGAGAGGACACCATCTTCGAATTCGAGGGGGAGCTGAGCCGTACGGAGATCGCCGCATACCTTCGGGCGATCGCCGGCGAACTGGACGGCGATGGGCCCCTGACCTTCCGCGACGGCGAATACGCCGCGGCCGTCACGCCGCCAGAACACGCCGGGTTCGACGTGGAGATCGAACGCGAGTACGACGACGAGGGCGACGGGGGCGAAAGCGAACTGGAGATCGAACTCGAGATCGAGTGGGAGGAGGACGGCGAGACGAGTGCCGAACGGATCGGTGAGCCCCTCGAACCCGGAGTGGGCCTCCAGTTCGCGTCCGGTTCCGAAGAAGGCCCCGAACCCAGCCACGGTCGTTTCGAGGTCTACCGGGACAGGGCCAACGAGTGGCGCTGGCGACTGATTCACCGAAACGGCAACATCATCGCCGACGGTGGAGAGGGATATTCGAGCAAGCAGAGCGCGATTAAGGGTCTGCGAAGCGTCCAGCACAACGCCCCGGGTGCAGGGATCGAGGAGCTAGAGTGACGGCGATATGCTTTTATCGGCACGGTGAGCCATCGAATCCATGAAGGGGGACAGTCCCCGCGACCGCCTGCGCGAGAACGCCACGGCCGTCGCCTCGACCGTCGTCACGGGAATCTGGCTCGCCGCGTTGCTCACCGGCCAGGGCTGGTGGCTCGGCGCGCTGATCCTCGGATACGTGGTCGTCGTCCCCGTCGTCGCGCTGCTGTTCGGCGACGAGGACGACCGCGAGGAGTGGTGGGACGACTGGATGGGCGAGTCGGACTTCGAGAAGTGGTTCGGCACGACGGAGGACTGGTTCGGCTCCTCCTCGAAGGACTCCGAGGAGGACGCCGAACCGTCGACGCGCGACGCCTTGGAGACGCTTCGCTACCGCTACGCCCGGGGCGAACTCACCGACGAGCAGTTCGAGCGCAAACTCGAACGGCTGCTCGAGACCGAAACGCTCGAGGACATCGAGGACCGCGAGCGGGCACGCGAGCGACTCCACGAGCGGTAGTGTCGGGTCGAACGACAACGCCTTTTCCCCGCGGCCTGCGAGTAGCGCCATGGACCAGAAACGGGAGCTGACCAGCATCGACCTCGCGGCGCTGGTCGGCGAACTGAACGAGTACGAGGGGGCGAAGGTCGACAAGGCCTACCTCTACGGCGACGACTTCCTCCGGCTCAAACTGCGGGACTTCGATCGCGGTCGGGTCGAGCTGCTGCTCGAGGTCGGCGACGTCAAACGCGCCCACGTCGCGGCCCCCGAGCACGTCCCCGACGCGCCGGGCCGGCCGCCGGACTTCGCGAAGATGCTCCGCAACCGCCTGTCGGGGGCTGACTTCGCGGGTGTCTCCCAGTACGAGTTCGACCGCATCCTCTCCTTCGAGTTCGAACGCGAGGACCAAAATACGACGATCGTCGCCGAGCTGTTCGGCGAGGGCAACGTCGCGGCCTGCGACGAGACGCGCCACGTCATCGATTCGCTGGAGACGGTTCGACTGAAATCACGGACCGTCGCTCCCGGATCGCGCTATCAGTTCCCCGACTCGCGGGTCAACCCGCTGGAAGTCGACGAAGGGCAGTTCACCGCACTGATGCGCGAGTCCGATACCGACCTCGTGCGGACGCTCGCGACCCAGCTCAACCTCGGCGGGCTCTACGCCGAGGAGGTCTGCACCCGCGCGGGCGTCGAGAAGACGGTCGCCATCGGGGACGCGAGCGAGGAGCAACTCGAACAGCTGTTCG
>CAYVQH010000055.1:10431-11560 GCA_964454105.1 uncultured Halobacteriales archaeon | reverse complement strand
TGAGACCGTCTTCTCGGTGATCAAGCGCACGCTCGGCGACGCCGTGCGTGCGCGATCCTGGTATCGAGAGTTCCGTGAAATCGTTCTGATGTGTGCCGTCTACAACATCAAGCGTGCTGTGAGCTAGGCAAATCCAACGCTGTATGGCGATTCACCACGGACGACGACGGTTGCTAGCGCGCCGATCCGGGGAATCGGTGCTATCCTCGGTGCTGTACTCGACCTGCGTTTAGAGATAGTAAACAGACTTATGCCGATCAAGGTATTGGGCACACCCCATGAAGGAAGCGAACAACCCGGTCCGGGCGGTCGAAACGTCCATCCGAGTTCTGGAAGGGCTCAAGGAGTTAGGGGGTGCGTCGATAACCGAACTGGCGGATCACCTCGACCTGACGAAAGGAACCGTCCACAATCACGTCAGCACGCTCGAGGAGCACCGGTTCGTAGTGAAGGTGGACAGCCGGTACGAGCTGAGTCTCCGGTTTTCCGTCTTCGGGGAGTACGTCCGGAACGACGACGTCCTCTATCAGATCGGGGAACCGGAGGTACGGGTACTGGCCGAGGAGACCGGCGAGATCGTTCACCTCTCGACCGAGCAGCACGGCCTGGGCATGAATCTCTGCAGGATTCACGGCGAGAACGCCGTCGGCGAGCAGTTCCACGACCCCGATCTGCAGCGCCCGGACTACCTCCACTGCACGGCGGCGGGAAAAGCGATCCTCGCCTTCCTGCCTCGGTCGCGGGTCGAGCGGATCGTCGACGAGTACGGCCTCCCCGAGATGACCGACAACACGATCACCGACTCCTCAGCGCTGTTCGACGAACTCACCACGATACGGGAGCGAGGGTACTCGCTCGACGATCAGGAGGAGGTCGAAGGTATCCGCGCGGCCGGCGCTCCGGTGCGCGATAAGACGGGGCGCGTGCTCGGAGCGGTCAGCATTTCCGGGCCGGTCAGCCGCATGGAGGACGACCGATTCCGGGACGTGTTGCCCGAGAAGGTGAGAGATACGAGCAGCGTGATCGAAGACTGGACGTGGTGGGGCGACCAGCCCGAAGACAGACACATCTTCGGCTAGGAAACCGCCTCTCGGATCGTCGCTACGTCCGTACGGCGACGTACAGAGGG
>CAYVQH010000055.1:0-10331 GCA_964454105.1 uncultured Halobacteriales archaeon | reverse complement strand
GTGGACACAGTGGGCTAAATCTGTCGGAAGGCATATTGCTGCTCTGATGGGCGAAGCGTTCCGCTTAGCGTCGTTAAATCGACACGTCGCGGGTCGGCGACCGATCGTTTATTGTCGCTAAACATCCTCGTATCGGGAGTAGTATTTTCTCCCGAGACACTGTTGCCAAGTGCCGCTCGAACCCATCGCCCCCGGAATAGCTACCCGGTATTTTATCAGTCAGAGCGTAGAGTGTGGGACCATGTACGCTATAGCGGTAGTCGCTGACGATCTCACGGGAGCGATGGATACGTCGCAAGGGTTCGCCGCCCGCGGCTACGCGACCACCGTCGTCGCCGATCCCGAGGCCGAGACGGACGGGTTCAGCGAGAACCCGGCAGTACTCGGTATTAACACCGATAGCCGATACGACGACGAGGCGGATGCCGCCGAGAGCGTCCGAGAAGCGATCGAGACGGTCCGCGCGCGGACCGTCTATAAGAAGGTCGACTCGACGCTCCGCGGGAACTTCGCCGCGGAGGTCGACGCGGCACTCGCGGCATCGGGAGCGGAACTGGCGCTGGTCGCTCCCGCGTTCCCCTCGGCGGGGCGGGCAACGGAGAACGGGATCCATCGCGTGAACGGGACGCCGGTCGCGGAGACGGAGTACGGCGACGACGAGAAGGGGCCGACCTCCTCATCGATCGCCGACCTGTTCACGCCGGTCGACCGACCGGTCGAGACCGTGTCCCTCAAGACGGTCGACGCGGGGAGCGAGACAGTCGCAAGCACGCTCGAGGACGCAATCGGCCGGAACGAGCGAGCCCCGATCGTCGTCTGCGACGCGCGCGACGACGGTCACCTAGCGACCGCCGCCGAGGTGTCGGCCGAACTGGACGCGCTGTACGTCGGGAGCGGCGGACTGGCGGAACAGATCACGGTCGACGGAGTGGACGCCGACACGCGGTCCCCGCCGCAAGGCTCGTCCGGAGCGGCGTTGGGCGTCGCGGGCAGCGTCAGCGCGACGACGCTCGCGCAGCTCGATCACGTACCAGAGGAAGCGGTCGTCCCCGTTGACGGCGCCGCGCTGGTGGAGGGTGACGATCCGGACGCCGCCGTGGAGCGGGCCGTCCGGCGTCTGCAGGAGGACCGACCCGTTGTCCTGACCGCGGCGACCGACGACGAGGCAGTCGATCGAACGCTCGCCGCCGGGCGGAAACTGGGTCTCACGGCCGGTGAAGCCCGCGACCGGGTGGCCGCGGGACTGGCGGCGGCCGCGACGGACGTCCTCGGGGAGGAGACGCCCTCCGGACTGCTGCTGACGGGCGGCGACATCGCGGTCGCCGTCATCCGGGAGCTCGGCGCGACGGCGGTCACGCTGACCGGCGACGAGGTCGAGGCCGGCATCCCCGTGGGCGCGTTCGCCGACGGCGCTACCGCCGGGATGTCGTTGATCACGAAAGCGGGCGGGTTCGGCTCCGAAGAGGCAATCGTTAATTGTCTGGACGTTTTGGCTCAGACCGATGAATGAGGACAGACCGCTCGTCGGTATCACGATGGGCGATCCCGGCGGGATCGGTCCGGAGGTGATCGTCAAGGCGTATCCGGAGTTGCGCGAGCGCAGTCGGCCGATCGTCGTCGGCGACGCGGACGTGATCGCCGACGCCGTCAGCATCTGCGACGCGTCGCTGTCCGTCGAGAGCGTCGAAGGGGTCGCGGACACGGCGTTCGAACCCGGACGGATCCCGGTGCTAAATCTGGATATGGTCGACGACCTCGTCCGCGGTGAGGTCCGCGAAGCGTACGGAGCCGCGAGCCTCGCGTACGTCGAGCGCGCCATCGAACTCGCGACGGCGGGCGAGATCGACGCGATCACGACGGCGCCGATCAACAAGCAGGCGACGAAACTCGCGGGCAGCGACTACGCCGGCCACACCGGGATGCTCGCCGACTACACCGACACGGAGAACTACTCGATGATGCTCGTCGAGGACGAGCTCCGGGTGACCCACGTGAGCACGCACGTCTCGCTCCGCGAGGCCTGCGACTTGGTGACAACGGAGAACGTGTTGGAGACGATCCGTCTGACCGACGCCGCGCTGCGCGACCTCGGCGTCGAGTCGCCCGCGGTCGGCGTTGCGGGGCTGAACCCGCACGCCAGCGACGGTGGACTCCTGGGCGACGAGGACGCCGCAGAGATCGAACCCGCCGTCGAGCAGGCCCGCGAAGAGGGGATCGACGCGGTGGGCCCCGAGTCGCCCGACACGGTGTACGTCCGGGCGGCGCGCGGGGAATTCGACTGCGTCGTCTCGATGTACCACGACCAGGGGCACATCCCGATCAAGATGCTCGGGTTCGCCGGCGGCGACGCCGTCTCCGGCGTGAACGTGACGATCGGACTGCCGATCGTCCGGACGAGCGTCGACCACGGGACCGCCTTCGACATCGCCGGCGAGGGGATCGCCTCGGAACGGAGCCTAATCGACGCAGTCGACGTCGCCGTCGACATGGCGAGCAAGCCCTGAGGATCACTGCGAGCGACGGAGACGAGAACCGACGCGGACGATCGATCGCACTCGCGGCGGTCCCGCTCCGCGTCGCTGCAGTCCGGTCCGCGCCGGACTAGGACACCCGCATAGATAGTGGTAAAACTAATATCTAATACAGATTATATAATTTAAAACAATTGCAGTATTCTTTGTGGATTTATAACATATCTCCGTAACGTTTTTTAATCCACTTTCTGTAACAGACATTGGAATGCTTGGTAAGATAGCCCACAGCAGAAAAAGGCGCGGTACCTCGCTCGCGAGGTCGGAGCAATCGACGACTAGAGTGGCCGGAATCGATACCGACGACCAACAATGAAGATCAAAGAGACAATCGAGTCAGTGCCGGGTGGGATGATGGTCGTGCCGCTAATCCTGGGGGCGCTCACGAACACATTCTTCCCACAGGTCCTCGAGATCGGCGGGTTCACGACGGCGCTGCTAAAAGACGGGGCGCTACCGCTGATCGCCGCGTTCCTGGTGTGCATGGGGGCCGGCATCACGGTCAACGAAGCACCGCAGGCTCTGAAGCAGGGCGCGGCCATCACCGCGACGAAGTTCCTCGTGGGGATGGGGATAGGCCTGGCGGTGGCTACTTTCCTCGGCAACAGCTTCCTCGGACTCTCGTCGCTCGCAATCATCGCGGCGATGACCAACACGAACGGCGGTCTGTACGCCGCCCTGGTCGGGGACATGGGCGACGAGACAGACGTCGGGGCGATCTCCATCATCTCCGTGAACGACGGGCCGTTCCTGACGATGGTCGCCCTGGGGACGGCCGGGATCGCGGCGATCCCGCTACTGGATCTGGTGGCGGTCGTCGTCCCAATCCTGATCGGGATGATCCTAGGGAACCTTGACCCCGAGATGCGGGAGTACCTCACGAGCGCGGGACCGGTCCTGATCCCGTTCTTCGCCTTCCCGCTGGGCGCCGGGATCGACTTCAGAATGCTGATCACGGCCGGCGCGGCGGGCATCGTGCTCGGCGTCATAACGGTCCTCATCGGCGGCGCGTTCAACATCCTGTCCGACAGGCTCTCGGGCGGCACCGGCGTCGCGGGCGCGTCCGCGTCGAGTACGGCCGGTAACGCGGTCGCCACGCCGGAGGCCGTCGCCGTAGCCGACCCCGCCATGCGGCAGGCGGCAGCCGTGGCGACGCCGCAGGTGGCGGCGTCCACGATCGTGACCGCGCTGCTGGCGCCGGTGCTGGCGAGTTTCGTGTACGAGCGAGTCCACGACGACGAAGACGAGTCGGCCCCCACGGACGAACCGGGTCCCGTCGGGGCGGACCCGACCGAAGCGGCCGGCGACGACTAGTCGAGCGCCTTCGAGAACAGCGACGTTCCTTTTTGCGACAGTCGAACGACGCCCGACAGCGCCGACGTCCGCTTGAGCGGCGTGGACGCGACGCGGCTGACACGCATCGCCATCGCACGCGATACGCAGCCGGAGAAAGTTACTGATCTGCGGTACGCGATTGCTGTGATCGATCCAGGGAAACGGGTTCGGTACGCCGAAGTGGGATTATTCGTCGACGACCAGCACCCGCAGGTCGTTGACGTTCGTGTTCGTCGGGCCCGTGACGATCACGCCGTCGCGGCGTTCGAGGAATCCGCCCACGTCGTTGTCTTCGAGCGCGTCGCGCGCTTCGTGCAGCGGGATCTCAGCGTCTGCCTCGACGATGCCGCCGGCGGTCTCCGACGTGCCGTCGATCCCGTCCGTGTCGACGCTCGCGACCGTCACACCCGGTTCGACCAGCTCGAGCGCGGCGCTCAGCGCGAACTCCTGGTTCGGACCGCCGCTGCCGTCGCCGCTGAGCGTCACCGTCGTCTCCCCGCCCGAGAGGAGCACGGTCGGCGGTTCGACCGGAGTACCGGTCGCCGCGCACTCCTCCGCGATGGCGGCCATCGTCTTGGCCGCCTCCCGGGCCTCGCCGCGGACGCGAGAGCTCAGGACGAGCGGTTCATAGCCCCGCTCTCTGGCGACGGCCGCCGCGCTCTCGAGCGCCGTGTGCCCGTCGGCGACGACGTGGGGGTAGACGCGCTCGAACGCGCGATCGTCCTCGCTCGGCGTCTCCGCGATCTCGCCGTCTGCGCCGCGGCAGAGTCGCTCGGTGACGGCGTCAGGGACGTCGACGTCGTAGCGGTCGATGACGTCCAGGGCGTCGTCGTATGTCGACGCATCCGGCGTGATCGGCCCGCTCGCGATCACGTCGAGGTCGTTCCCGACGACGTCGCTGAGGATCACGCCGACGACCGTGGCCGGTGAGAGCGTCGCCGCGAGCTGCCCGCCCTTGACGTCCGAGAGGTGCTTGCGCACTGCGTTGATCTCGTGGATCGTGGCGCCCGAGGCCAGCAGCGACTCTGTGGTCTGCTGGAGGTCCGCCAGCGAGATGCCCGCCGCGGGAGCGGGCAGGAGCGCGCTCCCGCCGCCCGTGATGACGGCGAGCACGAGGTCGTCTTCGGTCGCCTCGTCGGCCACAGTCAGCAGTTCGCGGGTGCTGCGGACGCCGCGCTCTCTCGGGACGGGGTGATCGCCCGGGAGCACGGAGACGTGCTCCGTCTCGGTCGGGTTGTCCGTGACGACGACGCCGCCCGAGATCCGGTCGCCGAGGACGCCTTCGAGCGCGCTGGCGACGGTGGCGGCCGCGTTGCCGCCGCCGGCGACGAGAACGCGTTCGTACTCGCTGATATCGTACGTCGCGCCCGCCACGGTCAACGTGTCGCCGTTGAGCGAGACGCTATCCGGAACGACCGTCTTGGGGTCTGCCGCCTCGATACCCACCTCGATACAGTCCAGTGCCAGATCGCACGCTCGGCTATCGGCAATCTGCTCTCTGTTCTCGATCATGGCTCAAGAAGAAAACCTCATATGGAGACTAAGAGCCACGGGTAGTAACAATTTCCTCTGGTACCCATGTCCTTTTACTAGCGTGGAATCTGTCTCGTGGTATGGGTCCGTGTTCCGAACTGGCAGTGCCGGAAGAGACAGTGCTTGAAGCGTGCGGCGAGACGGAGCTACCGGAACTCGGCGTCGTCGAGCAGGTATGGGACACCAATCCGATTACGGAAGATCGGATCCCCGAACGCGCCGGCGATGCTGTCGAGAACCTCGCCCTCGAGGACGTCCCCGAAGGGGGCGAGGTCGCCGTCGGCGTCGGAAGTCGAGGGATTGCGAACCTCCCGCTGCTCGTGTGCGGGGTGATCGAGCGACTCGGGGACCTGGGCTACGAACCGTTCATCTTCCCCGCGATGGGGAGCCACGGCGGCGCGACCGCGGAGGGGCAACGCGAGATGCTCGAGTCGCTGGGCGTCACCGAGGAGCGAGTCGGCTGCGAGATTCGGTCGAGCATGGAGGTCGTCCAGGTCGGCGAGACGCCCGACAGGGGCGTCCCGGTCGTCGCCGACGCCAACGCCGCGGTGGCCGACGCCATCCTGCCGGTCAACCGGATCAAGCCCCACACCGACTTCGACGGCACTGTCGAGAGCGGCCTCTCGAAGATGATGGTGATCGGAATGGGGAAACAGCGCGGCGCCAAGATCGCCCACGAGTGGGCTGTCAACTGGAGCTTCCGCAACATGATCCCCGAGATCACCTCCCAGTTGCTCGAGGAACTGCCGATCGTCGGCGGCGTCGCCGTCGTCGAGGACCAGCACGACGACACGGGCCACATCGAGGGGATCCGGCCGGACGGGTTCCTCGACCGCGAGGCGGAGCTGCTCGAGACCGCATACGAGATCATGCCCAAGATTCCGTTCGACGAGGTCGACGTGCTGGTCCTCGACAAGCAGGGCAAAGACATCAGCGGACAGGGACTAGATACGAACGTCATCGGCCGGCGTCCGTTCGCGATCAACGAGCCCGAACCTGACCTCCCCGAGATCAAGCGCATCTACGTTCGCGGGCTCACTGAGACGACTCACGGCAACGCGATGGGGATGGGCTCGGCGGACTTCGTCCACGAGGACATCGCAACCGAGTTCAACGCGCCGGACACGCTGATCAACGCGATCACCGCCAGCACGATCCGGGGCGTCCGGCTCCCGCCGGCCGTCGAGACCGACCGCGCGGGGCTGGTGGCCGCCCTGTCGACGATCGGCGTGATCGGCACCGAGGACCTGCGGGTGATCCGCGCACGCGACACGATGCACCTCGGCCGGTTCTACGCGTCCGAGGCGCTTGTGGAGGAGGCTCGGGAGCGCGACGACCTGCGCGTCGTCAGCGAACCGGAGCCGATCGAGTTCGAGGACGGCGAGTTCGCGGCGCCGTCGCCGCACCACGACTAGGTGCCATGGACCTGGAACCAATCCTCGAAGATGTCGCGGAAGGCAGGCTGAGCGTCACCGAGGCGCGCGAGCGGGTCGAGGGGTTCACTCGCGTCGACGACTTCGCCCGCTTCGACACCCGCCGCGAGGACCGCAACGGGGTCCCCGAGGGCGTCCTCGCGGAGGGCAAGTGCCCGGAAGAAGTGGCCGCGATCGCCGAGCGAGCGCTCAAGAAAGAAGGTCGAGTAATTGTCACCCGGGTCGACGAGGAGACCGAGGCCGCGCTCGAGGACGTGCGGTCGTCGGCGGCCGAAGCTGAGTGGATCGAGCGCTCCGGCATCCTCGTCTTGCGGACGGCGGAGTACGAACCACCGGAGACCGACGGGACGGTCGCCGTCCTCACGGGCGGGACCTCGGACATCCCCGTCGCCGAGGAGGCGGCCGTGACCGCCCGCGAGATGGGCTGTGAGGTCGAGACCGCCTACGACGTCGGCGTCGCCGGCATCCACCGAACGTTCGCGGAACGACACACGTTCGACGACGCCGACTGCGTCGTCGTCGCCGCCGGGCGCGAAGGCGCGCTGCCGACGGTCGTCGCCGGGATGGTCGACGCGCCGGTGATCGGTCTGCCCGTCTCGATCGGCTACGGCGCCGGCGCGGACGGCGAGGCCGCCCTGCTGGGGATGCTCCAGTCCTGTACCGTCCTCAGCGTCGTCAACATCGACGCCGGGTTCGTCGCGGGCGCGCAGGCGGCGCAGGCCGCACGCGAGTAAAAAGCAGAGGCAGACGCAGTACTACTCCTCGTCCGTCGCGGTCGGGTAGTCGGCGGTGAACACGTCTTCAACGAGCGGTTCGTCTCCTTCGCCGGACGCCGCGTCTTCTGCGACGTCGGTCTCCGGACTCACGCTGCCGGTCTGGTAGCCGTGGAGGTCTAGCGTGACGTGCTCGAAGCCGAGGTCCGCGATGTGTTCTCGGACCGCCCAGACGAAGTCGGGGTCGAGCGCGGCCTCCAGTTCGTCGGGCGCCACCTCGATGCGCGCGAGACCGTCGTGGTCGCGCACGCGGAACTGCTCGAACCCCCAGGTTCGGAGGATCCGTTCCGCCTTCTCGATGCGCGTCAGGCGCTCCTCGGTGACCTCCAGTCCCGTGGGGATCCGCGAGGAGAGACAGGCCATCGACGGCTTGTCGGCGACCGAGAGGTCGAACTCGCGGGCGATCTCGCGGACCTCCTCCTTGGTGATGCCGTGCTCTAACAGTGGCGAGTAGGCGTTCAGCTCCTCGACGGCGCGGAGTCCCGGTCGGTGACCCTCGCCTGAGTCGGAGGCGTTCGTTCCGTCGCAGACAGTGTCGATCCCCCGCTCGCGCGCCGCGTCGTACATCGCCGAGAGCCGCATCGTCCGGCAGTGGTAACAGCGCTCCTCGTCGTTGCGCCTGAACTCCTCGCTGTTGAGTTCCGAGAACTCCACGATCTCGTGGCGGATCCCGATCTCGTCGGCCACTCGCTTCGTCTCCTCGAGTTCCGCCCCCGGGAGGGTCTCGCTCTTGGCGGTACAGGCGACCGCGTCGTCGCCGAGGGCCTCGTGGGCGAGCGCCGCCACGACGCTCGAGTCAACGCCGCCCGAGAACGCCACGAGGACGCCGTCGCGTTCGGCGAGATCGGCAGTAATGTCTGTAATCGTCGCTTCGATTGGCTCCATACTGGCAGTAGTCGGGATTCTCCTCCAAAAACGTGCTGGAACACCCCCTATATTGAGGGCGCTCGCGGTGGCCGGTAGTCGCTGTCGTCACGGTCTGCGGGACGGCGCGAAACGCCGGAACTATTTTTTACCATCCAGGTGAACGGGATCCGTATGGTCTTCGGATCTGCGCTCGCCGCGGGGGCCGTGCTCGGTATCAGGCACGCCCTCGAGGCGGACCACCTGGCAGCGGTAGCAACGCTCGTCGACGGCGACGACCGATCGGGGTACGTCGGCGCGTCGTGGGGGATCGGACACTCGATCCCAATCGCCGTCCTCGGCCTGCTGTTCGTGGCGTTCGGCGTCCGGCTTCCCGCGTCGGTCACGAAGTTCTTCGAGGTCGTCGTCGGGCTCGTCTTGGTCGTCCTCGGCGCGCAGATGCTCCTGGCGGCAGTCCGGCACGTCGACGTGGAGTCGCACGATCACGGTGACGGCCACCACTCGCACCTCCGGGTTCGCTCGCTCTCGATCGGGCTCACCCACAGCCACCGCGAAGAGAGTTCGTTCCTCGTCGGCGTTGTCCACGGCTTCGCCGGGAGCGGTGGCCTCGTGATCGCCCTCGTCTCGACGGCGCCGACGCTCTCGACGGCGCTGTCCTTCCTGGTCGGGTTCAGCGCGCTCTCGATCGTCACCATGGCCGCGGTGTCGACACTCTGGGGGCGGATCGTCGGGACGCGCTTCACGACCTACCTGCAGGGAACTGCGGGCGCCGTCGGCATCGGCGTCGGCGCGCTGCTCCTGCTCGGACAGGTCGGACTCGGCCCGCTCTGATCGCCGACCCCGTTCCATGCTGCGGACCGCCGGCGCGACGGGGGCGATCTGACGTTGGTGAACGATGCTAACGTTTTATCATCCGAGTACCTGAAGCAATCGGAGGGTGCATAGTTCAGTTCGGAAGAACGCTGTCTGCAGTTCGTGCCAGGGACATGCGAGTCCGCGCGGCGCACGTTGACCAGCAGAAGTGATCATCCCTGGTTGTCGGTGTACCCTGTCGCAAGGTGGCCAGACAAGCAGGAGGTGTTAACCTCCGGCTCAGCGGAGATAGTTTGCGAGTCGAACGAGTACACTTACGGGCAAGCTCGACGCATATTAGAAGCAGTTCCCGGTGTCGGATCAGTACTCTCGATAGGCGAGCAAATCGGGTGGACTCTTGATCAAGTCTTGGAGGGGAAATACAGTGCTACTGGAGTCGAAGACGTTGGAGATGCATCGAAGACTGAGGAAGAAATATCTACCCAGAGTAGTGCGAGGCCGATGTTCGGCGGCGGCCCGCCCGGACAGGGACAGCTCCCAATACAACCGGACCCACGCCCCCTGTTGAACTGCGTGAGGGTTGGCTCTTCACATAAGCCACGAAAGGGGTGGCACAGCCCGAGGTGGCAGGCGATACCATCCACCTCAGGAGCCGCGACGGCAACGTGTACGCATTGACTTGACGACGGGCATTGTGTCGGATGTTGTGAGGGGCCGGGATGGCAACGCAGACGCGTCAGACCTGGTGCAACGAGAGTGGATGAACTACGTGGTGAAGTTCGTCGACTGTACGCGAACCACTGTTCCCGTGCAGACTGCACGAGAATACTCCCATTTTACTCGATTTTAGTGATCGCTTCAAACGTATCAGACGGACTTTGGTTTGGAGAAATGGGCACTGTCTAGTTAAGCGAAATCGGGAGAAGGCGTGGCGATGAGCCGTTCTAGATGGCGGACAACCAGTGTTTACGTGGTGAGATGTGAGGTTGCTGAGCCATGAGCAACGTAAATTCGGCGGTTTCACTAAATACCTCATCAATACAGCAAAA
>CAYVQH010000054.1:0-11836 GCA_964454105.1 uncultured Halobacteriales archaeon | reverse complement strand
CGATGTTCTCGAGCAGGCGGCGCATGATCTTGCCCGAACGGGTCTTGGGCAGTTCGGGCGTGAACACGACCTGCTCGGGCCGGGCGATCGGTCCGATGGCGTCCTCGACGCCCTCGACGATCTGCTGGCGCAGTTCGTCGGTCTCCTCGTAGCCGTCCTCCGTGATGACGTAGGCGTAGACCGCCTCGCCCTTCATCTCGTGTTCGCCGCCGACGACGGCGGCTTCCGCGACGCCCTCGACGCCGACGATGGCACTTTCGATCTCCATCGTTCCCAGCCGGTGGCCCGAGACGTTGATCACGTCGTCGACACGGCCCAGAACGGTTATATAACCGTCCTCGTCGGTCTTGGCCCCATCGCCGGGGAAGTACACCCACTCGTCGTCGGTCGAGAACCGTTCCCAGTACTCGCTGCGATAGCGTTCGTCGTTGTTGTACAGGGTTCGGAACATCCCCGGCCACGGCCGACCGATGACGAGATAGCCCCTCTCACCGGACTCGACTGCCGACCCGTCCTCACGTACGACGCGGGCGTCGACGCCGGGCAGCGGCGGGCCCGCCGAGCCGGGTTTCATCGTCCCGATCCCTGGCAGGGTGGTGATCATCATCCCGCCCGTCTCGGTCTGCCACCACGTGTCCACGATCGGACACTCCCCCCGGCCGACGTGTTCGTGAAACCACCTCCACGCGCGGGGGTTGATTGGCTCGCCGACCGTTCCCAGGAGCCGCAGCGACGAGAGGTCGTGGTCGTCGGGGTACTGCTTGCCCCATTTCATGAACGCTCGGATCGCCGTCGGTGCCGTGTAGAGCTGGTTGATCCCGTAGTCCTCGACGATCTCCCACATGCGGTCCTTGTCGGGGTAGTCGGGGGTGCCCTCATACATCACGCTCGTGGTTCCGAGCGCGAGGGGGCCGTAGACGATGTAGGAGTGGCCCGTGATCCAGCCGATGTCCGCCGAACACCAGTAGGTGTCCTCGGGTTTGATATCGAGCACCGTATGCGCCGTCCAAGCCACATACGAGAGGTAGCCACCCGTCGAGTGGGTGACCCCCTTGGGTTCGCCGGTGGTTCCGGAGGTGTACATGAGAAACAGCATGTCCTCCGCATCCCGGACGACCGGCTCGACCGTCGTCCCGGCGTGTGCGAGCAAGAGGTCGTCGTAATCGTACTGTCCGTCATCGAGACTGTGAGTGAGGTCCCCGCCCAGGCGGTCGACGACGACCGTGGTAACGTCGTGGGCGATCGCAATGCAGGCGTTGTCGGCCTTGCTCTTCTGATTGAAGGCGTTTTCGCGCCGATAGTAGCCGTCACAGGTGATCAGGAACGTCGAATCCGCACGATCCATTCGGGTGGCCAGTGCGTCGGCGGAGAAGCCGGCGAACACCACCGAATGGGGCGCGCCGATGCGCGCACACGCGAGCATCGCGATCGGCAGTTCGGGGATCATCGGGAGGTAAATCGTCACGACGTCGTCCTCCTCGACGCCCAGACCACGGAGGGCGGCGGCGAACTCGTTCACCTCCTGATGGAGGTCCTGGTAGGTGTAGGTGCGGGTTTCGCCACGCTTCCCCTCCCATCTGAGGGCGGCACGGTTCTTTCGACCGGCCTCGACGTGGCGATCGACGCAGTTGTACGAGGCGTTGAGGCGGCCCTCACGGAACCACTCGTAGAAGGGGGCATCGCTCTCGTCGAGGACCTCGTCGTACTCCTCGTCCCAGTCCAAAAGGTCGGCCGCACGCCGCCAGCAGTCGGGCCAGTTCTCCTCGAACTCCTCGTAGATTCCCGGATCGGAGACGTTCGCCTGCTCGGTGAACGACGACGGCGGCTCACGGTGCTCGTCCGGAAACGGGGTCATCGTGTGACGTGTTCACGGCCGACTGAACGATAAGTTTTCGCCCGACAGGGTTCGAACGTAGATGCCGTACGACGGCGGCGAGCGGCTCCCGGGTCGGACGGATCGTGATCCTCGGATTCGATCTCCCGTCCATCGAGAGAACGGGTTCGTACGGACGTGAACCGGTCATGTAACGCGTCTCCCGGTTGTCAGTCATCACCGTGGCGATAGCCATTTCTACCGTGCGCCGATAGTGTCGGTGTGCAGATCGTGGGCTATGACTCGGGAGCGAGCGAGGGTGAAGGCGAGGCGGCACTGCTTTTCGCCAACGAGGGAACCCTCGAACGCGAACCGCTCCGGACGGGGCGCCATCTCGAATACGGACTGGGCGAGCGCCGGTGTGCAGGGACGATCGCCGACGGCGAGCACCTCGACTGTTCGAACGCCGCCGCACCCTACTGCGAGAACCACGCCACCACGTGGGTCTGTGCCCGGTGTACGGGGACCTGTCTCAAGGACGAGATGGACTGCTTCGAGGAGCACGCGGTGTATCTCGCAGGCTTCGCCCCCGCCCGATTCAAGGTCGGCGTCACTCGAGCGTGGCGTCTCGATACCCGACTGCGCGAGCAGGGTGCCGACCGCGCCGCGCACCTTCATACGGTGTCGAACGGCCGGATCGCCCGCGAGATAGAGAGCGAGATCGCCCGTGAGATCGGCGACAGCGTGCGCGTGTCGACGAAGATCCGCGGGCTCGGCGAGGGGATCGACGACGCGGCGTGGACCGCACTTCTCCGGGAGTACGGTCCCATCGAGACGTTCGAGTTCGACTACGGTCTCGCGCTGTCCGATCGACCCGTCGAGGAGACGATCGCGAGCGGCACCGTCCTCGGCACCAAGGGTCGAGTGCTCGTCCTCGAGCGGGAAGGGACGACCTACGCCGTCGACATGCGCGACCTCGTGGGCTACGAGGCGCATGAGGGGTCTGTCGACCGGTCCCTGCAATCGAGTCTCGGTGCGTTCGGGTAGGTCATCGGGGAACGACACCGCGATCGGTCCCGCGCCACACGGAACCCGTCGTTCGGCGTGATCGACTGCGTGGGGACCGGGCAGTGTCGGCGTCCCCGGCAAACGACAACCCAACCCTTTTCGGTTCGGCTATAGAACCCGAGGGTATGGCAGACGACAACGGTGAGAACGACGAATCCGGTGCGGGAGAGGGCGAGGGCGAAGAGAAATCGTTCCGTGAGCGCGTCGAGGAGATCCGCGAGCAGCGCGAGGCCGAGGGCGGCCCCGGCGGCGAGGGCGAGGGCTCCCGGGAGGAGCGTCTCGAGGAGATGATGGGTGGCGGCGGCGGCGGTGGCGGCCCCGGCGGCATGGGCGGCAATCCCTTCGCCCAGATGATGGGCGGCATGATGGGCGGCGGCGGTGGCCCCGGCGCGATGGGCGGCGGCGGTCCCGGCGCGGCCGGTCCCGGCGGCGAGGGCGGGGACGAGGAGGTCGTCCGCGAGATCCGTCAGCTCCGCGACGAGGTCCGTGACGTGAACCGCCACCTCGAGCGAATCGCCGACGCTCTCGAGGACTGACGGTTCGCTCCGGATCGATCTCGAACGACTCACGAACGCGTTTTCCGGTCGTCACGAACCACGAGCGACGGCTGGACCGATCGAAACCGAAAGCGCACTCGATCGCACAAGATATATCGCGCTCCGGGGCGGGTTTCGGATACGAATCCATGTCCATCGCCCGCGAGCGTATCGACAGGCTACACGCGCTCGCACGTGAGGCCACGACTGAGGGCGACGACGACCGTGCCCGCGAGTACGTCGCCCTCGCCCGCCGGATCGCGGAGCGAAACCGGCTTCGCCTCCCCCGTCAGTTCGGGCGAACGACCTGCGACGCGTGCGATCGGTACCTCAGACCGGGGTACAACGCGCGCGTCAGACTACAGGACGGTCACGTCGTCACCACCTGCGAGTGCGGGGCCCACCATCGGTATCCCTACGAACGATAGCGTTCCGCTTGGCCCGCATAGCGGGGAGACGGTCGGATCGCGAATCGAACGTTCAAAGTGTACCGATCGTATAGCAGGGCCATGAGCGACCCAGCGGATCGCCAGAAGCTCCGAAAGGACGCCCACGACGTCGACGTGACGGTCTGGGTCGGCAAGAGCGGCATCGATGCGGTCATCGAGGAGACCAAGGAGCAACTCGACGCCCGGGATCTGGTGAAGGTGAAGTTCCACCGGGCGGCCCGCGGCGGGACGACGACGGAGGACCTCGCGCGTGACCTCGCCGATCGCGTCGACGCCACGCTCGTCGAGACGCGGGGCAACACGGCGGTGTATCACTGATGGTACTGGAAGGGATCCTGGTCGATCTCGGGCTTCGGCCCGGACCAGCGGCCGCGATCGACGGTGCGCTTCGCTTTCTCGTGGCGTTCGTCGCCCTTCTGGTCGTCGGCCGCGCGGTCGTGTTGCCGCTGCTCGATCGGGCCTTCGAGAGCCGCGACCTCGAACCACACGCCCGCCGCCCGCTGAAGAAGCTCGTGTGGTTCGGCGTGCTGTTCGGGGCCGTCGCGGTCGCCTTCGGTTTCGGCGGGTACGGGAACTTCCTCACGTCGCTCGCGACGATCGCCGCCGCGGCCGCGCTCGCGATCGGGATCGCGATGCAGTCGGTGATCTCGAACTTCGTCGCCGGCGTCTTCATCTTCACCGAGAAGCCGTTCAAGATCGGCGACTGGATCGAGTGGCAGGAGGGCGACTACTCGGGGATCGTCGAGGACATCAGCCTTCGCGTCACCCGTGTGCGGACCTTCGACAACGAGCTCGTCACGGTACCGAACTCCGAGCTCACCGACAACGCGGTGAAAAACCCCGTCGCGAAGGACAAGCTCCGCCAGAAGTTCGTCTTCGGCATCGGCTACGACGACGACATCGAGGCGGCGACCGACGTCATCGTCGAGGAGGCCCGAAAGCACGACGAGATCCTCGACGACCCCGAGCCGACGGTCCGGCTGACCGAGCTCAACGACTCGGACGTCGGCCTCCAGTCGCGGTTCTGGATCGCCGACCCGGCCCGTGCAGACTTCGTACGGATCCGTGGGGAGTACGTCACCGCAGTCAAGGAACGTTTCGACCGCGAAGGGATCGACATCCCCTATCCCTACCGCACGCTCGAAGGGGGACTGGCCGTCGAGAGCCTGGAGAGCGTTCGCCCCCCCGGCGAACCCGCGAAGTAGGTTCGGATCCGAGTTTACTCCCCGGTCCGCGTATTGAACGCCGTTACAGCCCGAGTTCGCGACCGATCACGAGGTGTTGGATCTCGCTGGTGCCCTCGCCGATCTCCATGAGCTTCGCGTCGCGGTAGAACCGCTGGGGGGCGAACTCCGTCGTATAGCCGTATCCGCCGAGCACCTGTACTGCATCCTCTGCGACCTCACGGGCGGCCTCGCTGGCGTCGAGTTTCGCGAGCGCACCCTTCCGGGTCACCGCTCCGCCGCGGTCGTAGGTGGTGGCGGCGTCGTGGGTCAACAGGCGGCCGCGTTCGGTCTTCCTGTGCATCGAGACGATCATGTCCCTGACCGCATCGAACTCGCAGATCGGCTGCCCGAACTGTTCGCGCTCCTGGCTGTACCCGTGGGCGGCCTCGTAGGCGCCCTGAGCCAGCCCCACCGAGAGCGCGGCGATGCTGATCCGCCCGCCGTCGAGGGTCGTTCTCGTTTGCTCCCAACCGTCGCCCTCCTCCCCGAGCAGGCGGTCCTCGGGGAGCCGCACCCCGTCGAACGCTATCTCGCAGGTCGGCGAGGCATTCAGCCCCATCTTCTCCCAGATCGTCGTCACCTCGAAACCGTCGTCCTCGTGGGGGTCGACAATGAACGTGGAGATGCCGTCGTAGCCCGCACCGGGGTCGGTGACGGCCTTTACGAGGATCGAGCCGGCCTCGGATGCGTTCGTGATGAACTGTTTGCCGCCGTCTAGGACGTACTCGTCGCCCTCGCGTTCGGCGGTCGTGTCCATCGAGGAGGCGTCCGAACCCGATCCGGGTTCGGTCAGCGCCCAGCCGCCGACGTACTCGCCCTCCGCGAGCGGACGGAGCCACCGTTCCTTCTGTTCGTCGGTCCCGAACAGCTCGATGGGCTTCGAGGCGAGGCTGACGTGGGCGGCATACGAGAGCCCGATCGATCCCGAGACCCGCCCCAGCTCCTCACAGACCAGCGCGTACATGAGCTGGTCGCCCCCGAGCCCGCCGTACTCCTCCGCGATCGGAACGCCCATGACGTCGAGCTCCGCGAGTTGCTCGAAGATCTCTGCCGGGTAGCGGTGTTCGTCCTCGATCTCCTGGGCGATGGGGGCGATCTCCTCCTCGCAGAAGTCCCGCACCGTATCGCGTATCATCCGGTGTTCGTCGGGGAGCCTGAAATCCATACGTCTCGTTGCGTGAGCGCGGGCTTAAAAACAGCGAACGACCGTGATAGACCGGTCGCGAAGCGCCTATATCGCCGGAGGGCCTTCACCCGACGAATGGACTTCCGTCGGCTGATCCGCGGGCAGGTGGACGACTCCCAACTCGAACGGATCGGCCGCGAGATCGCCGTCCGCTACGATCGCGATGCCGTCCGTATCTCGCCTCTGGAAGCCGACAACTGGCTCTCGACGCCCTGCGTCGTCGACGAGGAGTGGTTCGTGAAGGTGATCAGCCCACAGAACGCGCTGGTCCAGGCGATCTTCGCCGGCGTGCGCAACGTCGGCGTCTTCTCCCGGGGCGAGTTCGGGTTCTTCGGACGCTTCGAGGATCCCGTCGAGATGAGTCGCCACGAACTCGAAGCAACCCGGAAGGTGCGGGAGATCGGCCTGAACGCCCCCAAACCGATCGAGGCCTTCGGCGTCGACGGGTTCGGCGTTCTCGTACTCGAATACCTCCCTGACTTCCGTACCCTCGACGAACTCTCGCCGACGGAGGCCGAGACCCTCGCACCCGAGCTGTTCGAAGCGCTCGCGATCATGCACGAGCACAATCTGGCTCACGGCGACCTCCGAGGTGAGAACGTTCTCGTCCATAACGGGGAGCTCTACTTCATCGACGCCACGAACGTTCGGGAGGACGGCCTCTCGGCCGCCCGGTCCTACGACATCGCGTGCGGGCTTGCGACCCTCGAGCCCGCACTCGGCGGCAAGCGCGCCGTCGAGCTCGCGGCGGAGGTCTACGACAGCCGGGACCTGCTCGCTGCAGGGAACTTCCTCGATTTCGTCCGCATGCGGCCGGATCACGACTTCGAGGTGGCACAGTTGAAGGGCGAAATCGAACGCCGGGCGGGGTGACGGGCAGTTTTTTACCCTCGTCTCGCGAACCCACCGAACGATCATGAGTCAGCAAACCACCGGCCCTTCGAAACACTACATCGGCGGGGAGTGGACCGAGGGCGACGGCACCGAGACCTTCGAGAGCACCGATCCGGCCACCGGCGAGCGCCTCGGGGAGTTCAAGCAGGGAACCGAGGTCGACGTCGATCGCGCGCTCGCGGCGGCCGAGGAGGCCTTCCCGGAGTGGCGGAACCTCTCGTACGTCGACCGCGCGGAGTACCTCTGGGACATCTACCACGAACTGAAGGACCGCCACGAGGAACTGGGGCGGGTCGTCACCGAGGAGTGTGGCAAGGAGATCAGCGAGGGCAAGGCCGACGTGACCGAGGCCTGGCACATGGTGGAGTGGGCCGCGGGCAACGCCCGTCATCCCCACGGCGACGTGGTCCCGAGCGAGATCCCCTCGAAGGACGCCTACATGCGCCGCAAGCCACGCGGCGTCGTCGGCTGCATCACGCCGTGGAACTTCCCGGTCGCGATCCCCTTCTGGCACATGGCCGTCTCGCTGGTCGAGGGCAACACGGTGGTATGGAAGCCCGCCGAACAGACCCCTCGGTGTGGCCAGATCATCGCCGAGATGTTCGAGGACGCGGGCATTCCCGACGGCGTGTTCAACATGGTCCAGGGCTTCGGCGACGCCGGCAACGCCATCGTCGAGGACGAGCGGGTCGACACGGTGCTGTTTACCGGCTCCGCGGAGGTGGGCCACGAGATATCGAGCAAGGTCGGCGGGGAACCCGGCAAACTGGCGGCCTGCGAGATGGGCGGCAAGAACGGCATCGTGATCACCGAACAGGCCGACATGGACACGGCGGTCCACTCGGCGGTCATGTCGAGTTTCAAGACGACGGGCCAGCGCTGTGTGTCCTCCGAGCGCCTGATCGTCCATACCGACGTCTACGACGAGTTCAAAGAACGGTTCGTCGAACTCGCACAGGGTGTGAAGATCGGCGATCCCCTCGAGGATGACACGTTCATGGGGCCGGTGGTCGACGAAAGCCAGGTCGAGAAGTTCCACAAGTACAACGAACTCGCCCGGACGGAAGGCGCGAACGTGTTGGTCGACCGCGCCGAACCGAAGGACGGCGAGATCCCTGACGGCTCCGAGGGCGGCTACTGGATCGGCCCCTTCGTCTACGAGGTGGAGTACGATCCCGAGCTCCGATGTCTACAGGAGGAGGTCTTCGGCCCGCACGTCGCGCTCGTCGAGTACGACGGCGACGTCCACGAGGCGATCGAGATCCACGATGACACCCCCTACGGACTCGCGGGCGCGATCATAAGCGAGGACTACCGCCAGATCCACGCCTTCCGGGACTACGCGGACGTCGGCCTTGGCTATGCGAACCTGCCGTGTATCGGTGCGGAGGTCCACCTGCCATTCGGCGGCGTGAAGAAGTCGGGCAACGGGTATCCGAGCGCCCGCGAAGTGATCGAGGCGGTCACCGAGCGGACGGCGTTCACGCTCAACAACTCCAGGGACATCGAGATGGCACAGGGCCTCTCGGCGGACATCAAACTCGGCGAGAACTGAACCGATCGACGGGACCGGGCCAGATCCCGTCGACGAAGCGGTAGGCACTGTACTGGTTTCCACCAGCGACTACTCCTATCAGGGGAACGGGTATCAGTATTCAGTTGCTAACGGGGTTTAGGCCATCGATAGGAACGAAACGAGGCGGGAGATGGATCGGGCCGGGCGATCCAGTGGGGCGCGACCGGGTCGTGTTGCCGTCGAGCGAGAAAAGCGCTCTCAGGCGATTCATGTTCGGGGCGCGATCCTAATAAACGTGTCCGATCGGTCCGACGACACGAGATATGTTACCGCGTGACTTTTCGGCTGCGTGACGCGTCACGAAAGCCGGCGGTCCCGCAGCGCGGGGAACTCCTCGCGAACCCGCTCGACCCGCCCGGGATCGATCTCGCTCACGACGAGCGTCGGTTCGTCCGCGGCGCTCGCGAGCGTCGTTCCCCACGGATCGAAGACCGTCGATCGGCCGAGAAGCCGCGTCCCCTCGTAGCTGCCGCTGCCGTTTACTGTTGCGACGTAACACTGGTTCTCGATCGCCCGGGCCCGCGAGAGCGTCGTCCAGTGTTCGACCCGAGGGTAGGGCCATGCGCTTGGTACCAACACGAGCGACACGCCACGATCGGCGAGTCGACGGTAGAGTTCCGGGAACCGAAGGTCGTAACAGGTCGTGATCGCGGCGGTGAGCCCGCCGATCTCGACGATGCCCGAGGAGGGGTCCTCGCCGGGAACCAGCAGTTCGGCCTCAGCAGACTCGTAGCCGAAGAGGTGGTGTTTCCGGTAGATCGCCTGGCGCTCCCCCGAACGGTCGAAGAGCACGGCCGTATTTGCGAGCCCCTCGGCGGCGGGTTTCGAGGCGTCGTCGGTTTCCGCGAGGTCCTCGACGATCGTTCCCGCGAGCACGCCGATCCCGTGATCGGCGGCGGCGGCGGCGATCCGCGAGAGCGTCGGTCCGGAGAGCCCCTCGGCGGCGCGGGAGTACTGGTCGAACGCGAAATAGCCCAGGTTGAATATCTCGGGCAGACAGACGAGGTCGACCTCGCGTGTGGCCGCCGTTTCGATCGCGTCGAGCGCCCGTTCGACGTTTCCCTCGACGTCGCCGTGTTCGATGTCGAGCTGGGCGAGCGCGAGCCTCATCGTTCGTCGAGGTACTCGCGGATCGATCGTTCGAGGTTTTCGAGTTCGGAGTCGAGATTGCGCTTGAAGAAGCGCTCGACTCCAGGGAAGTCGCCGTCGACGACGAACTCGTTGGAGAGACGACACCCCTCGTCAGTCTCCTCGAGGCGGTGTTCGCCGGTGACGTGCATGACCTTCGAGCGGCCGATGAACTTGACGTACCGTGGGGGGTCGCGTTCGACGTCCTCCGTCTCGACGCGGGCGGCCCGACGGATGACGGGGATCGGAACGTCGACGTACCAGATCGCCTTCCGTCCCTCCTCGTCGGTGATCTCGTAGTCCGAGACGACGCTGATCGCTCGTGCTCGTTGCTCCGGGTCGGCGATGAACTCCCAGACGTCTTCGCACGATGCCGGTAGGGTGAACCGCCGTTGAACCCGGACAGTCATACTGGAAACCGGGGACTCTGCGAGTAAAAAGACGCCGGATCAGCTCAGGGTGACCTTCCAGGTCGTCGACCGGGAGCGCCCCCACTTCTCGATCTCGACCTCGTCGCTCTTCTCGTCGAGATACGGGAGGCGTGCGCCGACCTGTTTCGAGGAGAGGCCAAGCGCCTTTGCGATGTTCTTCGACCGGAAGTATCCCTCGCCGGCCGAGACGCTGTCACGGAGGTACGCGAGAATGCGCTTGTCCTCGTCCGTGATGTCGCTCATTGGAAGTATGTAGGTCACTCACGCTCTTAAGATTTCCCGCTCAGGCGTAGGCGTGGACGGCCACGACCAGGATACAGCCGGCGACCACTGCGGCCGCAAATCCCCACGCCGCGATCAGACCCGCGGGGACCGCAACCATCGCGACCGCGCTGCCGGCCGCAAGCAGTCCGAAGAGCAACCCGAAACCCAGTCCCTTGTCCGACGTCGCCTGCTTCGTGCGTACCATGAGGCCCCATACGCGGGACGGACGTGTAGTGTATTGTGGTTCGTCACCGGGAGCGGGTAGTATCCGGCGCGGGGCCTGGTACGGATCCCAGTCGTCCGCATGCAATGCGGTGGCCGGCGGGAGCGGAGCGGGGACGGCCGGTTCACTCCGTGAACGACACCGAGCGGGATCGCTCGTCGGGTCTAACGGCCTCTGAAGGGCAGGGAATGGAGAGCATCCGATTCGGTTCGGCGGATCTTCGCCTTCAGGGGAAGGTGCCGCCTTCCTCGAACGCCTGGATCACCCGGTCGATGGCCACGACGTAGGCGGCGGTCCGGAAGTTCGGCACGTCCCGGTTCTCGTAGATCTCGATGAGGTCATCGAAGGCGGTGGTGATCATGGTTTCGAGTTCGTCGTTGACCCGCTGTTCGTCCCAGTAGAAGCGCTGACGGTTCTGCACCCATTCGAAGTACGACACCGTGACGCCGCCCGCGTTCGCGAGGATGTCGGGGAAGACGTGCACCTCGCTTTCGGTGAGCACGTCGTCGGCATCGGGCGTCAGCGGTCCGTTCGCGGCCTCGACGATCACGTCGGCCTCGACCTCGCGGGCGAGGTCCTCGTCGATCGCGTTTTCCAGTGCCGCCGGTACGAGCAGATCGACGTCCAACGTGAGCAGTTCGTCGCCGGAGAACTCCTCGTCGGCGCCCTCGAACCCGGTCACGCTGCCGGTTTCGTCCTTGTGCTCGCGCACGGCCTGCGTGTCGAGCCCCGACTCGGCGTGGACCGCCCCCGAGGAGTCGCTGACGGCGACGACCGTCGCACCCTGTTCCTCGAGGAGGTTCGCGGCGATCCAGCCGGCGTTGCCGTAGCCCTGGACGGCGACGGTGGCGTCCGCGACGTCGCGACCGAGGTAATCGAACGCCTCGCGGGCGGTGAGCATCGTCGAGCGTCCCGTCGCTTCGATCCGGCCCGCGCTTCCGCCGCTCTCGATCGCCTTGCCGGTGACGACGCCGGGTGCGGTCGTGTTCTCCAGCGTCTCGTAGGTGTCCTTGATCCAGTTCATCTCGCGTTGGCCGGTGTT
>CAYVQH010000053.1:0-11872 GCA_964454105.1 uncultured Halobacteriales archaeon | reverse complement strand
GTCACATGGCGAACATGGAGACGGTCTACACCTACGAGGGGACCCACGACATCCACACCCTCATCCTGGGCCAGGACCTCACGGGCCTCTCCGCGTTCGAGTGATCGGGCCGATCCGGGAACGAACGCTCCGCCCTACCGGTGCTCGGCGGTGTGGGGAACGACGTTTTGGTTCAGCCGAAATACGTTCCCCGGGTCGTACTCGGTTTTCACGTCGACCAGCCGATCGTAGTTCTCGCCGAAGAGCGCTCGGGCGGGGTCCTCGTTGAACCCGGGGAAGTTGCCGTAACCCCCGGCAGCAACCGCCATTTCGCGCACCTCAGCGATGCTCTCGCGCACCCAGGCGACGTTCGCGTCGTCGTCCGCGGAGTCCTCCCAGTTGGCCTCGAAAGTGAGCATGTAGGCCTTATCGCGGTGCCAGAACGCGGTCGACTCCCGCGGGACGTTGCCGATCGCCCCGCCGAGTTGCCAGACGTCGATCGTCGAGAGCGCCGAGGGACTCTCCTCCCCGCGGCGGACGATGAACTCCACGACGTCGTCGTCGAGTTCGGTCAGATACGTGGCCTTCCAGTAGTATCGAAGCCCGTCGGGATAGTCGGCATCGAGCAGCGATTGAAGGTCGACGTACGCCGTGGGACCGCTGAAATCGACGATCGGCTCGGCGACCTCCCTGAGCGGTCGGAACTCCGTCTCGGCTGCGTCCGATCCACCGTCGTAACAGCCGAGAAAGACGAACATGGGCTCGCCCCATGCCTCCCGTGGGAACTCCTCCACGGCCGGAACGAACCCGTAGAACGGCAGGACGCTCGCGTTCCGGGAGGCCGATCCGTCGTACTCGCGGAACCGCTCCAGGGCCTCGTGGGCGTTCGAGCCGTGGTGCACCACGAACAGCCCGAACACCTGGGGGCCGACCTCGTGAAGGCCGAACTCGAAGG
This sequence comes from uncultured Halobacteriales archaeon, assembly GCA_964454105.1. Taxonomy (GTDB): domain Archaea; phylum Halobacteriota; class Halobacteria; order Halobacteriales; family Halalkalicoccaceae; genus Halalkalicoccus. Next base: position 10,938 of record CAYVQH010000053.1, on the reverse strand, counting down.
AGGTGACGACGCCGAAGTTCCCGCCGCCGCGGATCGCCCAGAAGAGGTCCGCGTTCCGTTCCTCGCTCGCCGTCCGGACCTCGCCGTCGGCGGTGACGACCTCCGCCGAGACGAGGGCGTCACACGCCAGTCCGTACTTCCGGCGCAGGTGGCCGATGCCGCCGTTGAGCGTCAGCCCCGCGACCCCGGTCCTGGAGACCACGCCGAGCGGCGTCGCGAGGCCGAACAGCTGCGTCTCCCGATCGACGTCCCCCAGGGTCGCGCCGCCCTCTGCCCGGACCCGCCGCGTCTCGCGGTCGACGTACACGCCGGTCATCGCCGAGAGGTCGATCACGATCCCCCCGTCACAGACGGCGGTGCCGGCGACGTTGTGCCCGCCGCCGCGGACCGCCACCAGCAGATCCTGCTCGCGAGCGAAGTCGACCGTCCGCACGACGTCCGCGACGCCGGAACAGCGGGCGATGATCGCCGGGTTCCTGTCCACCATCCCGTTCCAGACCGTTCGGGCCTCCCCGTATCCCTCGCTCGTCGGGAACAGCAGTTCCCCGTGGAATCCCGATTCGAACGACTCGAGGGTCTCGCTCGATAGCTCGACGAGCGTCTCCTCATCCGGTGGCGCGTCCATCGTGGTCATACCGATACGTACGCCTCCGGAGACGATGAACGTTTAGTTTGATTTACATACCTATCGATACTGTGGGACCTTCGGACTCGCGGAGGATCGATCCCTCGAGACCGCTTCTCACCGGCGAACGAACCGGCCCCACAACGCCCGTCCGTCGGCCATCGTCCGATAGAGCGGGTCCCTGACCCGTTCGTGGTTCGGCAGCAGCCGGAGGAACTTGACGAGGGTTCGCTCGCTGGGCCCGAGTCGCGCGAGGACCTCCTCGACCGCCTGACCGCAGGAGTACACCGCGTCGTCCGTGAGGAGGTGAACACAGTCCTCGTACCCGCGGGGAAGCCGGGCACGCTGGTCGGGCGTGAGCTCGGAGAAGCCGACCGGCTCGAAGACCCCTCTCGCGTCGGCGTACTCGGCACACCACGTGCAGAACCCACAGTCGTCGTCGAACACGAGCCGCGGCGGGGCGCGGACCGCCACTACCACGGTTCTCCCCCGGGATCATCCCTCGACCGAGCGGTTCCGGTTGCGGGCCCGTCCGCCACGGGTCGGCCGCCGGGATCGGCGACGGGAGCACGGCGATGGCGGGGATCGGTTCCGGCGATTTCGGGGACGGGCTCCGGGGATTCGAAGCCAATCGGCGACTGCGACAGCACCATACCCCCTTCGAGACGATCATCGGACATAGTCCTGCGGAATCGCGCCGCGGACTTTATCCCGGCGTCGTCCGTGCTATCGACATGGCCATCGATCCACAGTTCGATCAGAACCGAGAGAAGGCAGACACCCATCAGGGCCACGACGTGTGGGGCCCGGTCGAGGAGCCCGAGCAGTTGGGGATCCACGGCACCCACGTCGCGGTCGATTTCGACGTTTGTCTCGCGGATGGCGCGTGTCTGGAGGACTGTCCCGTCGACGTCTTCGAGTGGGTCGACACGCCGGGTCATCCGGAAAGCGAGATCAAGGCCGACCCCGCCAACGAGGCCCAGTGTATCGACTGCATGCTGTGTGTCGACGTCTGCCCGGTCGACGCCATCGACGTCGACGCCGGACGGGCCTAACCCTCCCGGTCGACGTCGAGTTGCTGTTGAAGGTCGGCCAGCTCCTCGGACTCGGCGAGTTCCTCGAGTCGTTCCTGGAAGTGTTCCTCGCAGAGACCGACCCGGATTCCGTCCGACTCCGCGCTGACGGCCGCCTCCCGGTCACAGTAGTGACAGCGCATACCGATTTTAGGGCGCGCACACGGTTGAAGGCACCGCTTACGGCAGCCGTACGTTCACGTCCCGGTACGCCGCCTCGGTCAGCCCGGCCCGTCCCAACCGGTCGTCGTGGGCGTCGCTCCCGCCCATCGGAACCAGCCCGCGTTCCTCGATGACCCGATCGAGCACGTCGGTGTCGACGGACCGTCCGTAGGGATACCACCGCTCGACGCAGTCGAGATCGCGGGTCAGCGAGAGGGCCGCTTCGGGATCGGCGTACCGAAACGGGTGTGCGAGGCCGGCAAGCGCACACGCCCCGCTCAGGACCTCGACGCCGCGTTCGAACGCCGGAATCTCGCGGGGGACGTAACAGGGGCCGTCGGCTCCGATCAGCTCCCCGAACGCGCGTTCGTAGTCGTGGCCCGATTCGGGATGGGCAGCGATCGCGCGGGCGATGTGCGGGCGGCCGAGGCCGGGACCGGCGTCGAGATCGAGTTCGATCCCCAGGCGGTCCTCGACCCGTCGAACCATCTCCGCTCCACGTTCGATCCGGCTCCCCTGGATTCGCTCGACGAGCCCCGAGAGCGCCTCGGTCTCCCGGACGCCGTATCCGAGGAGGTCGACCGCCCCGACGGGCGAATCGACCCGGAGTTCGATCCCCCGAATGAGAGTCACGTCCCCGTGGTCGACGACCGGCGCGTCCAGATCGGGGTGGAGCCGGTCGTGGTCGGTGATCGCCACGACCGCCACGCCGGCCCGACGCGCGGCCCGTGGCACCGCGGGCAGCGCCATCGAACCGTCCGAGGCCGTCGTGTGGACGTGCAGGTCGGCGTAGACCATACTCCCCCTCTGTTTTCCACTGTGGAAGCCGTTACGCCTCATACACCTATGATATCGTGGAACTGGAATTATACTGCTAGAGGTAGCCTAGGATGTTTATGGACAATCGTTATAATCATCGTCCACACAGATAGGAGCACGATGTGTTACACGAGCACGAACACGCTGTTCGACGAGCACAGTTATCCGACGACCACCCGCGACCTGATCGATAGCTACGGCGAGGAGACCCTCGAACTGGCGGGGGGCTCCCAGACCATCGGCGAGGTCCTCGAGGTGGCCGGCGAGGAGACCTTCGAGAGCGCCGAGGAGGCCCGATACGCGGTCTACGCCGGGCTGGGCAGCGAGGGGATCGGCCGGAAGGGCTACAGCGACCGCGATCCGGAGCCGCCCGGAACCGACGGCCACGTGCCGGTCTCGTTCTAAAACCACCCGACGTCGTCGAGATCGAGCGGAACCGTACCCTTATCATAGGCCTCGATCCGGCCCGAGGGTCGTGCCCGGAAGACGACGGCGGGCCGGTGGCCAACCGACGGCTGCTCGCCTCTGACCTGTGCCCACTCGTCGTCGCGGAACGACGAGCAGTCCACGAAGAGCGTGATCCCGCCGCCGTGTTCGCTGAGTTGGCCCGACGTCTTCGTCTCGGCCGTCTCCCTGACCGCGGCGACCGCCGTGTTGGCCGCTCGTCGGGTCGGCGGCAGGGGGCGGGTCACCTCCACGAGGGTCGCGGTTCCGTTGCGTTCGGCCCGGAAGTCGATCGAATGACCGGTGGTGACCCCGATCTCCGGTTCGATCCCGTAGCCCGCCTCGGTCAGGAGATGGGCGACGGTAAACTCGCTCATCGTCGCGCTCATCCGGACGGGGTCCAACCGTTCGCTGGTCCCGAGTTTGCTCGCCATGGTGTAGCGATACTCGTCGAGGACGCCCGGCCGGAGGACCGACTCGTAGAACCCGCAGGCCTCCTCGCGGGTGGCGTCGGGAAAGCCGGCGGCGTGCTCGCGGAAGAACTCGCGGGTGGTCTCCCGGCCGTCCTTCGAGCAGAACACCGGGAGGAAGAACCACGAGAGGTGGGGATAGGCCGCGAGCCACGGCTCGGCCTCGTGGAGCCCGGCGAGCAGTTCGCGCTGTGCCCACCGCGCGACGGGGTAGGGCACCTCATCGAACGTGTACTTCTCGGTCCGCCACAGAGCGCTCGGGGTCTCGGTGTTGCCGAGCCAGTAGGCCTCCTTCTCGTCCCAGACGAACAGCGCGGTGTCTCCGTTGTCCATATCGAACCGGCGGGCGTCGTACCCGTTTGCGGGCCGATACCACGGATCCGAACAGCATGCGCCGAGCGCGTCGTCGAGCGAGCGAAACAGGTCACGATGAAGGCGATCGGGGGACCACGATTGGGGGGAATGTCGAAATCGAAGCGGGCGGGCCACACTCGTTCGGAAGGGGCGAGTCCGGTTTAGCGTTCCGGCCGAAAGGGGTGGGGGATTCGTCCGTTACATTGATTACCTGTCGTTTCCAAAAGTGAGTGTGGTTCGCAATGTCAATGGGTGCCTATGACGACGACGAACACGAGCGTCGCGAGAAGAAGAACACGACCGTCGAGACCGACTTCGACGACGACCGTTCGGAGTACCAGGGAGAACTCGAGTTCGACTCGGGCGACTCGGCGGAGGTTCTCCTCGATCAGTTCCGGCGGATCAAATCGAACTAACGCCGGCCTCTAGCGATCAGATACGACGAGCCGGAGACGACGGTTACTGCGATCACGTGACCTCCGAGCGCGACGACCAGCGACGGGTGGTCGATGACGAACGGCACGAGGATCACCTGTAGTAGGGCGAATCCGACGTTGAGTCGATCGACGTCCATGAGCGCCGTGGCCGTCTCCCGGTCGGTGGGGCTTCGTATCGCACGCCACAGCGAGACGACGCCGATCCACCAGCTCGTCCCGATCCGATAACAGAGATCCCAGAGCACCAACAGGGTGAAATAGACCAGCACCATCGCCGGCTCGGGGCCGAACAGCTCGTTCAACAGCGGCGTTTCGGACTGGCGCGGATCGACCACGAGCAGGTAGGTCACCAGCGCGATGAACGAGAGGACGCTGAGGACGACCTCGATGTTCGATCCGAACAGCAGTCGTTTGTACTGGGTCGAGACCGACACCGACCGAGCGAGGGCCCCTATCCGAAGCATGACGATGCTGCCGCCGGCGGCGACGATCACCGCGGCGGTTCCGGCCAGTGCCGCCGACCACGCGTCGTAGACCACCGCGAACACGAGGACGCCGATCTGGAAGAGTCCGAGCTGGAACGCGATCGCGACCCGGTTCGAGAGGTCGAGCCCCGGCAGGGCGCTGACGATGCTCTCGTAGGTCCAGGTCTCGCCGAACTCCGGTTCCATCTACTCGATCCCCAGCGCCCGCGAGACCGCCGTCTCGAACGGCGTGGGATCGATGGGGACGTGTTCGCGGATGGAGTCGTCGGTGACGACGACGGAGTTCTTCAGCCCGGAGACCAGCGGGTGGGCCACGTCGCGGGGGACGTCCGTCACGAGGTCGATCCAGTACACCGAGAGCTTCGGGGTCAACACCGGGACCGGAACGATGTACCGGCGGCGCTTGCCCATCAACTGCGCGGTGGTGTGCATCATCGACTGGTAGGTCAACACGTCGTCGCCGCCGATCTCGAAGGTTCCCCCGGCCGTCTCGGGCGCTTCGAGGACGCCGACGAGGTAGGCGATCACGTCGTCGATCGCGATGGGCTGGCAGTCGGTGCGCACCCAGCGGGGCGTGATCATGACCGGGAGCCGGCCGGCGAGCTGTTCCATCAGCTCGAAGCTCGCGCTCTCGTCGCCGATGATGATCGCCGCCCGCAGCGCCGTCAGGTCGTACTCGCCCTCAGCGAGAACGTACTCCACCTCCCGGCGCGAGCGGAGATGCCCCGAGAGGTCGTCCTCCTCGTCGCCCAAGCCGCCCAGGTAGATCACCCGATCCGTGCCGGCCTCGCTGGCGGCGTCCCGGACGTTCGCCGCGAGCTTGCGGTCCATCTCCTCGAACTCCCCGCCCGACTTCATCGAGTGGACCAGGTAGTAGATCGCGTCGATCCCGTCGAGGGCGGGGCCGATCGTCCCCTGATCGAGGAGATCGCCCTCGTAGACCTCGGCCCCCCTGGGACCGCGGTAGTCGGCCGCGTCGCGGACGAACACCCGCACGTCGTGGCCCGCCTCCAACAGCGGCTCCACCAGTCGGCTCCCCACGAACCCGGTCGCGCCCGTCACCAGCACGTGCATACCGGATGGTGGGGCGGGCGGTCCTTATACTGTGGCCCGGAAACGCGCTACCGGTCGTTCCAGCCCGGCGTTTCGGGTGCGCCGCGGGCCTCCTCGGTCCCCTCCGCGAGCAGCGGATCCGGCTCGCCGCCCGTCCGCCGCTCCCACTCGTCGATCGCCTCGCCGGCCCACGAGGTCGTCTCCAACACCCGCTCTCTGGTGCGCTCGTAGGTCCCCCCGTCGTGCAGCGTCGTCCCCGGCGACGACGCCGCCGCCCGCGCGACGAACTCCGCGCGGTCCCCGTCGATCAGCTCCCCCTCTCGCAGTCGGTCGATCACCCCATCCAACCGGTCGGGCTTGGGGTGGACGAACACCTTCTGGCCGAGCGCCTGGGGACCCAGCAACAGCCCCGAGAGCCCCTCGGGTACCTCCCCGTCGAGCAGTCGCTCGCCGCCGAAGGCTCCCTCGACGCGCTCGCACTCGGTCTCGGCGCCCAGCGCGAGGTTGTGGCCCGGGTATTCGCCGCACTCCTCGGGGTAGACCTCCGCGTCGTGGATCCGACACTGCAGCGTCGTCGGGTCGAGGAAGGCACAGGTCGGCAGCCACGACGGGGGCTGGTCGAACGGTCCGACGGGCTTGGGCGGCTTCCTGAGTCCGACGAAGAAGGCCGGCTGACCCCTGATCGCCGCCAGCGTCGTCCCGTCGATCTCCACCCCCGAGTCGGCCTCCCAGAGCCGCGGCGTCATGACGTCCCCGAGGTCGTTCTCGACGAACCCGCGGACGTCGTCGCGCGTCAGCGGCACGAGGTTGTACGCGTCATCGACGGGTTCGCGTGGGCCGCGGCGCTCGTGGTCGACGTCGGTCGGCGAGAGGTCGCGCCAGTCGATACAACAGCCCGCACAGCCCGCACAGTTCACCTCCATGCCGGGACGAGGCGACGAGGGCCCAAAAGTAGGACTCCCGACGGCGGTCCGTGCTCCTCGCCGCCACGATCCCTTATATGAATGGGGTCGATAAGAGGTCCCTTCAGGAGGACCGCAGCGTTCAAGGACTATCCTTTTCCGTCGTTGTTCCTCGATATCCCATAAGAAACGATGCTCATCTACGAAACGGAACTAGAAATGGACGAACGACTCGTGATTGCGAATGAGTGAGCCGATTCCGACGACGTGCATGCGGTGTGCGGTCGGCTGCGGGCACCTCCAACACGGCGCCGACCGCGGGTACGGCCTCGCGAGCATCAGCGGCGATCCGACCCATCCCGTGAGCCAGGGGCTGGCCTGCGGGCGCGGGCTACGCGAGAGTTCCGATCCCGACGGCGAGTGGCTCACCCGTCCCCTGATCCGAAAGGACGGCGAGCTGGTCCCGACGAGCTGGGACACGGCGCTCGGGGTCGTCACCGACCGGCTCGCCGAGGCCCGGGTGCGCGACCCCGACCGGGTCGCGGTGCTGGGGAGCGGCCAGCAGACCAACGAGGCCGCCTATCTGCTGGGCAAGCTCGCCCGCGGGGCGATCGGGACCCGCAACTACGACGCCAACACGACGCTGTGCATGTCCAGTGCCGTCACCGCCTACTACGACGCCTTCGGCAGCGACGGCCCGCCGCCGACCTACGACGACGTCCCCGAGGCCGACACCCATCTGATCTGGGGGGCCAACCCCGCGGTGGCCCACCCGGTGCTCTTTCGCTGGCTCAAGAACACCGAAAGCGAACTGCTGGTCGTCGACCCCGTCGAGAGCGAGACCGCCGACCACGCCGATTCGCACATCGCGCCCGAACCCGGCACCGACCTCGCGCTCGCCCGTGCCGTCCTGGCCCGTCTGGTCGAGACCGACCGGATCGACCGGGGGTTCGTCGCCGAACACACCGAGGGCTTCGAGGAGCTCGTCGCCGAGCTCCCCGCCGCGCGCGAGGGGGCCGCGGTCGCCGGCGTCTCGCCCGACGGGATCGAGGCGCTCGCGGCGGCCTTCGAGGAGCGGACGCTCGTCTACTGGGGCATGGGGATCAACCAGAGCGCCCAGGGGACCGCCTCCGCGGGCGCGCTGATCGACCTCTGTCTCGCGACCGGCACCATGGGCGAGGGCGCGGGCCCGTTCTCGCTGACCGGTCAGGCCAACTCGATGGGTACCCGGGTCTGTTCCTCGAAGGGGACCTGGCCCGGCCACCGCGACTTCGCCGATCCTACACACCGCGAGACGGTCGCCGGGACGTGGGACCTGCCCGAGGAGCGCCTGCCCGACGACCCCGGCCCGGGTCCGGTCGGGATCGGCGAGGCGATGGGTGCGGGCGAGGTCGACGTCTGCTATACGGTCGCGACCAACCCCGTCGCGGGACTGCCCGACGCGAACACGGCCCGCGAGGCGTTCGAGGACACGTTCCTCGTCGCCCAGGACGCCTTCGAGAGCGAGACGACCGCGCTCGCCGACGTCGTGTTACCGGCGGCGACGTGGGGCGAATCCGAGGGCACCACGACGAACATGGAGCGAACCGTCTCACGGGTGCGTCACGCGACCGACGTTCCCTCCGGCGTTCGATCGGACCTCGACATCATCGGAGCGATCGGCCACCAGCTCACCCCTCGTGCTTTCGACCGGCCACCGCTCGCCCCCGCGGCGGTCTTCGACGAACTCGCCGGCCTCACCGCCGGAACGCCCGCCAACCTCTCGGGGATCGATTACGACCGGCTCGAAGCGGACCTCGCGGTGCGCTGGCCCGCCCCCGACCCGACCAGCGCGGGCGGCTATCGCTATCACAACGACGGGGACTGGTCGTTCGAGACGCCCTCGGATCGGGCGCGGTTCTCGACGGCCCAGCACGCGGGCGTCGTCGAACCGACCGACGAACGGTACCCGCTGACGCTGACCACCGCCCGAAAGGCGGACGAGTACAACACCGGTGTCAGGACGCGGACCGGTTCTCCGAAGCCGCCGATCGCGCGGCTCCACCCCGAGACGGTGCGGGAAGCCGGCGAGCGCGTTCGCGGGGAGACCACCGTCGTGCGCTCGCGTCGCGGATCGGTCACCGCCCGCGTCGAGGTCGACGAGCGGATCGCCCCGGGGCTGGTTTGGCTGCCGATCCACCACCCGGCGGTCAACGAACTCACCCTTCCCGAGACCGACCCACGCTCCGATGAACCGAACTACAAACAGTGTGCCGTGGGGCTGCTCGCGCCCTCGGATCCCATCGGACGGCCGGCGGCCGCCCGAAGCGACTAACGGTCGAATCCGAGCGCCCGGCTGCACGTACGCATCCGGTCTCGGGATACTCCTGCCACCTTCGCCGCCTGATCCAGCGTAAACGTTCCACATCCGTACAGCGTTGCTGCCGAAACTTGTGGTTTCGTAGCCATATCCCGTGAAATACATGAGTGTACGTATATCTAATGGGTTAATAATACCACTAGTAGGAAATTCTTGACGGAAGAAGGAAACGCACGTACGAAAGGACGAACGAGCGTCGACGTTCATCCGATCCCTACTGGAGTGAGAGATCGGACGTTGGAGGGTAGGTCGTGCAGGGACAACCGCTGATCAGTCGTCGCTGCTGACGACGGGACCGTTGCTCGTCCCCGGTTTCTCGACGAGCCAGCCGCCCGTCGTCGCCTGTTCGGCGATGTGGGGCTGGAACACCCACGCACACAGCGCCAGGATGGGAATCATGGTGGCGGCGACGACGGCGTAGCCCAGATGGAGGTTCGGGAGGAACGTCGCCGAGAACACGAGCGGGTAGATCGAGCCGCCCGAGGAGCCGATGCCGCCGACGATCCCGGTGACGCTCCCCGAACTGTTGGGGAACATCGCGGGGACCTGCGCGAAGATGGCGCCCTCGGCGAAGGCACAGCCCAGTCCGACGAGGAAGCCGGCGACGACGGCGGCGTAGATGTTGCCGGTCAGGCCGGCGGCGGTCATCCCGACCATCGCGCAGACGACGAACACCAGCGTCGAGAAGGTCCACTGTTCCCTGTATCGGCCCGCGAACCACGGCAGAAGCTCGATCTCCTCTCGGGCGACGACGTCGCTGACGTAGCCGCCGATCGGCCGCAACAGCCCCGCGGCGACCGAGAACGTCGCCGCGAACGTCGCCGCGATCACGATGTCGCTCTGGCCGAACGCCTCTCGGTAGTACGTGCCCAGCCAGCCGTTCATCGCGAGTTCGAGTCCGAAGGTCATCACGTACGCGACGGCGAGAACGACCGCCCCGTAGCGCGTCGAGATGTAGAGCCACTGTCCCAGCGTGGTGCCCTCCTTGGTCGCCTGCCGTTTGGCCTCGCTTTTGGCCGCATCCCCGAGGACGAAGTAGACGACCCCGATGCCGATCGCCAGGGCGCCGGTGTAGAAGAACGCGGCCCGCCAGTTCGTCGAGAACAGCGGCCCGGCGTAGCCCTCGCCGAAGACCCGCGGGAGCGTGAAGTACGCTCCGAGCCCCGCCCCGGCGTTGCCGATGCCGGCGAAGATCCCCTCGGCGGTCCCGAGGTTCTCCTCCTCGAACCACTCGGCGACGTGCTGGATGCCGATGACGAAGGTGATCCCCGCGAGCGACGCGACGATCCGCGAGGCGATGAACACCTCGTAGCTCTGTGCGAACGCGCTGACGATCGAGAACGAACCGACGAGCACCATCGTACAGCCCGCGGTCACCGGTGCGCCAAGACGGTCGGTGAGCGGCCCGATGACGATCCGTCCCAATGGCACGGCGATGACGGCCGCGCTCGAAACGATCCCCAGTTGGGCCACCGAGAGCCCGAACTCCTCGGCGATCCCGCCGGTGAACGGGGCGAAGGAGAACCAGATGACGAACCCGAGGTTGAACATCGCCGTCGCGAGTATCAGGTTCTTCCACTTGCCGTCGATCACGAGCATCCACCTCTGGGACCACCCGGTGCCGATCTTAGCTGTTTACAAACGTCGAGACTTATTCCGAATTCCATCGAATACATCCTGAATCTCTACCAAATCTGGTCATTTACACGTAATAACGTCTTCGATAGTGGTGTTAATAAACATGAAGGGGACCGG
>CAYVQH010000052.1:0-12021 GCA_964454105.1 uncultured Halobacteriales archaeon | reverse complement strand
CACTCGGTACACTGGTGGGGCATTACTGGCGCGAGACGAGCGCGCTGATGAGCGACTCGTCCTTGTGGAGCGTTTCGATCTGGTTGGCCGGCCCGATGACGGTGAGTTTCGCCGTCGACTCCTTGCCCATCAGCCGCCCGAGAAAACCGCTGTCTTTCGTTTGTGACTTCGGGTAGGTCTCGATCTCGATCCCGTTGAAGCCGTCGGGATTGATCTCGCTCATGGTCACCTCGATCAGTTTCGATTCCTCCTCGGGCGAAAGCCCCTCCTCGAGGATCACGATGTTTCCCTCGTGGACCCCGTCGAGGATCATCCGGATCTTCTCCATGCTCGCGAGCTCGTCCATGCGCTCGCCGCTGATGAGGTCGATCTGCACCCCGTTGCCGTCCGAGCCGGTTATTTCTGCCATCGAATCACCCGAAGTACTCCGCGATCTTGTCGTACACTTCGTCCATGTTCTTCCCTTCGAGCGCCGACAGCTCGACCGTCTCGTGTTGCGGAAAGGCGTTCTCAATGCGCTGGACGTTCGATTCCTCGAGGTCGATCTTGTTCGCGAAGATCAGAACGGGAAGGTTCTGGCTCTCGATGATCCCGACGAGCATCGTGTTGACCTGCGTGAAGGGATCCTCCGTCGAATCGAGCACGTAGATGACGCCGTCGACGTCCTCGCGCAGCCAGTGCATCGCCTCCGCGACGCCCTCGGTAGCCTCCCGTGAGCGCCGGACGGCGTCGTCCTCCTCCATATCGTAGTCGAGAAACTCGTTGTAGTCGACTTTCGTGGTGACGCCGGGCGTGTCGACGATGTCGATCGAGACCGACTGGCCGTTTCGCTTGATCTCGACGTTCTCCTTCCGGCGAGCGCGCCGAGTCTCGTGTGGTACGTGACTCTCGGGGCCGACCGCGTCCCCGGTCCAGTCACGAGCGATACGGTTCGCGAGCGTCGTCTTGCCCGCGTTCGGAGGGCCGTAGATACCGATCCGCTTCTGGGTATCGGTAGCGAAAAGCCGATCTGCCGCACGTGAGATACTATCTTTGATATCTGTGAACAGTCCCATCCTGTCCTCCCGCGCCAGACGGCGCGTCCATGCGCGTAGACGAATGGTCAGGACTACTTAAGCCTGCGTCAGACGAACATAATATATCATATGTATATTTCACGATGTGCCAGTGTTCGGTCCGTTGACGACAGGTCGTGACGGACGGTCATTCTTCGAACGGGAGGTGGAATCATCGACCCCCCACCCCTTCGTTTCGACTGGAACGGCTGAAGGAAGGGGGCCCCCTGATGAAAGGGTTCTAGTAATAGAAAACTCTAAGTGGAAAGCACTATAAACAGACCCGTAGTACAGTATCACCCTTTTCATTAGTGAGATACGTTCTTGTCTAGAGGTTCAATTCCATCGTACTATCTTTCTCTGAGCATGGGACAGGCGCTCGTTGATGGGTTCCAGTCGAAACGAAGGGGTGGGGGGTATCGGTGGCTGATCATAAACTAACTGATGTTTATAGCTCCACATCACGTGTACAAGAGGAAAGACAGTTTTAAGGCCCTCTATGACCTTGGGTTCGTCTGCATCACCTCCCATCCGATCGACAACCGCATTGCCTGTGAAACGGCGTTTCGGAACCTCTCGTTGGAAATCCGGTGATCCGCGTGCTGAATTCCACCTGAAACGAAGGGGTTCGTCGATCCGACGCCACGACCCATGACAGCGAACGACTCTCCACCCGAGGACCGCACCCCCGACGAGGAACCGGACCGGTCGTTCGCCATCGACGTCGAGGAAGTACTCGATGACGACCCGCTCGAGGAGGAAGGCGGATCCCAGGGACTGTTCGACGACCTGCTCTCGGGCGACCCGATCTTCGAGAACAAGGAGGTCCTCCGACCGTCCTACACCCCCCGCGAGCTCCCCCATCGATCCGATCAGATCAACAAGATGGCGACGATCCTCGTCGCCGCCCTCCGAGGCGAGACCCCCTCGAACATCCTCATCTACGGGAAGACCGGGACCGGCAAGACCGCGAGCGCGAAGTTCGTCAGCCAGGAACTGGAGGGGACCTCGAAGAAGTACGACGTCCCCTGTGAGGTCGAGTACATCAACTGCGAGGTGACCGACACTCAGTACCGGGTCCTCGCCCAACTGGCCAACAAGTTCATCGAGGAGAACGAGGCCTACGCCACGCGACGCCTCGACGACCTCGCGGATCTCAGCGAGGCGATCGAGGAGGGAGCGACCGCGCTCGAAGCGACCCCGTTTGACGACGCCGGAGAGCTCGAGTCACGGATCGAACGGCTCGAGGACGAACTCGATGGAATGGAGTCGGTTCCGATGACCGGCTGGCCCACCGATCGGGTCTACCAGGAGTTCTTCGACGCCGTCGACTACCGCGAGCGCGTGGTCGTCATCATGCTCGACGAGATCGACAAGCTCGTCGAGAAATCCGGCGACGACACCCTCTACAACCTCTCGCGGATGAACTCCGAGCTGGATAATTCGCGAGTGTCGATCATGGGAATCTCGAACGACCTGAAGTTCACCGACTTCCTCGATCCTCGCGTGAAGTCCTCGTTGGGGGAGGAGGAGATCGTCTTCCCGCCCTACGACGCGAACCAGCTCCGTGACATCCTCCAGCACCGCGCGGACATCGCCTTCGAGGACGCCGCGTTGACCGACGACGTGATCCCGCTCTGTGCGGCGTTTGCCGCCCAGGAACACGGTGACGCCCGTCGGGCGCTCGACCTCCTCAGGACGGCCGGCGAACTCGCGGAACGGGAACAGGCGGAACGCGTCGACGAGAGCCACGTCCGGAAGGCCCAGGACAAGATCGAACTCGACCGCGTCGTCGAAGTGGTCCGCACCCTGCCGACCCAGTCGAAGCTCGTGTTGTTCTCGATCGTCCTGCTCGAGCAAAACGGCGTCCACAACATCAACACCGGCGAGGTCTACAACATCTACAAACGCCTCTGCGAGGAGATCGACGCCGACGTGCTCACCCAGCGCCGCGTCACCGACCTGATCAGCGAACTCGACATGCTCGGCATCGTCAACGCCGTCGTCGTCTCGAAGGGCCGGTACGGCCGCACCAAGGAGATCAGCCTCTCGGTCCCCACGGAGGAGACCGAGGCGGTGCTGCTCGCGGACTCGCGACTCGGCGACATCGAGGAGATCCAGCCGTTCGTCCAGGCGCGCTTCGACAACTGACACGTCAGACGGCCGGCATGACGCGACCCGTTGCTTGCGGGGCCGTCCCCGTTCGTGCCGTCTCCGACGACGTTTCGAGGACCATCTGTGGACTCCCGCCCGCGGCGAGTTCGGCCAGCTCGAGGCGGATCCAGCCGAGCCACGGTATCCGGATCTCGGCGGTGCCGATCACCCACTCGGCCTGTACCGGTCCGCTCAGCCCACGAGCCTGATCGTAACGCTGGTTCGTCACCCGGTTGTCACCCTTGGTGATGAACCCGTCGTTGGGTGCCGGGCAGTTCCTGAGTTCCGCACAGTTCTCGGCGTTGCCGACGTGGTCGGGGTTGGCTCTGTCGTACCAGTTCTCGTCCTCCTCGACCCAGAACTGTGCCCGATGGATGATCGGCACCTGCCGATCGTTGCCGTTGGGCGCGAAGACGATTACGTCGCCGTAATCGCCGAACGTCTCGTAGCCCGTCTCCTGGCCCGCTTGGTAGGTCACGACGCCGGTATCACCGTGGGCGGCATCGGGTACGAACCGGTCGTTGTCGGTGATGAAGACCAGGTCGTTGACCTGCATGTTCGGCTCCATGCTGCCGCTCTCGATGGCCACCATCGGCGGCCAGACCCCCGAAAGGGAGAACAACAACAGTCCGACCAACACGACCGCACCGACGCTGACGAGGAACTCGCGGACCACCATTGCGCTGCCGCGGTCGACCGTCCAGAACCAGTGTAGCCAGCCACGAACCGTCTGCGGGCGCTCGCGTCGGTCTCGCTCCGCGTGTGGCGACCCCTCGTCGGAGGGCGACCGGCCGTCGCCGGGGGAACTCATTGTCCCCTCTACTAGGGGTTCGGGTTTCAACCTTCTGGGTTCCGGCACGCTTTTGATGGCGCTCCGCCTACCCTGGCGTCGTGCCGGGACCCACGGACAGACGGATCATCGCCGAACTCGCCGCCCGCGGTTACAACGCGGACCGCGAAGCCGTTACCCTGCTCGCGGCCACGTCCGATCCCGACGACGCGATCGAACGAGCCGTCGGGGCCGTGCCCGACGACGCCTTCAAGATAAGCGGCGAACAGGTCCGGGCGCTGCTCGACGGCGAGGCCCGCGAGTCGCCGCGCGATCCCGACCCCGACCCTGACGCCGACGTTTCTTCCCCTCCGACGGACCCCCCCGTTTCCCCTGCAGAACCCACCGAGGAAGCGACCGATGGTGGCGCAGTCGCTCCACTCGAAGCCGAGGGGAGAACGCCGACCGATCCCGAACGGCATCTGGTCGAGATCCTCGGTGACATCACCGGGCAAAGCACCGGGACCGGGAAGTACGACGACTTCGTGACCGTCTTTCGCGACCGCTACGAGCGACTCGCCGGCAAGCTCCGAGGGCGGGTCAACCACCGGCCCGCCGACGCGATCCAGGGGATGCCCGGCGGGGGCGACGCCGAGATGATCGGAATGGTCAACGACATCCGCTCGACCGCGAGCGGCCACTGGCTGATCGAACTCGAGGACACGACCGGCGTCTTTCCGTGCTTGGTGATGAAGGACCGCGAGATCGCGGACCTCGTAAGCGAGATCGTCTACGACGAGGTGATCGCGGTTCGCGGAACGCTCGCCGACGACGCGGGGATCCTCTTCACCGACGAGATCCTCTTTCCCGACGTTCCCCGCACCCATCGTCCGACCACCGCCGATCGCCACGTCCAGGCCGCGCTGATCTCGGACGTCCACGTCGGCAGCCAGGAGTTCGACGCCGACGCCTGGAGTCGCTTCGCCGACTGGCTCCACACCGCCGAGGCCCAGCACGTCGAGTACCTGTTGATCGCCGGCGACATGGTCGAGGGTGTTGGCGTCTACCCCGACCAGGACGAGGAGCTGTCGATCATCGACATCTACGAGCAGTACGAGGCGTTCGCGGAGTACCTAAAGGAGGTACCCGGGGATCTGGAGATCGTCATGATCCCGGGCAACCACGACGCGGTCAGGCTGGCCGAACCCCAGCCGGCCTTCGACGAGGAGCTCCGGGGCATCATGTCGGCCCACGACGCCCGACTCACGGGCAATCCCTCGATCGTCACGCTCGAGGGCGTCTCCGTTCTCATGTACCACGGGATGAGCCTCGACGAGATCATCGCGGACCTCCCCGAGGAAAAGGCCAGCTACGACGACCCCCAGAAGGCGATGTACCACCTCCTGAAGAAGCGCCACGTCGCGCCCAAATACGGCGGCAAGATGCGGATCGCGCCCGAGGAGCGGGACTACCTGGTGATCGACGAGGTGCCCGACGTCTTCCACACGGGCCACGTCCACAAGCTCGGCTTCGGCACCTATAACGGCGTGACCGCGATCAACAGCGGCTGCTGGCAGGCCCAAACTGCGTTCCAGAAGAGCGTCAACATCGACCCCGACGTGGGCTACGCGCCGATCGTGGATCTCGATACCCTCGACGTCACCGCACGGAAGTTCACCTGACGAGTGGGCAGTTTCTGCCCGAGATGAGTAGGATTATTTGCTCGCTGGAACTATCAGGGGGTATGAGCACGGCACACGTCGGGGGACGAACATGCGAGTCGTAGCGAAGTTCGGCGGGACGAGTTTGGGAAGCGGCGACCGGATCAACCGTGCGGCCGACTCGATCGCGGGCGCAGTCGAGGACGGCCACGAGATCGCGGTCGTCGCGAGCGCGATGGGCTCGACGACCGACGATCTGCTCGAGGACATCACCTTCAAGACTGACGAGGCCGACAGGGCGGAGATCGTCAGCATGGGCGAACGCACCTCCGTTCGGATGCTGAAGGCCGCGCTGGCCTCCCGCGGCGTGGAGGCGATCTTCGTCGAACCCGGACGCGAGGAGTGGCCGATCGTCACCGACGAGCACGGCGAGGTCGACGTCGAGGAGACCCGCCGGCGCACCAAGGAGCTCGCGGCCGATCTCGACGACGTCGTGCCCGTCATCACCGGCTTCCTCGCGGAAACCCACGGCGGCAGCGTCACCACCCTCGGGCGTGGAGGCAGCGATACGACGGCGGTGATGCTGGGCAAGTACATGAACGCCGACGAGGTCGTGATCGTCACCGACGTCGAAGGGGTCATGACCGGCGACCCCTCCGTCGTCGAGGGCGCGCGCAACGTCGGCGAGATCAGCGTCGACGAGCTTCGGAACCTCTCCTTCAGGGGCGCGGAGGTCGTCGCGCCCTCGGCGCTCTCCTACAAGGACGGTCGGATGGGCGTGCGCGTTGTTCACTACCAACACGGCGACCTCCTCACCGGCGGAACGAGCATCGAGGGGGAGTTCGAGAACCTCGTGGACATGCGCGAGGAGCCGCTCGCCTGCGTGACGATCGCGGGCCGGGCGATCAGGAACCGTCCGGGGATCCTCTCGGACCTCTCGACCCCGCTCGCCGAACAGGGAATCAACCTCGACGCGGTCGCCAGCGGGATGGACTCGGTGACGTTCTACGTCGACAGCGAGGCCGCGGAGGAGACCGAGGCGATCCTCCACGAGGCGGTGATCGACGACGAGTCGCTCTCAAGCGTGACCCTCGAGAGCGATTTCGCGGTGATTCGGGTGACCGGTGGCGAGCTCCCCAACCAGTCGGGGATCATCCAGGAGGTCATCACGCCGGTCGCAGAACAGAACATCGCGGTCCACGACGTGATCACCAGCGCGACGAGCGTCGCCGTCTTCGTCCCGTGGGCCGACCGCGAGCGCACCCTCGAGACGATCCAGGACTCCTTCTAGCGCCCCTCGTACAGCCGGCGCCCGATCGACTCCGGTAGCCCCGCTCGCTCGACGGCGTCGGCGACGGCGTCGACGTCGTACTCCACGCGGCGCTCCTCGATCTCCCGGCCGTCGAGGTCCGCGATCGCGTAGGCCGCCCGGGGGTCGCCGTCGCGGGGCTGGCCGACGCTTCCGGGGTTGCAGACGATCCCCTCCTCGAACGCCTCGTAGCCCTGGACGTGCGTGTGACCCAGCACGAGCAGCTCCTCGTCCTCGAGCATGCTCGCGGAGAACTCCTCGGGGTAGGTGTAGCGATCCGGGTCGTCGGGGTGGCCGTGGACGAGCTTCACCCGGCCGTCGAGCATCGTTCGTTCGTCGGGAAGCGAGGCGAGCCACTCCAGCCGATCGTCGTCGAGCTCCCGGCGGGCGTGTTCGACCCCCGCGCGGGCCATCGAGTTGAACCGGAAGGCGGTGTCCTCGGCGACCGCGCGGTCGTGGTTGCCCATCACGGTTGGGATCTCCCGATCGCGGACGGCGTCGACGCAGTCGGCGGGCCAGGGGTTGTACCCCACGACGTCGCCCGCACACGCCAGCGCGTCGACCGCGGGCATGTCCTCCAGAACTGCCTCGAGCGCGACCCGGTTCGAGTGGATATCGGAGACGAGGCCGACTCGCATACCGGAACGACGCGGGCGGGCACCTTCAGTCCTGTCGTCGAGGCGTTCAGTCCTCGCCGTTCTCGATCGCCCGCTCGAAGCCGCCGTCGGCGCGGGCGACCCCCGCCGCACAGACGGCGTGTTCGAACTCGCTTTCGTAGACCTCGCGGGCGGCCGTTTCGGCCTCGGCGGCGTCGAACTCGATCAGTTCGGGGGAGTCGCGCTCGTAGGTCGCCACCAGCGTCGGTTCCGTGACGCGCTTGACCAGCAGGGCGTCCCGGCGGACGATACCTATGAGAGCGCCGTCGTCGTCCATCACGCCCGCGATCCGCGGCGTGTCGTAGTCGTCCTTCTCGTAGTCGAGCGCGAGCAGGCTCTCGGCGAGGGCGTCCCGCGCGGGGTAGCCGAGTTCGAGCTTCTCGGTGATGGGGTCGACCTGCGAGCCGTTGCCGACGACCGCAGCGTCGTCGGTCGTTCGGACGCAGTTGTACGAGATGTAGGGGTTGTCCGTCTCGGGCGCGTCCTCGGTGGGCGCGACGGTCAGCGCGTCGCCGCGCTCGATCACGCGCCGATTCGGGAACGACCGCGAGGAGACGCGGTAGGCCGCGACGTTCGGGGCGACGACCAGGAATCGTCCGACGTACATACACGAATGTGCGTAGTTCGACGCTAAGAGCGTGTTGGTTTATGCACGTCCATCGGGTTCGCCGCCGAGGTTGCGAATCAGTGGCACGGAGCGACGAACGCGCAACGCTTACATGGTCCCGGGAAGTACGGGAGAGTGCAGAGTCCCATGGGGTAGTGGCCAATCCTGAAGCCTTCTGGGGGCTTCGACCCAGGTTCGAATCCTGGTGGGACTACTCGTTTCCGTTCGTTCCCTGTACTCGGTCGGTAGTTTCACCGACGCCGGATCCGCCCGGTGCGTGTGTACATCACTCGCGTCGCGTCGACCCACGGAAGTCTTATCCCTTGCGGGAGCATCGAAACAATTGTAATGGCGAAAGGCGAAGTTGACTTCTTCAACGACACTGGCGGTTACGGTTTCATCTCGACTGAGGACGCGGACGACGACGTGTTCTTCCACATGGAAGACGTTGGCGGCCCGGATCTCGAGGAAGGCACTGAGATCGAGTTCGACATCGAGCAGGCCCCCAAGGGCCCCCGGGCGACCAACGTCACCCGCCTGTAAGGCGGACCACGACGTCCTACACTACTCACCATTTTAGCGACCCGACTCTCCGTAGAGAGTTCCCTCCCGACGCATCCGTGTGACTGGCCGGTGGGTTTGCGATCGGTTTCGGCCCGCGATCGACGGGAAACGAAAGCAGTGAACCGCCCGTGACGGCCCTCGTCGCGTCTTCAGGCTGTCCAGTTGCGTCCCGACCGATCACGAGATTCGGCGCTTAGCGGTGCTTTATGCTGCCTGCCGCGTCCTTATCCGTTTGACGGACTAACCATCAGTCATGGAAACGCCCCACGAACTGCGAAGCACAGACGAGGAGAAGGTGCTCGTTCGTCGATACGACTACGATGACGGCACCGTCATCGCGGTCGACTTCGGGGGAAGCGCCGATGATCCGGTCGTCGACGTCGTCGATAACACCGCCATCGTCGTCGCGGGCGACAGACAGGTCGAGTTCGAACTGCCCGACGAAGCCAGCGACGTTGTCGCGAACAACGGCACCATCACCATCGCGGATTGAACGGCCGGATCCGGCGAGCGGCCCGTTCTCCGAGCGTGATTCGTCCGTCGCGAACGACTGATGACTGGAACCGCGGGAGCACACGCCGTCGTCCTCCGACGTTTTCGGGACCGGTGTCGACGCCGGGAGTCGATCCCGATCGGAATCGGAGACGAAGACGAGTTCGCCTACCCACACCGTTTAGCGCGCGGCGGTCGTAGCCGGACGCGATGACAGCCGATTGGTCCACCGACGAGATGCCAGATCTCTCCGGGGCGACGATCGTCGTCACCGGTGCCAACAGCGGCCTCGGCTACGAGGCGACGCGGGCGTTCGCGCACAAGGGTGCCCACGTCGTCATGGCCTGCCGGAGCGTCGAACGCGGTCGGGACGCGGCCGACGGGATCCGCGAGGAGTTCCCGAGCGCGTCGCTGTCGGTCCACGAGTGCGACCTGGCCGACCTCGATTCGGTGCGCGCCTTCGCCGAGGAGTTCGAGCGCACCTACCCGTCGCTGCACGTCCTCTGTAACAACGCCGGCGTGATGGCGATCCCCCGCACGGAGACCGCACAGGGGTTCGAGACCCAGTTCGGCGTCAACCACCTCGGACACTTCGCGCTGACGGGTCTGTTGCTCGACCGGCTGGTCGAGACCGGCGGCGAGACCCGCGTGGTGACCCAGAGCAGCGCGGTCCACGAGCGCGGCGAGATCGACTTCGAGGACCTCAACTCCGGGCGGGAGTACGACGAGTGGGACGCCTACGCCCAGTCGAAGCTCGCGAACCTGCTGTTCGCCTACGAGCTCGACCGCCGGCTCCGGGCTGCGGGTCTCGACGTCACGAGCGTCGCCTGCCATCCCGGCTACGCCGCGACCGACCTCCAGCGACGCGGTCCGGAGATGAAGAACTCCCGTCTCCGGCTCTGGGCGATGGGCGCGATGAACGCCGTTCTCGCCCAGAGCGCCGAGGCCGGGGCGCTCCCCCTACTGTACGCCACAACCCATCCCGACGTCGAGGGCGGACAGTACGTCGGCCCCGGCGGGTTCAGGAACATGCGCGGTCCGCCCGAGATCCAGCGTTCGAACGACCGTTCCTACGACCGGGAGGACGCCAAACGCCTCTGGGCGATCTCCGAGGAGCTCACCGGCGTCACGTACGGGTTCGACCGGTCGTTGGGCGGACGCGCGGAACGGCTCACGGGCAGGCTGGCCGATCGCCTGTCCGGATAGCGTCCCGTCGGCCGAACGGCCGTTCAGAGCCCGTCCCTGCTGGTCATGCGTCGATGGGTGCCGACGACGAGCTCCCGGAGGACGGGCATCCCGTCGTAGACCCACAGCAGGAACGCACAGCCGATCAGACCCAACTGGAAGAACAGCTCTGGCGACGGATCGAGCGTGATCAGCTGGAGGGCAAAGGGGACGAACAGTTCGAAGAAGCCGTCGATCAGCCCCTGTCCGTGGCTCCCTTCGGCCTGCTCGACCGGCCAGAGCACCCGTTCCATCGGGAACCGCCCGTAGCGGGGGTAATCGGGAATCACGTCGCTCGGCAGGTGAATCAGGTAGCCGATCACGAACGCGAGCCCCGCCCGTGAGCGTCCGAACCGATGGGCGAGCACGCCGACGAGGATCGACAGCGGTACCGCGACGAACACCGAGTGGCCGATCGCGTACCCGCCGGGAAATATCCCGAACTGCCAGGAGAGCGTCTTATCGAGGAGATCGGGAAACAGCGCCGCGAACACGACCGCCACCGTCGCCGTCCCGCTCGGTCCCTCCCGGTAGACGAGGTGGCTGAACAGCGAGTAGGCGACGTACCCGACGATGACGTGTTCCCATGGCCACATATCCGTTCGCACGAACGTTGGACACGCGTCGTTAATACCCTTCTGCATCAGTTTGTTAACTCATTACACGAGCGGGTTCCTCATTCGACGCTCACGAGCTGCTTGCCGACGTTATCGCCCTCGAACAGGCCGATGAACGCCTCGGGCGCGTTCTCGAAGCCCTCGGTGATCGTCTCCTCGTAGCGCAGTTCGCCCTCGCTCACCCACCGACCGAGCCGCTCGGTCGCGGCCTCGAACCGCGGCGCGAAGTCGCCGACGAGAAAGCCCTCGACCCGGGCGCGCTTCTCGATCAGCGTCCCGAGCTTCCGGGGTCCGGTCGGCAGCTGTTCGGCGTTGTACAGCGAGATCTGCCCGCAGACCGCCACCCGAGCGTCGACGTTCAGGTTCGCGAACACCGCGTCGGTGATCTCCCCGCCCACGTTGTCGAAGTAGGCGTCGACGCCGTCCGGACACGCCGCCGAAAGCGCCTCGGAGACGTCCTCCTCCTCGTAGTTGACCGCCGCGTCGAACCCGAGATCGTCGGTCAGCCAGTCGCATTTGCGCTCGGAGCCGGCGATCCCGACGGCGCGGGCGCCCGCCATCCGGGCGATCTGGCCGACGACCGAGCCGACCGCGCCGGCGGCCCCCGAGACGACCATCGTGTCGCCCGGCCTCGGCTTGGCGACCTCGAGAGTGCCGAAGTACGCCGTCCGACCGGGCATTCCCAACACTCCCAGCGCCGTCGAGATCGGCGCGAGGTCGGGATCCACGGGCGCCAGCTCGCTCCCAAGCGCGATCGAGTACTCGGCCCACTCCAGGTTGCCGGTGACGACGTCGCCCGCCTCGAACTTGGCGTGGTTCGACTGTTCGACCTCTCCGACCACGCCCGCCCGCATGGGTTCGCCGACCTCCCACGGGTCGGCGTAGGACTCCTCGTCGCGCATCCGCCCGCGCA
>CAYVQH010000051.1:0-12029 GCA_964454105.1 uncultured Halobacteriales archaeon | reverse complement strand
GGTCGTGATCGACCCCACGGATCCCGAGCGAAACGTCGCCGCCGTCCTCTCGGAGACGAACCTCGCGCGCTTTCAGCACCACGCTCGCGCCCTGCTCGCGGATCCCGATGAGGGACGGTTCGTCTCCGAGGAGCCCGACCCGCTTGTCGCCACCGATCTCGAGACCTACCTCGCCTCCCGGGGGACAGCCCCGATCGCGCTTCGATTTCGCACACCGGACGTCGTCGACGATCAACTGTATCCCCAACTCGAGAAATCACTCTCGAACCTCGTCGACGAACTCGATCGGCGGGGGTTCTCGGTCCTCCGTTCGACGGCGTTCGCCGACGGGAACGCGGTTCTGTTGATCGAGCCCGCCGTCGACGGCCTGCCCGCCGTCGAGCGCCACGCGGGTCCGCCGGTCCACGTCGGGGACCATGCAGCAGCCTTCTACCGGAAGTACGAGGAAAGCGACGCCTACGGTCCCTTCGTCGATGGCGGGCGCTACGTCGTCGAGCGCGAACGCGAGTACACCTCTGCCCGGGCGTGTCTCGAAGGAGAACTGTTCTCGGTCGCGCTGGGTCCGGCTGTCGAGACCGCCCTTGAGGAGGGCTACGACCTGCTCGTCGGCGACGATCTCACCGTCCTCCTTCCCGAGTTCGATCGCGAACTCGCACGCTACTACGATCCCAGGCCGTGAACCTCGCGCGATTCGGCGACGAGTTCCTCGACGTCCTCGGACGGTCCGTCGTCGGGCCCGACCGGCGTGTGGCCGTCGAAGACCTCGTGGACCATCGCGACGCCCTCCGAGAGGGTATCGAGCCCGTAGCCCCCCTCCAGGACGAACGCGATCGGCGCGTCGACCCCGTCGGCGATCTCGCGAAGCGCGATCGTGAGGTGGCCGTATCCGTCGGTCGAGACTCGCATCCGTGAGATGGGATCGTGACGATGCGCGTCGAACCCGGCGCTCACCAGCAGGAGTCCGGGGTCGAACCGCTCGATCGCGGGGGCGAGTACCTCCTCGACGGTGTAGAGATACCCGCCGTCGTCGGTTCCCGCGGGCAGCGGGACGTTGCAGGTCGCCCCTTCGCCCTCGCCGGTTCCCGTCTCGTCGATCGCGCCCGTCCCGGGGTAGAGCCCGTCCTCGTGGAGCGACGCGTAGAGGACGTCGTTCCGTTCCTCGAAGATCTCCTGGGTGCCGTTGCCGTGGTGAACGTCCCAGTCGACGATCGCCACCCGGTCGATCGACTCGCGGGCGGCCTGGGCGGCGACCGCGGCGTTGTTGAAGAAACAGAACCCCATCGCGTCGTCCGACAGCGCGTGGTGACCCGGCGGCCGGCCGATGGAGAAGGGCGTATCGCGCCCCTGTTTCCCGTCGAGGGCGGCCTCGGCGGCCCACCGGGCGAGTCCGGCGCTCTGGAGCGCGGCGTCCCACGTCTCCTCGACCGCGACGGTGTCGGGGTCCCAGTTCCCTCCGCCCGAGGCACAGAACTCCTTGACCTCCGCGACGTAGTCGGGGTCGTGGACCGCCTCGACGGCCGCTTCGCTCGCGGGCGCTGTCTCGACGTACTCGACGCCGTGTTTCTTCGTGAGCCCGCGTTTGATCGCTCGGAGCCGATCGGGCGTCTCGGGGTGTCGGCTACCGGTGTCGTGTTCAAGACAGGTGTCGCTGTATCCGAATTTCATGTCATTTCCCCGCTCCCGCGTCCCTCATTCGACCAGTTCGATGTACGTCCGGACGTCCTCGGCCTTCACCGTCCGACGTCCGGCGTGGCGTGCGAGCGTCGTCGCCGCCTCCGCGATGTCGTCGGCGTAGGCTTCCAGAAGCTGTGCGAGCGCGATGCGCGCGTCCATTGATACCCGATAGCGCTCGTCGATGTCGAGACGGGCGATCCGGTCGACCGGCGCAATCGGGAGCTCGAGCATGTCCGGATCGACCGCCTCGCTGACGCCGAAATCGCCGGGCATCAGGGTCTTTCTGCCCTCCGCGTCGGCCCGCTCGCTCGCCCCCGTGGCGAGGGCTGCCCCCCGCCGTTGGATCCGGTGGGCGAGCTCCTCTGCCGCTTCGGCACTGACGCGCAACCCGCCGGCGTTGCGCCGGATGATCGCGTCCACCGGCGCGAACGGCAACTCGACGCTCATACTCCAAACCGTTCTCAGGGACGCTTAAGCGTTTTCGTCGCCTCGTTCGAAGGTCCCCTCGATCGCCTCCGACAGCGCCTCCACCCCCGTCGTGATCTCCTCGCGGCCCGCACACAGCGGCGGCGCACAGATTATCTGGGTGGCCGGACGGCCCGCCCCCACCAGCACGTTTCGCTCCGCGGCACCCTCGATCACGTCCTCGACCGGGTTCTCTGCGTCGGGATCGGTCCAGGGGTCGACGAAGGGTTCGCCCTTCTCGCTGAACTCGATCCCCCAGAGGAATCCCCGCCCGCGCACGCCTTCGACGGCGTCGTGGCCCTCCAGTTTCTGGAGTTCGTCCTCGAAGACGCCCGCGAGATCGCGGACGTTCGCGAGCAGCCCGTCGCGGTACTCCGAGAGCGCGCCCAGCCCCGCCGCACACGAGACCGGATGGCCCCCGAACGTCTGGCCGAGGTCGTAGCCGCCCTCGCGGACGTCGGCGGCGATCTCCGGGCCCACGAGCACGCCCGCGAGCGGGGCGTACGCGCTCGTCACGCCCTTCGCGAAGGTGAGCATGTCCGGCTCGATCCCCTCGGTTTCGATCCCGAACCACTCGCCACACCGCCCGAAGCCGGTGATCACCTCGTCGGCGATCAGCACGATCTCGTACTCGTCACAGATCTCGCGCACCCGCTCGAAGTAGCCCTCGGGGGCGGGGTAGGCGCCGCTGGTGCCGCCGACCGGCTCCATCAGCACGGCCCCGATCGTCTCCACCCCCTCGTTTCGGATCACGTACTCCAGGTGGTTCGCCGCCTTCTCGGCGAGCTCATCGCCCTCGGCGTCGAACGCCTCCGGCAGCGGCGGCAGGAACTTGCCGGTCGCCGTCCCGCCGTAGGGTTCGAGCGCCCCCCGTGTCGAGGGGTCGCCCGTCAGTCCGCCCGCGCCGTAGGTCCCGCCGTGATACGACTGGTAGCGCGTGAGGACCTTCGGCGCGCCCGTGTACTCGCGGGCGATCTGGACCGCCGCCTCGTTGGCCTCGCTGCCCGACACCGAGAAGAACGTGTCCGAGAGCTGTCCCGGGGCGATTTCGGCGAGCTCGTCGGCGAGCCGGTCGCGCGTGTCGTTGTGTTTCGCCGAGGAGACGTAGGCGACCTTCGAGAGCTGCTCCTCGATCGCCTCGTTGATGGCCTCGTTTCCGTGGCCGGCGTTGACGCAGTAGAGCTGGGCGATGAAGTCGAGGTGCTCGGCGCCCTCGTCGTCGGTCACGTAACAGCCCTCGCCCTCGACGATCGTCGGCGGGTCGCCGTCGGGGCTCGACCAGTGGGCGAGCGCCGCGCTCGCCGGCTCCGCGCGTTGCTGTGACATACCCGGTCATCGCGCCCGGTAATGAAAAAAGGTTCTAAACGACGTCCTCGGCGTCGATCCGTCCCTCGCGCATCGGTCCCCGGACCGTGACCTCCTCGCCCAGCGAGAGCTCCTCGCTCGTGCGCACCGTCACGGTCTCCTTGCCGTCGTCGAGCTTCGCCGGGTCGCCCGGCTGGACCACCGTCCCGGTGAACTCGACGATCTCGCCGTCCGCGTCGGCGTCGTCCGATCCGTTCGGTCCTGACTCGTTCGTCCCGGGCGATCCGGACGCCTCGTCGTCGGCCGACGACCCGGCTCCCGAGCCGCCGAACGACGAGAGCTCCGCGGAGTCGGAGTCGCCCCCGCCGGCCGTCGGGGCCGACGACCCGGAGTCGGTGACCGTCACCGTCGCGCGCCAGCCCGCCGAGGCCTCGATGTCGTCCTGCCAGCCGTCCTGGATCTCGACGTCGGCGAACTGGACGGTGTCGCCCGGCCCGAGGTCGATGTCGGCCTTCTCGCCCCACAGGGCGACCCGGATGTCGCCGGTCTCGTCCTGGATCCGCACGTTTCGCACCTGGCCCTCGGAGCCGTCGTCGCGGTCGAAGGTGCGTTTCGGGTCCGCGGAGCGCACCACGCCGCCGATGTCCGCGACGTCCTCGATCTCGAGCTCCTCTATCGGCGTGGTCTCGGGGACGTACTCGATCTCCTCCTCGATCTCCTCGATCGTCCCGCGGTTGCCGACGTGGAGCTCGATGTCGCCGTTTCGCTCGCGGACGTAGCCGTCGACGACCTCGACGGACTCGCCCGCCGAGAACTCCTCTGTGGCCGCGGTGCGCTCGTCCCAAAGCGTTACGCGGATCCGTCCGGTCTCGTCGCCCAGCGTCAGGTTCGCGACCCGTCCCTCCGAACCGTCGTCGCGGTCGAAGGTGCGAATCGAGTCGGTCGCGAGCACCTTCCCCCGGACGTCGACGTCCGACAGGCCCATCGAGAGGTCCTCGATCCGGTAGGTGTCCTGGATCTGGACGTCGACCTCGGCGTCGGGGTCCTCCTCGGCCTGGGTGACGCTCACCTCGAGCCCGTTGTACCCCTCCTTCGGGCGGCCCTTCACCCGAAGGACGGTGCCCGGTTCCATGCCCTCGTTCTCGATGGCCTTCGCCTGTTCGTCCCAGAAGGCCAGCCGGACCGACCCGGTCGCGTCGGCGGCCTCGACGTTTAGCACCATGCCCTCGTCGTCCTCCTCGTCGCGGTCGAAGGTGCGAAGCTCGCCGACGCCGGTGACCTTCGCGAGGAACTTCGCCTCGTCCATCCCCGGCTCGATGTCCGCGATCCCGTTCACCTCCTCGTCGCGCAGCTCGTGGGCGATCAGCATCGCGGCGGTCTCCTCGTCCGCGAGCCCGCCCATCTGCTTGACCTTCGCCTCGACGGCCTCCTCGAACTCCTCGAAGGCAACGTCCGTCTCGACGTCCGCGTACACGTCCTCTATCGCGCCCATCGTTTTAGAAAGGGTGTCGTGGCGCGCGCATAAGCGTTGTCGTTGGCCCGTGACCCCGCCGCTGTCGGTCGATTTCAGGAATCGGAGATCGGTTACCGGACCACCGTCACCGGGACCGGCGAGCGCCGCGTGACCGTCTCGGCGACGCTTCCCAGCAGCACGCGGGAGGCCCCCGACCGGCCGTGGCTCCCCATGACGATCTGATCGACGTCGTTCTCCTCGGCGTAGCCGACGATCTCGTCGGATGGTCTTCCCTCCGCGGTGACGGTCTCGAGGTTCGCATCGTACTCCGCCGCGACCTCCCGGGCATGGTCGAACAGTTGCTCGACGTCGTCATCGACCAACTCGTCCTCGTCCTCCGTCGGATGGGCCCACGGGAACCCCTCACCGTACACCGGCTCCCGGACGTGTAACGTGACGAACCGGGCGTCTGGGTTGGCGTCGAAGGCGAACCGCAGCGCCTCGGTCGAGCGGTCCGAGTCCTCGATCGGAATCAGGACTGTCTCCGTCATGACGGCTGGTACGTTACCATACGCCAAAAGTACTGGGACCACTCGGCGTGGACGGAACGTTTCGGGCGCCGGTGTCGGCGCCAGCGGGAGTCCGTGGCCCCAAAGACGGCGGACCCGGACGGGCTGGCGCTTGGTTGCTCACCGCCGACGTCGGTAGGCGTAGCCGGTACCGGCCGTCCCGAGCAGGGCGGTGCCGAGGAGCCCCTTCCCGAGCGTCGCCCGACCGTCGGCGATGGTCACCTCGTATCGCCGGGTCTCGCCCGCCGTGATCGAGCCTTCGATCGTTCTGTCGAGGGGGTCCCGGTATCGACCACCAGCGTACACGTCGAGCGCGTATTCACCCGACGTTCGGCCCGTGAGCGTGATCCTATAGGTACCCTCGGATGCCCCGTACCGATAGTGGAGGGGGTCGGTCCCCGAGGTGCATGCGAGGCGTCGTCCCGCCGGATCGACGACGCTCGTCTCGACGACTGGATCGGTTCCGACGAACAGCGTCGCTCCGAACAGCCGGTCGTACAGCGACCCGGCGTCGGCCGTAAGCGGTCCGGACGGGTCTCGCCGGGTGCGGATCGCTCGATCATACTCGTTGTGAACGAACTGGTCGTATTTCGGTCCGTAGTCGATCGGCCGGGGAACGGGCCGTTCGCCGCTCGTGTCGACCTCGATCACGTAGGTGAAGCGCTCGTAGACCTCGGCCACGTAGTTCGGGTTGTACGCGAACAGGACCGTCCGGTCCGGGTGGCGTTCGTAGTCGTAGACGAGCACCTGATGCGACCGGGTCGACTCCTCGGAAAACAGCGTGATGGCGGCGGTGCCGAACCCATCGATCGTCGCCAGCAGGTCGGTCATCTGGGACTCGTAATCGATCAGCGAGGCGTCGAACAGGCCGTACCGACCGAGCCACGCGTGGAGATCCACGTACTGGGCGGTCTGGTACTCGATTATCTCGTCGAGGACCGGCGTCCCCCGGGACGACCGTGGCGCGTTCGGATGGGAGATCTCGCTCGCCGCGTCGAACCCCGCGGGGATCGTCTCGGGGCGTTCGAAGTACCGCTGGGCGGCGAAGACCATCCCGTAGCAGTAGCCGTTGGTTCGAACCGCTTCGAGCAGCGCCTCGTGGGCGTGGTGGGCGAGTCGTTCCCGCAGTCCCGCCGGGAGCTCCGTCAGCGGGCGATCGAAGATCCGCTCGAAGGGCTCGCGCCAGTCGTCCTCGAGGGCCCGCTCGCGGGTCCCCGGGTACGGTCCTTCCCTGACGTGCCAGTTATAAAATCCGAAGCCATGGCGGGTCGGTTCGAACGAACGGTCGTTCCTCGCAGGTTCGATCGTGCCCGTCGACTCGCCGAACGTCGGTGTGATCGCCGCGACGGCCAGCGAGCCGGCAGCCAGAACCGATCGGCGTGTCACACCACGACCATCCTCGTTGGGAGAGGAACACCGACTCGGGTCAGGGCCGTCCACGGCTGATCACGACCGAGAGAAGACGTAATAAATATATAAAATTAACATAACGTCCGGGTAGGGAACCCGAGTTACGCCGCGGTAAGGCGGGATCGTAACCCCTTTACATGGACCTGGCGTAGGTGGAACCGAGTCCTGATAGGGTAGTGGACTATCCTCCGGGCTTGCGGAGCCCGGGACCGGAGTTCAAATCTCCGTCAGGACGCTCTTCTCGTCCGGTCCGACGTCCGCCACGCGAGCGACGCGGGCGAGTCATGGGTGGATCCGACTTTCGATAGGTGTCATCGTAGCGTACATAAAACATATGCTGTGGTACGCCTAGACATGGAGTATGCAGGAGCATTACTGTGGATGGTGTGGCGCAAAGACCATCGGGTCCTACGAGTCGGAGGGGCAGACGTGGGTGTGTGGGATCTGTCAGGGCTCCGATCGGATCCCGTCGATCGAGTCGAGCCGTTCGGGACGACTGTCGTAACCGGCTCGAGGCGGCCGCCGACGAAACGGCCGGCGATCTCAGAAGATCAACGAGACGACCGCCAGCACGAGGAAGACGACGACGAGGATCTTCGCGACCCGCATCGATATCCCGGCGACACCGCCGGCACCGAGCGCCCCCGCGATGATCGCGAGGACGAAAAACACGATGGCGAGTTCGATGAACCCCCCTTGAAGGATCACGGCTTGATCCACTAGCCCTCCCATAAGTGCCATCGGCGTTCCCGACGCTCCCACCATCAGCACTGCCCTCCGCGGGTCGCAGTGTCGAATCGAACTGCTTCCGTCAATTGGTCTCTCATACCGTTCTGATAATATACCACCTGGCGGACATATACGACGCTTGCCCTTGCAACCCCTTTATATACGAAGGATCGATACACGCTACTTGCTCCGCGAACGATGGTCGGCATGGAACGACGACTTCGGGTCGGCGTCGCGATCCACAACGCCGGGTATTACCACGCCGCCCACGACGCCTGGGAACCCGTCTGGCTCGACCTCCCCGAGAGCGACGACGAGCGCCTGTTACACGGCCTGATCCAGTACACCGCCGCGCTCCACCACGCCCGGGGGGGAAACTGGACCGGGACGGTCGGCCTCGCCGCGAGCGCTCGCGAATACCTCGCGGGGCTCCCCGAGGACCACCGCGGGATCGACCTCGACTCCATTCGGAGGACGCTCGCGGCGATCGAAACCGATCCCGAGCGGATCGAACGGGTGCGTCCGCCACGGCTGACCCATCGAGGTCTCGCCGTCTCGCTGCCCGACCTCGATGTCGAGGAGTGCCTGATCGCGGCTCCCCTTCTCGACTCGGCGGGTGAGTACGACGCCGATCTCCTCGAACGGGCCCGTACCTACGCCCGTGAGGCGGTCGAGGCTGACGATTCGAACCCGTTTCTCGCCCTCTGTGTGGACTTCGTCCACGATCGGAATCGGCGGGATCTCGTCTATCGGCGACTCGCACAGCGCGTCGAACGCAGACGCTCGCGCGAGCGGGACGTCGAGGGACTGTTCGACCCCGGCAGTTGACGGCAGTGTTTCGATGGGCGTTCGCCTCCAAGTGAACGTATGCAGTACAGTACGGCGGACGGAGACGAGATTGGTGTCTTCATCACGGCCGGGGAGGTCAACGACGACCCCGACCGGCGGATCGAGTTCGAGGACCTCACGGTCTCGGTCAGCAGAAACGAGATTGAGGGTCGGATCCGAAGCCGGACCGATGACGATCGGATCGTCGAACTCGCCCGGAGCGATCGACCGGTGCGCATCGAGATCGAACCCCAGGACTCGACCGGAACCCGGGTGATCGAGGCGCGGGTCCGTAATCCGGCAGGTGAACTCGAAATCACCGACGCTCAGTCCGTGTAATCGGCGGAGTTGTCCTGCGGATCGTAGCCGAGGGCCGTGCGGGCGCGTTCGAGGGAGTAGTACTTGCGGTCGTTGTCGGAGATGCCGTAGACGATCTCGTAGCCGTAGTCGGCCGCGAGACAGCGATCGAAGAGGTGTGCACAGTCGCGATGGGAGAGCCACATCGCCTGGCCGCGTTCGTAGTCCTGCGGGGGGTGGTCCTTCGTGAGGTTGCCGATGCGCACGCAGACGACGTTCAGACCGTACTCGTCGTGGAAGAAGCGCCCGAGCGTCTCGCCGGCGACCTTCGAGACGCCGTAGTGGTTTCCCGGACGGGGGAGTTCGGTGCCGTCGAGCAGGAACTCGTCGTCGGGTCGATAGATGTCGGGGGTGCGGTCGTCGGTCTCGTAGGCGCCGACCGCGTGGTTCGACGAGGCGAAGACGAACTTCTCGACGCCGGCGTCGACGGCCGCCTGCATGACCGTCTGGGCTCCGTCGATGTTGTTCCGGAGGACGCTGTTCCAGGGCGCCTCCGGACGGGGGTCGCCCGCCAGATGGATCACCGCATCGACGCCCTCCATCGCCTCGCGGACGTCGTCGTAGTCGGTGATGTCACAGATGACGAACTCCCCCGGGCGGTCCTCGGTCGGCGGCTCGCGATCGAGCAGCCGCCAGTCGTACTCCTGGGCGAGTCCGTTGAGGATCGCGCGCCCGACCCGCCCCTCGGAGCCGGTCAACAACACCGGAGCGTCCATTCAGACGGAGAGTCGCCGCCGAACCCTAAGAAACGTGCGATTCGGGCCCCGTATCCGACGTCCGTCGTGACGAGCGGCCCCGTCGGAACGAGCGGCTCCTACTGGGAGACCCGCGCGAACGCGAGGTTGCCGCTGATGTTCTCGATGTAGATGGTCACCACGTCGCCCTCGCTCGCACCGGGGACGAAGATGGTGTAGTTGCCGCGCTCGGCGACGCCGTCGCCCTTGCGGCCGGTGCCGGTGATCTTGACCTCGTAGGTCTGGCCCTCCTCGACCGCGTCGCGCTGCTGGGTCTGGGAGGTCTGGCGGCGCTTCGTGACGGGCCGGAACGCCCCGCAGGCGTCACACCGGAGCATCGGGGTGCGGTCCTCGCGGACGAGTCGGGTGTCGGGCAGCCCACACTCCGAACAGCGGACGTACTCCTCGACGTAGCTGGAGACGGCGGCGTCGAACTCCTCGCCCCCGAAGTTGCCGTTGTACCGACCGCGGCCGTCGTCGAACTTCCCGCTGGTGCCGAGCTCGCGCTGGATGAATCGGTGGAGGTGTTCTGCCTCCCGATTGAGGGTGTCCGCGATCTCCCCCAGGTTGGTCAATCGAGTAAAGGCGCCGTCCTTCTGGGCGCGGGCGTCGGGGATCGAGAGGCGCTCGCTGCTTCCCTGGATGTCGGGCACCTCGTCCATCGCTCTATCGAGGCTCGAGCTATAGTCCATATCGGAGGGAGGGACCGAGAGCCTATAGGATCTTCGTGATATCCCGTCCCATCGAAAGGGCCTTCCCCCGACCCTCCTTCGCCCCGCGTATGCCCACCGAAAGCGAGATCGCCTGCTTCGAGGCCGGCATCAAGTTCGGCACGCTCTATCACCAGTTCACCGGCACGCCCGTCGACCACGACAGCGCTCCGGGGTTGGAGCGCGCCATCGAGGAGGCCATCGAGAACCAACCCCACTGTACGGACGCCGCGGTGACCATCCGCGACGAACGGCTGGCGGAGGCGATCGATCCCGCGATCAGTTACACCGAGCTTCAGGGCCCGATGATGGACGTCGAGATCCGTGTTGAATACGAGGGGTGTGCCGTTCTCGCGAGGATGGAACTCGAGGACGGCTATCCGCGGATGCGGGTCGTGAACGTCGAGTGACGCGTTGGTTTCACTTTCACTCCCCTTCCGGGTCACTATTAAAACAACTCGGGTCGAACCCCACGGTATGAGCCAATCGACACTGGACGACGATGACCTGCTCGGCGAGGCCGCGAGCGAGATCCGCGAGGACGTCGAGGCGAACCTGGCGGCCGCCCGTTCCGAACTCCCGGACGCGGACGAGGTCTGGGAGACCGACGCCGAGAACGTGCTCGGCGTTCTCAACTCCCTCAAGTCGTCGCTGGACGTCGGCGACGCCGTCGAAGAGCTTCGGGACGCCCGCAAGTGGTTCATGGTCGGCGAGCGTGCCGACGCCTTCGAGGACCCCGACGCGCTCGAAGCGGAGCTCGACGAGTTGGCGGAGCTGATCGAGACCGTCGAGACCGCCCAGCAACAGGTCGGCGAGCTCGCCAGCACCGTCCCCGAACTCCGCGGCGAACTCGAGGAGGCGGGTGCCGACGAGGAAACCGGGTCGGACGATGAAGGCGAGACGGCGGAATCCGACGAGACCGAGGAGTGATCAGCGCCGCTCGGGCGGCGCGAGATCGCGCGCCTCGATCGCCTCCAGTAGCTCGACGAGCGCCGCGCTCGCGAGCGCGAGCAGCTCCTCGCCGCGCTCCGCCGATCCTTCCTCGGGGTCGCCGACGACGCCGTTCTCGGTGAACTCCGCGGAGTCGACCGCGAGGTTCACCCGTGAGACCCACTCGCCCCAGCGTGGGGCGGCCCCTTCACGAGCGTCCTCGATCCGGCCCTCGCGGACGAGATCGGGTGCGACCCACCTGAGCAGTGCCGTTTCGAGGGGACCGCCGTGGCCCATGTCGCTCGCGTGTTCACCGACCCCCTCGAACCACGTATAGGGCACGGCGTAGGCCGCGTCGTGGCGGCTGATCGCCGCACAGACCTCCTCGAGTGCGGGGACGTTGCCGCCGTGGCCGTTGACGACGACGACGCGATCCCATCCATGAAACGCGAGGCTCGCGACCGTCTCGCGCACGTAGGAGCGAAAGGTGTCGGGGCTCACC
Organism: uncultured Halobacteriales archaeon; assembly: GCA_964454105.1. Classification (GTDB taxonomy): domain Archaea; phylum Halobacteriota; class Halobacteria; order Halobacteriales; family Halalkalicoccaceae; genus Halalkalicoccus. The sequence goes on along the minus strand of CAYVQH010000051.1, from coordinate 363 downwards.
CAGAGCGTCCCCGGAAAGTGGCGGTGTTCCTCCGCGATCGCCACCGGGATCGAGGGTGCGACGATCACCTCTCCCTCGTAGGCGTCGCTCGCGGCGTCGGCGACCACCCGTGCCGTCTCGTGGTCGGTCCCCAGCGGCGCGTGGGGGCCGTGTTGTTCGGTGCTCCCGACCGGCAACAGGGCGAGGTCAGTCTCGGCCCGGGCGGCGTCGGTCCACGTCGATTCAGAGAGATGCATGGCGGCGAATCGTGGACCGACGAGTTAGTTCCGGTGGTGACGGGAACTGCAGGAGGAACCGTTTTGTGTGCAGGCATCGACGTTCGAGTGCTATGAGCGACGACGATTCGACCACCATGGACGGCGA
>CAYVQH010000050.1:0-12064 GCA_964454105.1 uncultured Halobacteriales archaeon | reverse complement strand
TCTCCAGCGTCTCGTAGGTGTCCTTGATCCAGTTCATCTCGCGTTGGCCGGTGTTGACGTCCGGCGCGGGGATGTCCCGGTCCTCGCCGATGAGCGGGCGCAGTTCGGTCGCGAACGCCCGCGTGATCCGTTCGAGTTCGGCCTCGGAGTACTCCGCGGGATCGACGGCGATCCCGCCTTTCGCACCCCCGTAGGGGATCCCGACGATCGCGGTCTTGTACACCATCCACCCCGACAGCGCCCGCACCTCGTCACGGGAGACGTCCGGATGGTAACGGATCCCACCTTTGTACGGACCGCGGTCGCCGTTGAACTGTGAGCGGAAGGCCCGGAATCGACCCAGCGAACCCTCGTCGAGTGTGACCGTCAGAGTCGTTTCGAGGACGCGTTCTGGGTGTTTCAACCGCTCGAGCACGTCTTCGGTCGTGTCGAGGTAAGCAGCAGCGTCGTCGATCTGCTCCTGGAGACTCTCGAATGGGTTCGCTTCCTCGGCCATCCCCTGTGTTCAGACGCACTGCGATGTTAAGCGTGCCGGAACACGTATCCTAGTAGTGACCCGATTCGGTCTACTCACCGTGATCGGGAACGCGAGCGGAAGCGCGCTCGACGATCCGCTCGGCCTGTGCGATCAGCGGACCGTCGATCATCTCGCCGTCGACCCGGAAGACGCCCCGATCTTCCCGATCGGCTTGCTCGCGGGCATCGAGGACGCGCTCGGCCCACTCGACAGCCTCGGGATCCGGTGTGAACGCCTCGTTTATCGGCCGTACCTGTGCCGGATGGATCGCCATCTTGCCGTCGTAACCCAACCGGGCGGCGAACCGGGTCTCCTCTATGAGGCCCTCGCGATCCTCTATGTCGGTGTAGACGGTGTCGATCGCCTCACAGTCGGCGGCACTCGCGGCGATCACGACCCGCTCGCGGGCGTAGAGCACCTCGGTCCCCTCGTCGGTTCGGGTGGCGCCGATGTCCGCGGCGAGGTCCTCGGCGCCGAAGACGAGCGCGGCGGCGGCCCCGCTCTCGGCGATCCCCGGGGCCGATAGCACGCCCGACGCGCTCTCGATCAGCGCCAGCACCGGCAACGGCCGACCGAACTCCCTGACCCGCTCGTCGAGCGCCTCCACGTCAGCCCGATCCGATACCTTCGGCAGCATGAGGCTGTCGGGACGAGCGCGTTCCAGGATCGTGAGGTCCTCGTCGAACTCGGGGTTGACCCGGACACAGACCTCGCTCGCAGGATCGAAGTTCGGATCGGCGAGGACCTCGGCGACGGTCTCGCGCGCCTCGACCTTCCGCCCGGGGGCAACGGCGTCCTCCAGATCGAGGACGATCACGTCCGCACCCGCTTCGGGTGCCTTCCGAACCATCCCGGGACGATCGCCGGGGGTGAACATGACGCTACGTCGGGCCATGACGGACGTTCGGCTCCGGGACGTATCGTTCTGGCGACGATCACCGGTGTTCCGGGAGACGAGGACGGTTCCCATGACACCCCCATCGTTTTCGTCGTCGGCACCGATTCTGAAGGTATGCCCGGGCTGTATTACGAGGAGTTTGAGATCGGCGAGACGATCGAACACGAGAAGCGTCGGACGGTAAGCGAGTCGGACAACCAACGGTTCTGTGACATGACGATGAACCAGCAGCCGCTCCACCTGGATCGGGAGTTCGCGTCCGGGAGCCAGTTCGGCGAACGGATCGTCAACGGCCTCTATACCCTCTCGCTTGCGGTCGGACTGACGATCCCGGAAACGACCGATGGGACCATCGTCGCCAACCTTTCGTACGATAACGTTTCACACTCCGAGCCCGTCTTTCACGGCGATACGATCCACGCCCGGTCGACGGTCACGGAGAAACGCGAGACTTCGGACGGAGAACGTGGCGTCGTCACCATGCACGTCGAAGCGCTGAATCAGGACGACGAGGCGGTCTGTGAGTTCGACCGGACGGTGCTCTCGGTGAAGGCTAACTCACGGTGACGATCAAGACGGCGTTGATCAGGGAGGCGATCGTCCATGGAATCGCCAACCCGAGTGGGACGATCGGGGTGTAGTCGGCCGGGAGCACCGTTCGTCCGACGAGACCAACGCCGAGCGCGAGGATCTTGAGTGCGCCGAGCGTCACATAGCCGAACCGTTCCAGTCCGAACCGTGCAACCGGATTTCCCTCGACCAGCCCTCGTTCGAGGCCGTAGTACGTGAGGGCCGTGTCGACGACCATCGAAACGACGACGAGCCCCCAGAGCACCGGCTCGTGCTGGGAGACCTTTCCCCACGTTCCCGCCCCATGTATCGTCATCCACTACCCGTTCGAAAGATATCGGTATTGTTATCTATCGCCTATGCCTCGATAGGAGGTTCCTAAATCGAGTGTTTCGTATCCCGTTGTCTGCCGGCAGCATGCCTTTCTCCGTCGCACCCGACCGACGTCGTGTGAGTCCTACGATCCTCATCACCGGCTGCTCGTCGGGTATCGGCCACGCGACCGCCCTCGCATTCCGGGAACGGGATTGGGAGGTGTACGCCACGGCCCCCAATCCGTCGGAACTCGACGATCTGGCGGAGGCGGGCTGTCACACCGCGAAGCTCGACGTCACCGACCCGGGGGACGCGAAGGTCGTCACGGAGCGGATCATCGACGAACGGGGCCGGATCGACTGTCTGTTCAACAACGCGGGCTACGGACAGATCGGGCCGATGGAGGAGCTCTCGACCGATCTGCTCCGCGAGCAGTTCGAGGTCAACTACTTCGGGGCCCACCGCGCCGCGCGGGCGGTCCTGCCGTACATGCGCGAACAGGAATCGGGACTGATCCTCAACACCTCGAGCGTCTACGGGCGGACGATACTCATGGGTCAGGGCGCCTACGCGGGCTCGAAGTGGGCGCTCGAGGCGATGAGCGACACCCTCCGGGTCGAACTCTCCGATCACGGCGTCGACGTCGTGGCGATCGAGCCGGGACCCGTCGAGACGAACTTCGGCGAGCGCGCCCTCGAGGAGATCGACAAGCTGGATCGGACTGGCGCCTACGAGTGGTTCTACACCATGTTCGACGCCGAGAAGTACGACCGACGGTTCATCGATCGCGGGATCGGCTACGTCCAGCCCGAGGACGTCGCGGAGGTCGTCGTCGAGGTCGCGGAGAGCGATGACCGACCGCGCCGGCGGATCGTCGGCCCGTGGAAGTACCTGGTCTGGCTCGGCTACGTCCTCCCGGACGGGGTGCGCGACCGGATCATGGGGCTGCTGAAACGTCTGCCCTGAACGCCTGGCGGCAGTCACCGTCGACGCGATTTCATCCTCAGAGGACCGTCCCGTGTTTCTTTTCGGGCAGGTCCTTCTCGAGGCCCTCGTAGAACGCGAATCGGTTGGCCAGCTCCTCGCGCAGCGTGCTCGGCGGGACGATCTCGTCGATGACGGCCTCGCTGGCCATCCGGTGGACGTCGATGTCCCGCCGATACTCCTCGCGGAGGTCCTCCTCGCGCTCGGCGCGCTCCTCGGGATCATCGATGTCTGCGAGCCTGTTCGCGTAGACGGCGTTGATCGCCGCTTCCGGCCCCATGATTGCGATCTCGCCGGAGGGAAGCGCGATCGTGCTCTCGGGATCGTAGGCCGGCCCACTCATCGCGTAGATCCCCGCTCCGTAGGCCTTTCGGACGACGACGCACTGTTTGGGCACCGTCGCGGAGGAGGTCGCGTAGATCATCTTCTTTCCCTTCTCGAGGATCGCGTCCTTTTCCACTCCGGAGCCGGCCATGAACCCCGGCGTGTCACAGAGATAGAGGAGGGGTATGTCGTAGGCGTCCGACTTCCAGATGAACTCCGCGGCCTTCTCGGCGGCGTCGGGGAAGATCGCTCCCGCGCGGTGGTTCGGCTGGTTCGCGATGATGCCTACAGGCCGGCCGTCGATCCGCGCGTAGGCGGTGATGATCTCCGCGCCGTAGTCGGGTTTGAGCTCGAAGTACGAGCCTCGGTCGACGACCCGCTCGATCAGGTCGACCATGTCGTAGCCCCTGTTGGGTTCCTGCGGCACGATGGAATCGATCCCCTCGGGCGAGCGTTTCGGCGGTTTTGACTCACCTCGCGGTGGTTTCTCGCCCGCTTTGTCGGGCAGATAGGTGATCAGTTGCGCGACGAGTTTTCGGGCGTGTTCCTCGTCGCGCGCGACGAGATCGGCGCTGCCGGAGTGTTCGGCGTGGACCTGCGGGCCGCCGAGTTCGTCCATGTCGATCTCCTCGCCGGTGACCATCCGAACCATCCGCGGGCTCGCGATCGCCATCGCGCTCATCCCCTCGACCATCACCGTGAAGTCCGCGAAGACGGGCGTGTACGCGGCACCCGCGATGCAGGGGCCATAGAGCACGCAGATCTGGGGAACTCGCCCCGAGAGCATCGAGTGGTTGTAGTAGTACTTCCCGATCCCCTCGCGGTTGGCGAAAAAGCCCCGCTGCTGGTCGATTCGTCCCCCCGAGGAGTCCATCAGGTACAGAACGGGTTTACCGTTCTTCAACGCACGCTGTTGCATTCGGAGGAACTTCTCGACCCCTTTGCCGGCCATGCTGCCGGCCTTCACGGTGAAGTCGTTGGCCATGAAGTGGACCTCCCGACCCTCGAACTCTGCGGCTCCAGTGAGGAGGCCGTCGGCTGGCAATCGATCCTCCGAGTCGAACTGGGCGAACTTCCCGTCCTCGAACAGCAGATCACCGAACCAGAGGTCAAGGCGATCCCGGACGAACAGTTTCCCCTGCTCCGAGAGGCGGTCCCTGTACTTCTCGGGACCGCCCCGTTCGATCTCCTCGATCTCTTCTCTGAGAAGGCGTTCGCGTTCGGTCGGTCCGAGGTCGTCCTCGTACTCGACGACCGCGTCGCGGACCGCCGTCGGCTCCTCGCTATCGCCGACGTAGACCTCGACCTCGCTTTCGACGTGTTCTGCGAGCGCAGCGGCGATCGCGGAGGCCTCCTCCTCGCTCGCGTCCGCGTTGATCCGGACGTTCATGTCCCGTTTGCGACGGGTGATTTGAAATCGTTTTCCATTGGAGATTCCGCGATGGCGTCACCACTTTTTAGTGCATCTCTGTAATTAGATCTAATTACAGATGGGGTACGGAGACGACGAGCACTACGTCTCGCGGTACGATCTGATTCTCGGACTGATCCCGGGAGTCTATGCGGCGGGTCTGGCGGCTCAAACGATACTATCAGTGTCGCTTCCGGTGGTGCTCGTTCTCGCCTCCGTGATCGCGGCGACGGGGCTTTTCGACGCCCTCGTCGTCCATCCGCCCTAAAGGGTCGCCTCGAGTCGGTCGATCAAGTCGGTCGAGCCGACATGGACCGGCACGCGCCCGTGGAGCTCATCGGGTTCGATCGCCAGAATCGAGCGTTCGCCGTCCGAGGAGCGCCCGCCCGCAGCCTCGATGATATAGCTCACGGGGTTGCCCTCGAACTGCAAGCGGAGTTTCCCCTCGGGAGCGGATTGGAGTGCGGGATACGCGAATATCCCGCCGTAGGTCAGGACCTGATTGACGTCCCCGATCATCGATCCGCCGTACCTGAGCCGCAGGCTCTCGTCGCTCTCGACCTCCTCGGCGTACTCCGCAAAGGGGTCCGTCCAGTCGGGAACCCGACCGCCGAACCCGTATACCGAGGGGTCGGCGGGAAGCCGGAGGTCCTCGCGGACCGCCTCGCGTTCGCCGTCGGTGACGACGTACTCGGTCACCTCGCCTCCGGTGGCGGCCGCCATCGTCGTGATCGGGCCGTACAGCACGTAGGTCGCTCCAACGAGTCGCTCTCCAGACGCGGGAAGCGGCGCGTCGTAGATACCGACGATCGTGCCCATCGTGTTGTTGGGTTTGAGGTTCGAGGAGCCGTCGAGCGGATCGACGGCGATCGAGAACCCCTCGCCCGTGTCCACGGCCTCCTGGGTCTCCTCGCTGGCGTACTGGCCGATGCCGTCGATCTCGCCGAGACGCTCCTCGAGGAGTTCGTCGGCGTAGTCGTCTGCTTCGAGTCTGAGTTCGCCGCTCGGGTTCTGCTCGTCCGTCTCGGTGCGTCGGCCGGGCAGTGCAGCACGGATCTCGGGAGCGGTGCGTGCGACCGTTTCGAAGACCTCCTCGACGATGGCTGTCCGATCCATCAGTCGTCGGTCGGAGCCGCGGCCCCGGTCTCGGCGAGCGCGTCATCAGTGTTCGTACCCTCGAAGATGACCTGCTCGAGCGCGTCGAGGAGGTCCATCGGGTTCTCGCGCTGGAAGACGTTCCGTCCCACCGCGAGCCCTGCCGCCCCGGCGTCGATCGCGCTCTCGACGGTCTCGAGGAACTCCCGGTCGTCGGCCTTCGAGCCGCCGGACATGATGACCTTCGTTCGGCCGGCCATCTCACAGGCGTGTTCCATCGCCTCGGCGCTTCCGGGGTACTTCACCTTCGTGACGTCGGCACCGAGTTCGAGTCCCAACCGGGTCGCGTACGCGATGGTGTCGGGCTTGGTGTCGTTCTTCAGCCCCTGGCCGCGCGGGTACGACCACATCACAACCGGCATGTCGTGTTCGCGCGCGCCCTCCTGGATCTCGCGGAACTCCTCGGCCATCTCGACCTCGTGGTTCGATCCGCCATAGAGGGTGAACCCGACCGCGTCGGCGCCGAGTTCGGCGGCGTAGTCGACCGAGCAGTTGACCGCGCTGTCGTACTCGCCCATCCAGAGGTTCGAGGTGCCGTTCAGCTTCGCCAGCAGGTTCACGTCGTCCTCGTAGGAGGGGTAGTACGCCTCGGCGATCCCCTTCTGAACGGCGGTCGCGGTCACCGCGTCGTGGGTCGCCAACTCGAAGATCCGCTCGGGATCCATCGTCTCGGGGACGGGCTCGAAGTCCACCGGCCCGTGTTCGAGTCCGTGGTCGTAGGCCAGGATCAGTACCTTTCCATCGCGGACGATCGAGGAATCGGAAAGCGGGAGCATTCTGTTTCACAGTTCCGTCACCTACTATAAGAAACTACTGCCAATCGTCATCCATCCGTTCCAGCCCTCTCCGGCGATTATGGCCGCCGTATCCGGGGTTATCCGCCGGCCGTGGAAAACGACTAACTACCGGAAGAGTAAATCCTCGTTCGGCACGCTTAGGGTCCCCTCGGCTGAACCTCCGCCATGGGACTCGACAACATCGGGACGATCGGCGTCGTCGGCGCGGGAACGATGGGCAACGGCATCGCACAGGTGTGTGCGACGAGCGGGTATGAGGTGATCATGCGCGACATCGAACCCGAGTTCGTCGAGCGCGGGTTCGACTCGATCGACGACAGCCTGGAGCGGTTCGTCTCGAAGGACCGGCTGGACGAGGAGGAGGCGAACGCCGCCAGAGGGCGAATCGACGGAACGACCGATCTCGAGGATCTGGTCGACTGTGGCCTCGTGATCGAGGCCGCTGTCGAGGACATGGACGTGAAACGGGAGATATTCGCCGACCTCGACGGGATCACCGACGATGACTGCGTCCTCGCGACCAACACCAGCACGCTCTCGATCACGACCATCGCGAGCGCGACCGAGCGCGCCGATCGAGTGGTCGGGCTTCACTTCATGAACCCCGTCCCCCTCATGGAGGGCGTCGAGGTGGTCGTCGGGGAGCGAACGAGCGATGCGACCGCCGACCTCGTCCACGCGCTGGCCGAGGACCTCGGGAAGACCACCTGGGAATCGGACGACAAACCCGGGTTCGTCACCAACCGGATCCTGATGCCCTGGATCAACGAGGGGATCCGCGCCTACGACGAGGGGGTCGCCTCGAAGGACGACATCGACGCCGGGATGGAACTCGGGACGAACGTCCCGATGGGACCGCTGAAACTGGCGGATCACATCGGTCTCGACGTCTGTCTCGACGCCAGTGAGACCCTGTACGAGGAGCTCGGCGATCGCTACAAGCCCGCCTACCTCCTGAAGCGAAAGGTCGACGCGGGCGACCTGGGCAAGAAGACGGGGCGGGGCTTTCACGAGTACGAGTGAACGACCGACGGCTCGCGGACGAACTCCACGACCGGCTCGCGGCCACCGAGGAGCTCGCGATCGATCACCGCGCCAATCGGTGGCTCGGGGAGGCCCAGGCGGTCGCCGACGCGATCCGGGAGGAGGTTCCCGCTGAGACGCGCCGTGAGGGGGCCCAACAGGTCGTTCAGCTGCTCAATGAGATCGAAGCGACGGGAAACGCGGCGGCCGACGAGCACGTCGAACGGGCGCTCGTGCTCGCGGAGCGGCTGGCTCAGACCTGATCGAACGGTTGCTCGGCGATGGTCGTTCGGAGGTCTCCGAGGGCGGTCCGGTCGGTCTCGCCGAGCGTTCGGGTGACGATGGCCTGTACCTCGTTTCGTGAGACCTTCACTCCCGCCTCCGAGAGGGCGTCCTCGGGACGGTCGAGGAGTTCCCGGAGGGTACCGACCGCCAGCAGGTAGGGAATCGCCCACGCCGCGAGCCGGTTGCCGTCGGCCTCGGGAACGGCCTCGAGGTAGCGCTGGGCGTCGTCGAGGAACGTCCGTGCGTGGTCGGCAGTACGCTGTACAACCCTCGCGGAGCCCTCCGCGTGTTCGTCCGCAAGCACGGCCTCCTGGGGCACGCCCTCCCGATCGAGCCACGACGCGGGAAGATAGACGTTGTTCTCGTCGCGGAGGTCGGTGTAGACGTCCTTCGAGATGTTGACCAACTGGAGCAACAGACCGAACGATTCGGCGTTCGCCGAGAGCGTGCGCCGAGTCGAGTCGTCGATTCCGGCATGCTCGGCCGTGTCGCTCGTGGACGTTCCGGGGTTCCGTTCGCCGTTGCCTGGGGCGGCGTCGCGACAGATGAGGTTGGTGATGAGGTTGCCGACCGTCCCCGCGGCATAATAACAGTACTCTTCGAGTTCCTCGCGCGTCTGAATCCTGAGACCGCCCCGGTCCGCGTAGCGCTCGACGAACAGCGCCATGCCCGAGACGAGTTCGAGGACCGGCGGCCGGATCGCCTCCTTGACCGATTCCGGCTGTCGTTCGAAAGTCCGCACGATGCGGGGCGTCTGGGCGACCACCGTCCAGTCCGGGTTCCGGTTCCCGATCTCGGGGAGCCACTCGTGGACGTCCTCGCTGAACGCCTCGGGCCGCGTGGGATCGGCGGGGTCGAGGACGGCGCGGTAGGTCCGAAGCAACGTCGATTGTGCCTCGGGAGGGATGTGATTGGCGTCCTCGACGGTATCGGCGATACGACAGAGGAGATACCCAACACAGATGTACGACGACATGGGCTCGTCGAGGACGTCGATCGTCAGCGCGAACGTCCGTGAGACGCCGTCCACCGCCTCGTGACACCACTCGAGGTCGGAAGCAGCCTCGGATAACGAACTCGGGGAGGATCCAGACATGGCCGTTGTCCGTTATACGGGTCGGAGACAAAAAAACCCACAGGACCCGGCGCGAGCCGTCCGAGGCTCTCTGACCGTCCCGCGTCCGAGGACGATGTGATACGTCCCGGTGTTCCGCGGAGACGAGAGGCCGGTGCCAGTACTGACGGCTCACGTTCGGCCGGCCCGAAACGTAAATCATCGACCGGGCAGAATGGGTCGTATGGATCTCAGCCTCTCTCCCGAACAGAAACAGATCCGCGGGATGGTCGCGGAGTTCGTCGACGAGGAGATCAAACCACGCGCGAGCGGGATCGACGAGAGCGATGAGTTCCCCCACGATCTCGTCCACGAGATGGGCGAACTCGGTCTGATGGGGATGCCGTTTCCCGAGGAGTACGGCGGGGCGGGACTCGACTATCACTCGTACGCGATCGGTCTCGCGGAGATATCGCGTGGCTCCGGCGGATTGGGGACGGTGGTCGCCGCCCATACGTCGCTCGCGGGCAACATGCTCTACGAGTTCGGCAGCGAGGACCAGAAGGAGACGTATCTGACGCCGCTTGCCGAGGGCACGGAGATCGGCGCCTTCGCACTCTCGGAGGCCGGTGCCGGAAGCGACGTGCCCGCGATGGAGACGCGGGCGAAAAAGGACGGCGAGGAGTACGTGATCGACGGCGGGAAGCTCTGGATCTCGAACGGCTCGGTCGCCGAGACGATCACCCTCTTCGCGAAGACCGACCCCGAGGCGGGCAATCGAGGGATCTCGTCGTTCGTCATCCGCCCCGACGAGGACGACGGCTTCCACGTCGAGGGAACCGAGAGGAAGCTCGGCGACAAGGGCTGTCCGACCGCGGAACTCCGGTTCTCGGGGATGCGGATCCCCGAATCCCGCCGCATCGGGGAGGAGGGCGAGGGGTTCGTTCAGGCGCTCAAAACCCTCAACGGCGGGCGGATCACCATCGCCGCCCGCGGGGTCGGCCTCGCACGGGCCGCGCTGGACGACGCACGCGAGTACGCGAACCAACGCGAGCAGTTCGGCCAACCCATCGGGGAGTTCCAGACGATCAAGCACAAACTCGCGGACATGGACACCAAACTCAGCGCCGCGCGCTTGCTCATGCACCAGGCGGCCGACAGGAAGATGCACGGCGAGGACTTCATCAAGGAGGCCGCACAGGCGAAACTCTACGCGAGCGAGATCAGCAGGGAAGTCACGAACGAGGCGATCCAGATCCACGGCGGCTACGGCTACACCACGGACTTCGACGTCGAACGGTACTACCGCGATGCCAAGCTCAACGAGATCTACGAGGGCACCAGCGAGATCCTGCGGAACACGATCGGCGACGAGGTGTTGGACTGAACCGGCCCGGTCGGACGACACGGCAGGTCCTCGTCGTGCGTCCCTCGTCCCCACATTGACGGCTCGACCGATAGCTTCGCCTCCCTCCCCATCGAACGGCGGGTATGGTCGAACCGAGCGGGACGACTGCCGAGTATCACGAGACCGACGCCGAGCGCGTCCTCGAACTCGAACGCGAGGGACGGACCGTTGAAATCGTACAGAACCGCGAGGGGTACGCGATGCTCATGGTTCGCGAAGGGGGCGACGAACTGGAGCGCTACTACGGGTTCGACATGGCGCTCGATCACGCCGCCGAACTCCTCGAAATCTCGCCGAACGACCTCCTGGTTCCCGAGGCCGCAGCGGACATGGGGATGTAAAGAGGTCCCCTTTCGGCAACCCTTTAGCCGACCCTCGCTTACGGAGAAGTATGACAGGTGTTCGAATCGCTGGCACGGGACACACCCACTTCGGTCAGTTCCCCGAGCGGACGGGTCGCGACCTCTTCGCCGAGGCCAGCGCTGCAGCTATCGAGCGATCGGGAGTCGGTCACGAGTCGATCGAGGCGCTCTTCTACGGGAACTTCATGGGCGAACTCGCCGAGGACCAGGGCCACCAGGGGCCGTTGATGGCCGAGATGGCGGGGGTCCGAGCGCCGGCGACCCGATTCGAGAGCGCGTGTGCCTCGAGCGGCGCCGCGGTCCGCGAGGCGGTCAAGAACGTCCGCAACGGTGAGGTGGACGCCATCCTCGTCGGCGGGACCGAACGCATGACCAACCTCGGGACCGCCGGCGCGACCAAGGCGCTGGCCATCGCCGCCGATGAACTCTTCGAGATTCGTGCGGGGATGAACTTCCCCGGGGCCTACGCGCTGATGGCCCAGGCCTATTTCAGCGAGTACGGCGGCGACCGGGAGGACCTCGCACATATCGCAGTGAAGAACCACGAGAACGCCCTGGAGAACGAGTACGCCCAGTACCAGCGCGCGATCACCGTCGAGGACGTATTGGAGGCGCCGCCGGTCGCCGAACCGCTGGGCCTGTACGACGCCTGCCCGATCACCGACGGCGCGAGCGCGATAGTGCTGGTCAGCGACGAGTTCGCCGAGCGCGAGGGGATCGACGCGCCCGTCGCCATCACCGGCACCGGCCAGGGCAGCGACCGGATGGCGCTGGCGGACCGCGAGTACCTCGCGCGCACGCCCGCCGCCACCGCGGCCGCCGAGGAGGCCTACGCCGACGCGGGGATCGGCCCCGACGACGTCGGGATCGCGGAGGTCCACGACTGCTTCACGATCGCGGAGGTACTCGCGATCGAGTCGCTCGGCTTCTTCGAGCACGGCGAGGGGATCGGGGCGGCCCG
>CAYVQH010000049.1:0-12064 GCA_964454105.1 uncultured Halobacteriales archaeon | reverse complement strand
ACTTCCAGCGGATCGATCCCATCGAGGGCGTCGAGACGATCAAGGGCGACATGACCAACGAGCGAACCCGCGAGCGGATCGCCGAGCAGATTCCCGAGGCCGACGTGGTGCTCTCGGACATGGCGCCGAACATGACCGGCGAGTACTCGCTGGATCAGGCCCGGTCGATCCATCTCGCCCGACAGGCCTTCGAGACCGCAAAGGAGCTGCTTGCTCCCGGCGGCGACTTCGTCGTCAAGGTCTTCGAGGGACGGGACCTCGATGCCCTGCGCGAGGAGATCGATGCGGAGTTCGAGTACGTCCGTACCACGACGCCCGACGCCTCGCGCAAGGAGTCCTCGGAGCTCTACCTCGTCGGAAAGGGGTTCCTGACCGCGCCGGTCGCGGTCGGGGATCGACTCACCGTCGAGATCGAGGACGAGGGAAACGAGGGCGACGGCATCGCCCGGGTCAAGGGCTTTACGGTGTTCGTTCCGGGGGCCACAACGGGCGAACGCGTCAAGATCGAGATCGAGGACGTCAAGCCCCGCTTCGGGTTCGCCCGCCGGGAGTGATCAGTCGGTCGCCGCCACGCCGTGGGCGGGAACACGCGATCGAACCAGCCTGACGACGGCGTAGACGGCCGGCGTGTCCGCAAGCGCGATCAGGAGTTTGAGGAGGTACTGGCCGACGATCAGCGCGAGCAGTTCGCCGGCGGGCAGCGCCGCCCCGATTCCCAACAGAGCGGGCGACAGCGAGAACGCGACGAGAACGAAGACGACGGTGTCGAGCGCCTGACTGGTCGCCGTCGAGCCGACGTTGCGCACCCACAACATCCGCCGCCCGGTCCGTTCGCGGATCCGGTGGAAGACGAACACGTCCCAGTTCTGACTCACGAGATAGGCGAGCAGCCCCCCCAGAACGACGTTCGTGCTCGGGGCGAGCACCCGTGCGAACAGGTCGGGATCGACGCCGGCCGGCGAGCCGGGCGCGAGGATCGCGAGCCACACCAGCGCCAGCATGAGGAGGATCATCGCGAAGCCGACCGAGACCAGCACCCGTGCCGGCCGTCTCCCGTACAGTTCGGCATAACAGTCGGTGGCGAGGAAGGTGATCGCGTAGGCGAGCACCCCTGCCGGGACGATGATCGCACCGCCGACGACCGGCAGCTCGACGGGCAGCCCGAGCGCGAGGATCTTCACCGCGAGCAGTTGGGCGACGACCAGCGACGTGACGAACAGTGCCGCGAGCCCGATTCGAGGGAGGATAGGGTCACTCCTCATCGTCGAGGCGGCCGTGGCGCGCGTCGATCTCGTCGAGCCGGTCGAGCGTCTTGCGGACCGAGGCGCGGATCGCATCGCTTCGGTTGACGAACTTCCCGCCGTCGCCGACATGGGAGTCGAGGTCGTCGAGAAGCTCCTGGGGCACTTCGACGCTTATCTTGGGCATATCCTGGGAACATCCCAGAGGAGCAAACCGGTGTCGGTTCGGGTCGGTGCGTTTTATGATACATCAGTTCGAGTGTCGAAACGATGGTAGATCACACACGTAGGGCAGTGCTGGCGGCGGCCGGAACCGGTCTCGCGATGAGCACGAGCGCCACGGTCGGCGGCGCACGGGACGAGGCGACCGCGGAGGACGACGGGGTCCGGCTCGTCCACCTCTCGCCGGACGCACCGGCCGTCGACGTCCACGTCGACGGCGAACTCGCGGTCGAGAACCTCGAACCCTTCGCCACGCAGAGCGACTACCTCCCGTACGACCCCGGCAGCCACGCCCTCGCGGTCGTCCCCGCGGGCGAGGACCCGGAGAGCGCGCTCCTCGAAACGGAGGTCGATCTCGACGGCGGCGAGTACACGCTCGCGGCGGTCGGCGAGGCGTGTGCGACCAGCGAGCGCCCGCTGCGGATCGTCACGCTCGACGACGACAACGGCCCCACGGGCGAGGGAGCCGCCCGGATTCGGGCGGTGCACGCCTCGCCGGACGCACCCGCGGTCGACGTGCTCGTCGAGGGCGAGGCGCTCGCGGAGGGACTCGACTTCGGCGAGAGCGGCTCCGCGGAGATCCCCGCCGGGGAGGCCGTCGCCGAGGTGCGGGACGCCGACCGCGACGAGCGGATCGCGCGGTTCGCCCTCGAACCCGAGGCGGGTACCGTCTACACCGGGTTCGGCGTCGGCTATCTCGACCCGTCGAACGCGCCCGAGAACGGCGAGGAGATCTCCTTTGCGCTCGCGGTCACCGAGGACGCCACACCCGGCGAGCGCTAGTTCCCGTCGATCGGTTGGCGGAGGTCGATCCCCGTGCCCGAATCCGAATCCGAACCCGAATCACCGTTCTCGTCCCCGACGTCGCCCTCGTTCGTGGCGGTATCGGCGTCATCTCCCTCGTCGGCGCCGGCAGCGTCGGTTGAACCGGCGGACCCGGACCCCGAACCGCTTTCGAACGGACCGTCGCTTCCCGCGTCCGTATCGTCGGCGGTGTCGGTATCGGTCTCGTTGGACGCATCGGACCCGTTGGCGGTGTCGGCGTCGGTTGCGCCGGCGGAGTCGTCGGTCCCGTTCGCACCCTCATCGGTCTCGCCGTCGGCGGCGGTGGCGCCGGTGTCCCGGTCGGCGTCCGGGCCGCCCGTGCCGGGGAGGGTGACCTCGCCGTCGGACACCACCGCCCCGAGACCACCCGTCACCGTGACCACGCTACCGACGGCGATCAGAACGACGATTATCAGCGCGAGCCACCTGGCGTTGCCGCCGTCGGCCTCGACGGCGGGCCGTTCGCCGAAGTCGCGGCGGCCGCCAAGGGTGACGATCCACAGTCCGAGCAGGCCGATACCGTACGCCAGCATCGTCGGGATCGCGACGATGAACATCGTCAGGACGCTCACCGGAGTGACGAGTCCGGCGACGGCGAACACGGCGATGGTGACTTCACGCCAGCGGGCACGCATCGTGGCATACGAGGCGAGTTTGCCCCGGAACAGCATCCACATGGTGACCGGGACGGACGCGAGCAGACCGACGCCGACGGTGGTGTAGATGATCAGCCACGAGAACTTGCTGATCCGATAGGAGATGAGCATCCCCCCCTGGACCGCGTCGTAGACGAGATAGCCGATGAGACCGGGCGCGATGTAGTAGTATCCGAGGAAGGTTCCCCCGGCGAGCGCGAGGACGATCGCGACCGTCCACTCGTAGACCACCGAGCGCTGGCCGGTCGTCAGTCCCCGATCCTTCATCGCAGGCCAGGCGTAGTACAACACCATTGGCACGATCGCGAGCAGGCCCACCAGCGTGCTGACCTTGATGATGAACATCAGCGTCTCGACCGGGTGGAGGTCGACGATCCGTACCTCGTCGATGCCGATGACCGTTGTTGGCATTCGCGAGACGAAGTCCTGGGTGATGATCCGCACCCCGCCGATGTAGAAGAAAGTGAACACGCTGATGAGGACGATACCGAACACCGCGAAGATCCACAACAGCCGCGATCGAAGGCTGTCGGCGATGTACTTCAGGTCGTAGATGTATCCGCCGATGTCGTTCTCGTCCTTCTCCTCGGAGAAGGCCGCGAACATCCCCGAAGCCGTTCCGGTCAGGATTCCTCCGACGTCGTCTGCGTCATCCGTCGTCTGCGTCCCGGCCCCAGCCTCGGCTCCGGCCTCGGCGGTCCCGGTCGTTTCCTCGTTCGTTCCGTCCTCGTGGACCGCGTCGAACCGATCGAGGATCACCTGGGCCTTTTCGGGGTCGTCCTCCTCCATCGCTCCGCGAGCCATGGCGAGCGCCTCATCCTCGGAGAGTTCCTCGAAGGATGCTTGCGGGGCGGCCCGGACGCCGGCGGCGTCGAGTTCCCCGAGGTCGATCCCCGTGGGATCGCCCATCCGGCCGGTCGTGCCGGATGGGGTCGGCTCGACCGAGGAGATCAGCAGGTAGAACGTGACGAGCAGGAAGGCAGCGACGAAGAGGATCGCCGCGGCCCCGACCGCGAGGGCGGCCTCGCGAGGGACGCCGAGGAGTTCCTGCAGCCAGACCGCCTGGGGAAGTGCGATGTCGCGTGGCTCAAGCAACAGATCGTTGAGGTACTCGCCCGCCCCGGAGACGAGCGCGGCGTACAGCCCCGCGGCGAGGAGGAGCGGGGCGCCGAGAAGCGTTCCGAGGTTCCGTTTGAGGGTTCCACGGACGTTCGCCCGGCCGCCGCGCTTGAGGTTGATGACGAACCGGGTTAGCCCGAGGCTGAACGCGTAGAGGACGACCAGCGGCACGGCCCACATGATCTGCGAGATCGGGTCCGGCGGCGAGAACATCGCGCCGAAGATGAAGATCCCCAGCACCGCGTACTTCCACTTGTCGCGGAACGTCTCGTAGGGAACGATCTCGGCGTAGGCGAGCGAACACATCGCCAGTGGAAGCTGGGCGGCGAACCCGAACGAGAGGGTCAGCATGACGAGGAACTGCGTCCACATGACGATTGACCAGGTCGGATCGACCCCGACGTCGAAGGAGAACTCGGCCAGAAAGCCGAGGATCAGGGGGAAGAAGAGACCGAAGGCATAGGAGATGCCGCCGACGAACAGGAGAATCGACATGAGCACGATTCCGACGAGCTTCCAGCGCGCGATCGGCGTCTGGGGCCAGTAGCCCCGGTCTCGGAGCTCGTGGCGCGAGAGGAACAGAAGGGGCGGGATCGCGATGATGATCCCGGCGACGATCCCGATCTTCGCCTGCAGGAGGATCACCTCGAAGGGGGTCGTAACGATGATCTCGTGTTGTTCGAGCACCCGTGGCGGCATCTCGGAGACCGTCACCGCCCGAAGCCAGTCCCAGATGACGACCCGCAGCGCGTAGAACGTCCCGAGAAAGCCGATGACGAAGATTATGAATACCTTCTGGAGATGCGTCTGAATCGTCGATAGGAACGCACCGATCGTCCGTCGCCCGTCGTCGATGGTACGGGCGGTATCCTCGTCGACGATCGAACTCGACATTCACTGACGGTAGCCCATAGGCGGTTATCAATCTTCTTTTCTGATCCGTCGCTGCTCGGTTCGATGGTGCGACCGGGTGCGTTCAAGAAAACCTATACCGCACGGACACCTACGACGGGCTGAATGGGCGAGCATCGCAGGTCGAACGACGAACGGATCGTCGCTGATGGGGGAACGTCTACGGCGACGACCACGTCCGACGACGCCGATGCCGACGTCGGCGGCATCTCCGCACCCACCGAGGACCAGGAGATGCCCCTCGCCGATCACATCGAGGAGATGATCAAGCGGTTGGCGATCGTCATCGTCGTCGCGGGATCGGTGAGCATCGTCGTCTTCCCGCTTGCCGACCAGCTCATCACCTTCCTGTGGTACTCGATACTCCCGGGCACCGACGTCGCCCAACCCCGGGTGTACGGCCCGCTTGAGTTCGTTCTCGCCCGCATCAAGGTCGCAAGTCTGGCGGGCCTGATCGTCGCGCTGCCGGTGATGGTCTACGAGACCTACCGGTTCATGCGCCCCGGACTGTATCGGAACGAACGGAAGTACTACCTCGCGGCGGTGCCGACGAGCCTGGTGCTTGCGGTCATCGGTGTCCTCTTCGCGTACTTCATCGTCCTGCCTTCGATCTTCACGTACTTCCTGACCTACTCGCAGGACGCCGGCACGATCGCCTTCGGGCTCGGTAACACGTTCGACCTGATGCTCATCCTGATGGGGTATCTCGCGATCGTCTTCCAGATCCCGCTTTTGATCATGCTTGCGATCATGATGGGGTTGACGACCCGACAGTGGCTCACCGACCGCCGGCTGTACTTCTGGGGCGCGTTCCTCGGGCTCGCCTTCGTCTCCAGTCCCGATCCGACCGGGATGGCCCCGATCATCATCGCACTGACGATGGTGGGGCTGTTCGAGGGGACGTTGCTCGTCCTCAGATGGGTCGGTCGGTAGCTACGGCGAGAGCTCGCCCCACGAAATCGCGTGGCCCGGATCGATCCGGATCAGGGGTCTCTCCTCCAAGGCGTGGGTCTCGTACTGCTCGTATTTCCCGCGGAGCGCCTCGATCGCCGACCGGTGTCCGTCGACCCCGGGCTCGACGACCGTCGCTCGCCCGCGAATCTGGACCCACCCGAGCCGGTCCCAGTCCTCGAGGTAGTGATCGACCACCAGCGATACGAAGGGGTTCGACTCGACGTCGCGCACCCGGCGAAGCTCCTCGTCGGCATCGGCCGGCTTCTCGTCGACCGCGGTGACGACGTGCTCGCCGACGAGCGCGAAACAGACGGGAACGACCTGCGGCCGGCTCCGTCCGTCAGCGGTCGCCAGGCGGGCGACGCGTGCGCGTTGGAGATACGCCCGTTCGCGATCCGAGAGGCTCATGGACGGGATACGAACCGGCGACAGAAGGGTTTTCAGACGTAGCTGAACCACTCGTCGTAGTCGTCGGTTCGGCGCTCGACGACGTCGAAGAAGCGCGACTGGATCTCCTCGGTGACGGGCCCGCGCTCGCCGACCGTGACGTTGTCGACCTGCTTGATCGGCGTGACCTCCGCGGCGGTCCCCGTGAAGAAGAGCTCGTCGGCGGTGTGCAGTTCCCCGCGGCTGATCGTTGCCTGATCGTGGACGGTGTAGCCCAGGTCGCGGGCGATCGTGATCACGCTGTTTCGGGTGATCCCGTCGAGGATCCCCTCGGCGAGCCCGGGGGTGTAGATCTCACCGTCCCGAACCAGAAAGAGGTTCTCGCCGGGTCCCTCGGCGACGTTGCCCTCCTTGTTCAACACCAGGGCCTCGACGTACCCGTGTTCGCGGGCCTCCTCGCCGGCGAGCATGCTGTTGACGTACAGCCCCGTCGTCTTGGCGTTGGTCGGGATCTGGCTGGAGGCGTGCTTGCGCCACGAGGAGACCTTGACGTCCACCCCGTTCTCGATGGCGTCCTCTCCCAGATAGGCCCCCCACGGCCAGACCGCGATCGCCACGCGGGTGGGACAGTCCTTCGGGCTCACGCCCAGACTGTCGTAGCCGTAGAAGGCGATCGGCCGGATGTAACACGACTCGAGGTCCTGGCGGCGGATGAGCTCCTTCGCCGCCTCCTCGAGTTCCTCGGAGTCGTGCTCGATGTCGAGCCCGTAGGGCTGGGCGGAGTCGTAGAGGCGCTCGGCGTGTTCGTCCCACCGGAAGATCGCCGGGCCCTCCTCGGTGTCGTAACAGCGAAGCCCCTCGAAGACGCCGGTGCCGTAGTGCAGGCCGTGGCTCAGGACGTGGACCTGGGCGTCCTCCCAGTCGGTGAACTCGCCGTCCATCCAGATCGTATCGACGTCCATCTCGTCGAATCCCATGTCCGATCCGTCGAATCCCTCGGTAATGAGTGTGCGGTTTCCGGGGGCCTACCCGGCTAGCGCTCGAGGCCCGCGAGCAGGTCCCGTCCCTCGAGGTAGGGCAGGCCGTGGCGCTCGGCGTAGGCCCGTGCATCGGCCGGCGAGAGTGCCCCGCCCGTCCGGTCGTCGAGCATCTCACAGACCACGACGGCGGGCGACAGGTCGGCGGCCTCGGCGAGCGCGATCCCGAACTCGGTGTGGCCCTCCCGGTCGTCGAGCAGGCCCTCGGCGGCCCGAAGCAGGTGGACGTGGCCGGGCGCGCGGAACGTCCCCGCGAACGCCTCGGGGTCGGGGTCGGCGGCGGCCCCGGCGAGCGCGGTGATCGTCAGCGCGCGGTCGTCGTCGGTGATCCCGGTTCGGGTGTCGCGGTGGTTGACGGTGAGCGAGAACGACGACCGGTCGTCGTACGCCAGATCGTGACCCGCGGCGGTCGGGTGGTCGAGGACGTCCTGGACGAACGGGAGCGAAAGGGCGTCGGCGACGGTCGACGAAAGTGCGACACAGACCAGTCCGCCGGCGTCGTTGCGGAGGCGGGCGACGTCCTCGGATGCCACGGCGCCGGCGGGATAGATCATGTCCGTCTCGCCCTCGCGTTCCGCGGCGTCGTGGATCAACACGGGCCGGCCGGCGCGAAACGCCTCGGCGGCCCGTTCTGCGACGTCGGTCTGTCGCTGCGTCATCGCTCCTCCACGCGAACGGTGATCCGGTCGCCGTCGTCGAGATCGAGCTCCTCACGCAGTTTCACCGGCGCGATCAGCTCCAGTTGGTCCTCGTCGTGGTGGGTCCGTTCGGGAGCGATGACGTGGGCCACGTCGTACTCCCTATCCGCGAGAATCGACGCCGGATAGCAGACACACGGTCCGTAGGTGCGGTCGTCGTCCTCCCAGCCCTCGATGTGGATCGGCTCGAAGGTTTCCATCGCGCCGCGCCGGCGGACGCTCTCCTCGTCGAGTTCCACGTTCAGCGTACCGGGAAACGGCTCGTAGCCCAGCCGGTCGCCGAACTGGCGCATGTAGCCCGGAAGCGAGATGTAGTGTTTGCCCTCGCCCATCCCGCTGGTAATGGTGCCCTTGAGATCGATGCTCGACGTTCCCTCGAACAGCCGCCGGTAGGCGTCGTACTCCCCGCGGAGCGTGCGCTCGCCCTCGGCGGTGACGGCGATCCACTGTCCGTCGGTGACCGTCTCGCGTACGATCAGGTCGGCCGCCTCCAGCGACTGGAGCCGCCGCGAGACGGTCTGGCCGGAGGTATCGAGCCGGTCTGCGAGCGCGGAACACGAGATCTTCGCCTCCCCCGAGAGCGCCCCGTCCAGGCCCAACTGTCTGAGGAGGACGACCTCGTCGGAGCCGACTTCCCGAACTGCGGTCCGTGACATACACGACGGTTCGAGAGCAGTACGTATAACCGTAACGGATATGAGATGCGTACCGGAATTGAGACGCTAGTCCGCCGCCAGCGGATCGTCCTCCCAGAACTCGCTTCCCTTCCGCAGTTTCGGCACCCAGGTCTCCTCGGTTTTCGAGAGCAGGGCGACCCGCGAGACCGGCACGTCGTTGATGTAGTCGTGCTCGGGCATGTGTTCCCGGACGTCCTCGGCGAACGCGAGGACGTCCTCGTGGTCCGGCATCGCCGAACGGTCGATCCGGTCCTGGGAGTGACCGACGTGCATGTACGCTTTGAGCTCGACGAAGTCGGGGTCGGCGCGGTCGTAAAGGGCGGCGTACCAGTCGGGATCGTGCATGTTCTGGCCCCCGACGAGGGTGGTGCGCAACACCGTGCGGGTGTCGTCCTTCCCGGCAAGCACGTCGAGCGTGTCGATCAAGCGCTCCCAGGCGTCGTCGTCGACGGCACGCACCACATCGTCGAAGGTCGCACGCTCGGCGGCGTCGACGCTGACGTACAGTTGGGTGGGATCACACCGGGAGAGCATCTCGGGGTCCGTTCCGTTGGAGACGAGGAACGTGGTGATCCCTCGATCATGGAAGGCGTCGATGAGTTCGGGGAGGTAGGGATAGAGCGTGGGCTCGCCGTCGAGCGAGATGGCGACGTGGCGCGGTTCCATCGCCTGCTCGAACACCTCGCGAGGCACCTCGTCGTTGCCGCCGAACCCCGAGAGCAGCTTCTTCTGGAGGCGGAGACTGGCGTCGACGACCGCCTCGGGGTCGTCCCACTCGACGTCGCCCAGTTCGTAGGCGTGGCCTTGGTGGTCGCGCCAGCAGAAGACACAGCGCTCGTTGCACTTGACGACGGGCGTCATCTGGATGCAGCGATGGGACTCGATCCCGTAGAAGGCGTACTTGTAGCACTTGCCCTCGCCGCGCAGCGCGTTGGCGGTCCACCCGCAGGTCTGGGCTGCGGTGTGGTTCTCGCTGTGGTACTCCGGCGAGGAGACCTGCTTTGGCCCGCTCATGGAACCGTCGTTGGACGGGCGCGGTGAAAAGCCCCGCGCTTAAGTTCAATGTACTTAAGACGATAGTGGACTAGATGAGATCATGGACCACGCCCAATCCATGCGCCGCTCGCCACTTGCCCTTCGTGCGGAGGATCACCGATGAGCGAGAGTTCGAACGGGGAGGAACGCCCGATGGCCGAGTTCGTCGACTCGTGGTCTGACGTCTCGAAACACGTCGTCAACAGCTACGTCGAGGCCAATCGAGCGATCCTCGCGGGAATGGGGCTCTCGGCGTCGACCAAGAGCGACCGAAGCGAGGCCCCCGTCGCGGAGCTCTCGTACGGGTCGCCGGGGTGGTCGATGGACCGGTCGGCCGACACCCGCGAGGAGCTCGGCGTCGGCGAGTACGTTGAGTTCACGAAACCGCTGACCGACGCGGACGTCCACGCGTTCGCACAGGCAAGCGGCGACACCAATCGCCTGCATCTTGACGAGCGGTTCGCCGGCCGGTCGCGTTTCGGTGGGCGGATCGTCCACGGCACGCTCGTCGGCGGACTGATCAGCGCCGCGCTCGCACGCCTGCCGGGGCTGACGATCTACCTCTCGGAGAACCTCGAGTTCAAGGGTCCCGCCCGGATCGGCTCGGTGCTGACCGCCCGCTGTGAGATCGTCGAGGACCTCGGGGAGGACAAGTATCGCCTGACGGCCCGAGTGACCAACGCCGACGGGACCGACCTCATCGACGGCGAGGCGGTCGTCCTCATCGACGAGATGCCCGAGTAGCCCCCGTAGTTTTGTAGTTGGATATCCAACCCGTTTCCGACCACGCGGTGCGTGGTCAGATACCATGTTAGAGAGTGCCAGACAGATATCGGTCGTCGTGTACCTTCGGGCGTCCGCACCGTTTCCGGCCCGCGAGCGCCAGGAAGAGGTGGTAGAGCGCGTGGAACGACTGGCCGAGGAGGGGCGGATCGATGGGGTGGACGTACGGCGGTGGGACGACCGGATCGTGGTGCGCGACGACGACGAGGGGGGACCGGTCGAGACCTTCGAGGCGTTCAAAGAGCGGGCGGCGGAGATCGACCACTCGATCGAACCGTTCTTTCAGGAACACGAACGGGCCGGGGCCCGCGAGATCGTCTTCCCGATCGTGTGTATCGTTGTCTACGTCGGCGAGGAGCTTCGGCGGGTGTTCCCCTGTCGGGACGAGGAGGGGATCTATAGCGTCTGGGACTGCCTGACGACGCTCGAATCCGGGGGCAAACTCGCCGATCTCGCCGATTGAAAACGGCTTTATCCGCCCGTCCTGAACGGCGGGTATGTTCCTCTCGTTGCGTGCGGACGCCGAGGACGCGCTGAGGGAGGCGCTCTCGGCACTCTCGCTTCCCACGACGGATCTCGGGATCGAAGAGCCACCGGAGGACGTCGAGGCGGTGCTGGCCTCAAGCGTCGCCTTCCGGCTCGCTGGCGAGGTTGGAGCCGCCCCGCCGGAGATCGCGACGGACCTCGCCGACGCGATCGACGTGGCGGGCTACGAGTTCCTCGCCGACGCGACGCCACAGGGTCCGTACGTGAACTTCCACGCCAGCGACGCCTACTACGAGGCGACCCTCGAGGCCGCCCGAGAGGAGTCGTACGGTCGGCTCGAACCCACCGGCGAGAACGTCGTCATCGAGCACACCAGTGCCAACCCGACGGGGCCGGTACACGTCGGGCGCGCACGCAACCCGATCATCGGTGACTCGATCGCGCGGCTGCTCGACTTCGCGGGCAACGACGTCGACCGCCACTACTACGTCAACGACGCCGGCCGGCAGATGGCCGTCTTCACCTGGGCCTACGAGACGTTCGACGAACCGGAGCTTCCCGAGCCCGAACGCGAGAAGGCCGACTACGAACTCGTGCGCTACTACCGGAAGGGCAACGCGTTCCTCGAAGACGGGCCCGACGAGGAGGTCGAGGCCGCCGAACGCGAGATCCAGTCGATCATGCAGGGTCTCGAAGCGGGCGACGAAGCGACCTACGAGCGCGTCGAACGCGTCGTCGACACGGTCCTGGAAGGAATGTGCGAGTCCCTGTCGCGCCTGCCGGCGGAGTTCGACGAGTTCGTCAAGGAGACGCGCTTCATCCGCGACGGCTCGACGGACGATCTCGTCGCCCGTCTCAAGGAACTCGACGAGGCCGTCTACGAGGAGGAGGCCTGGCAGCTCGACCTCTCCGAACGGGGTTTCGAGAAGTACCTCGTCTTCCTGCGATCGGACGGGACGTCGCTCTATACGACGCGGGATCTGGCCCACCACGAGTGGAAGTTCGAGAACTACGACCGCGCCGTCACGGTGC
>CAYVQH010000048.1:0-12316 GCA_964454105.1 uncultured Halobacteriales archaeon | reverse complement strand
GCGAACCGCGCGAGCGCCTCGGCGCCTACGGGCGCGACTGGGCCGCCTACGTCCGCGACCCCGACGGCCGGCGCGTCGAGCTGAAGTTTCACTGAGTTCTACTCAGGATCGCCGCGAAGTCCTCCTCCAGCGTGTCCACTTTGCTCCGGTCGTAGAGCGCGGCCGCGGGGTGGAACGTCGGGATCACCTCTCGGCCCTCGACGGTCCTCGACTCGCCGCGCAGGTCGGTGATCGTCTCGTCGGTATCGAGCAGCTCGCGCGCGGCGAACGACCCCATCGGCACGATCACGTCCGGATCGACGCGCTCGATCTCGGCGTCGAGCACGCCCCGCCACGCCTCGATCTCCTCGCGGTGCGGATCGCGGTTCTCCGGCGGGCGCACCTTCACGAGGTTCGTGATGTAGAGGTCGCGCCGACCGATCCCCACCTCCTCGAGGACCCGGTCGAGCTGTTCTCCGGCCTGGCCGACGAACGGCTCGCCCCCCTCGACCTCGTCGCCGCCGGGCGCCTCCCCGACGAGCATCACATCCGCGTCGAGCGGCCCCACGCTCGGGACGAACCGCTCGCGGTCGAACTGCTCCTCCGGGACGGCTGCGAGCTCGGCCTCGAACTCGGTTTCGAACTCCGGGCTCATGTCCTGCCGAACGGACGGCGGGGCAAAAAGCGGGCGGCCGGCCATGTCCACCTCACTCCCCCATCGAGGTCTCGTGGCGTTCGAGCGCCAGCGTCCCCGGATCGAGCGTGTAGTGGCCCTCCCACACGGGGGAGAGGCTCACGACGCGAGTGTCGCCGACCGTCGTTTCGGCGTGGCGGTGGTGGTGGCCGACCAGACAGAGCTTCGGCGAGAGCTCCCCGATCAGCGCGTCGACCGGCTCGCAGCCCGGATCCCGACCGGCGATCTCAAGCAGCCCGTGGGGCGCCTCGTGGGTGAGCAACACGTCCACGTCGGGGAGTTCCGCGGCGCGCTCGACGTCCTCGCGGACGAAGTGGCGCCGACGCTCGCCCGAGAGCTCCGAGCGCGGGCGGTCGTACTGCGTCGGGGCGTAGTTGCCCGAGAGTCCGGCGATCCGCACCCCTTCGAGTTCGACGGCCGTGCTCGCGAGCAGGCGCGGCCGGGAGTCGGGGTCGACGAGGGCGCCATCGCCGCGACGGAGCGACTCGACGACGTCGAACACCTCGTTGTTGCCGGCGACGAACCAGGTGGGAAGCGGCAGGTCGTAGCACAGCAGGTCGCCGACCTGGATGGCGCACTCCTCGTCGGCCGCGCGGTAGGCCGAGAGCAGCGTCTCGCGGTTGTCGGGGTCGTCCGCATGGGCGTCGCCGAGGACGAGCATACCCTATCCTGCTCGCTCCAGGGGTAAGTCTACCGCGACGCCAAGGCCTAAGCCGTCGCTCCCAGTTGTGAGGACGTGTCCCGGCTCACGAGGCGAGAGCGGCGGACGGCCCGGCGCGTGTCCCGCGAGGAGGTGATCCGTACGTGGCTCGCCCGCGAGCGCGACAAGAACGGCGAGGAGTCCGGGGACCCCTCGGCGGATGAGGCCTTCGACGCGCTGCTCACGGAGAACCCCGGTGCGGCGGCATTCCTTTGGCGCGACGCCCCTCTCTCGTGTTATCGGCTCGTCCTCTCGCGGGCGCGTTTCGACCGCCTGCACGTCATCGAGGGGCCCGAGGAGCTGGGATGGAGGGCGCTCTCGCCCGACGGCACCGTCTGGGGATGCGCCCGCCGCATCGACCGGGACGATCCCGACTGGCTGGCCCGCGAGACCGGTGTCGACGTGGAGACGATCGAGCGCCTCGCACGCGAGCGCCCCGTTCCCACGGCACCGCTGGTGCTCTCGACCCGGCGGGGGGCGGTGCCATGGCACGTCGCGGACGGTAACCACCGGGCGGTGGCGACGGCACTGGCGCTCCGTCGGGGTGCGGGCTACGAGCCGCGGACGGCGTATCTATGCGTCGGCGCGAACCCGGTTCTCGGGCCGCTGCTCCAGCGGATCCGAGGGCTGGTCCGATAGGGGATTCGTTTCGTGGGGCATTTCCAAAACGCAATAAGGACATGGCCCCACGGTACTGTCATTGTGACGACGACACAGATCACGTTGGTCCAGATCGACAACTACGGGCCGTGGACCGTGACGCCGGAACCGCGCCGGGAGGTCGATCTCCAGACCCTCCAGTCGCGCCTCTACGCCGACCTCTCCCAGTCGATGGGCCGGGAGGGCGGGTACGTCTTCTTCACGCGCTTCGACAACATGATCGCCGTCACCAACGGCCTCGACCGGGCGGACCACGAACTGATCCAGGAGTCGGTGGCGAACCGCTATCCCGTCTCGGTCAGCATGGGGATCGGTCGAGGGACGACCCCGCGTACGGCACTCGCGGACGCCACACAGGTCCTCCAGACCGCCGGCAGCGCACAGGATCGCGAGCGCCGCGAGATACTCGGGGGCCAGCCCGTTCCCGAGGACGAGCGCACCGACGGGGACGTCCGGATCGCCCACTTCGACGTGGTCGACGTCACGGGCACCTACACCGATCGCGTCGACGCCTACGAGACGTTCATCGCGATCGAACAGGGCTACGCCGCCCTGATGCGTCACATGTACGCCGACCACGACTCGCTTTCCTTCTTCGTCGGCGGCGACAACATCATCGCCGTCTGCCCGGACCTCCCGTCGACGGCCTACGAGGGGGCGATCGATCACGTCTCCTCGTCGGCGGGCGTCGACCTGCAGGTCGGCGTCGGTAGCGGCGCGAGCGCCCACGACGCCGGCATGGCTGCGAAACACGCCTTGGAGGAGTGTCGTCACAACGGTACCCGCGTCGAACGTGCCCTCGCCGCCGACGACTGACGCCACGGCCCGCATCGAATCGGGTCGGGACGGCCTGACGGCCATGGTATTCTCCGACAGCCGTCGGCTTCGACCGATCCGACCGCCGAGCAGTTCTTATTCGGACTGTAGTTAATCACCGAAACGGATAAGTCCCATGAGCCATAGTACCACACTATGAGCACCTACGAGACCCCACGAACGACGAGCGGAGAGGACAAGCTCGCGATCCTCGAAGCGGTCTGTCGGCGGAACAACGTCCGGTTCAGCACCCTCACCGAGCACCTCTCGCTCGACGACGCCGCCGCCTACGACGCCCTCATCGACCTCCGGAGCGCGGATCTCGTCTCGACGTGCCCGCTGCGCAACGAGAACGACTCGATCGTCGCGTCGCTTCCACGGCTCCGCGCTCACGAACGAACGAAGCTCCACCGGCTGGTGTACAACTGATCATACCGCCCTCCGGCGCTTGGTCATGAGACGTGAGACCGGAGACGATAGTCGGGTCCGGACGAACGATCGGGCACCGCTCCTCGGGGAGCGCCGCTAGCGCCGAACTATTTGGTCGTTCGTTCCCAACGTCGACCCATGTATCGCCTCTCGGTTTCGACCGACTTCGTCGCACAGCACTTCCTTACCGTGCCCGATCCGGGCCCCGAGGGCGAGGTCCACTCCCATCACTACGAGCTCGCCGTCGAGTGTGAGGGCCCCGAGTTGAACGAGTACGGCTACCTGCTTGACATCGACGATCTCACTGACGCTCTCGACGCGATCGAGGACCGCTACCGCGACGAGCTGTTGAACGATCGCGAGGAGTTCGAGGGGCTGAACCCGAGCGTCGAGCACTTCGCGCGGATCGTCGCCGACAGACTGGCTGACGACCTCGACATGCCCGAGGTCGAGACCCTCGCAGTGAGAATCCACGAGGACGACGTCGCGTGGACGGCCCACGAACGGGCGCTGTGATGCACGTCGGCTGCGTCGTCTACGGTGGCCTCGAACCCCGCTCTGGAGGCTATCGCTACGACCACCGCCTCGTCGAGAGACTTCGGGCACGCGGCGACCGCGTGGACGTGATCCCGCTGCCCGAGACGAGCTATCCCCGGCGATTCGCGCACAACCTCTCGACGCGGTTCACGCGTGAACTCGATCGTCCGTTCGACGTGCTCCTCCAGGACGAACTCTGCCATCCCTCGCTGGTCGGGCTTAACCGCCGGCTCGACCGCGAGTACCCGATCGTCTCGATCGTCCACCACCTTCGGGCGAGCGAGTCCTCCGGTCCGGAGCGCCGCCTGTTCGGTGCGGTCGAGCGCGCCTACCTCTCGACCGTCGATGCCGTGGTCTGCAACAGCCGAGCCACCCGGGCCGCGGTTTCACGCCTGACGGGCGCCCCGGGGATCATCGCGTGGCCCGGCGCCGACCGCTTCCAGAGTCTCCCGACCGAGGACGGGATCGCCGCCCGCGCACGCGCCGAGCCCTTCGAGGTGGTCTTCGTCGGCAACATCGTCCCCCGGAAGGGCCTCGACTCGCTGGTCGGCGGGCTCTCGCGGATCGAGTCCGACTGGCATCTCACCGTCGTCGGCGAGGAGACCGACCCCGCGTACGCCGAGGAGGTCCGCGATCTCGTACATGCGAAGGGGCTCGCCGACGCCGTCGAGTTCGCCGGCTGGCTCGACGAGAAGGCACTCGCCGACCGGCTCGCGGCGGCCCACCTGCTGGCCGTGCCCTCGACCCACGAGGGATTCGGCATCGTCTATCTGGAGGGGATGGCCTTCGGGCTGCCCGCGCTCGCGGCCGCGTCGGGCGGCGCGAACGACTTCGTCACCGAGGGGAAGACCGGCTACCTCGTCGCGCCGGGCGACGAACGGGCGATCGCGCGGGCCGTCGAGGCGTGTGCGACCGACCGCGACCGGCTGGCCGCGATGAGCCTCGCCGCCCGCCGTCGCTTCGAGCGCCACCCGACGTGGGACGCCACCGCCGAACGGGTCCGGACCTTCCTCGAGACCCGGGTCGGCCGATCCGGTCAGGACTCCGCGTAGGGGATCGGGTCTTCGCTGCCCGCGCGCTCGAACGCCTCCAACCGGTATCGACACGAGTCACAGGTCCCGCAGGCGGGCGCCTCGTCGCGATAACAGCTCCATGTGTCCCCGAAGGGCACCCCGAGTTCGAGCCCCCGTTCTGCGATCTCCGTCTTCGAGTCCTCGACGTAGGGCGCCTCGATCGTGACGTTCGTTTCCGGTTTCGTCCCGACCTCGACGACCTCCTCGAACGCCTCGAAGAAGGCGGGCCGACAGTCGGGATAGCCCGCGAAGTCCTCGCTGTGGGCGCCGATGAACACGGCCTCCGCGCCCCGGGCCTCGGCGTAGGAGACCGCCATCGACAGCAG
Source organism: uncultured Halobacteriales archaeon (assembly GCA_964454105.1). Taxonomy (GTDB): domain Archaea; phylum Halobacteriota; class Halobacteria; order Halobacteriales; family Halalkalicoccaceae; genus Halalkalicoccus. The sequence continues at coordinate 7,102 of CAYVQH010000048.1, read as the reverse complement.
GTTCGCGTTCCGGAAGGGGACGTACGTGTCGGGGATCTCCTCGTCGTCCGTTTCCTCGGCGTCGCCGACCGCCATCGACTCGTCCGTGAGGCTCGAGCCGCCGATCGCCGCGAGGTGATCGGTCTCGATGTGGAGGAAGTCCGCGGCGTCGAGTTCCTCGGCGATCCTACGGGCGCAGTCGTACTCCTTGCCCTCGGTGCGCTGGCCGTAGGAGGTGTGGAGCGCCGAGATCTCGTAGCCTCTCTCCTTGGCCTCGTAGGCGGCGGTCGCGCTGTCCATGCCCCCCGAGAGGAGGACGACGGCTTCGGTCATGCTACGGGGTTCGTCGGCGAACAGGATACCCGTTACGTCCCCGGCGCGTCGTTCCACAGGTCGACGTGCAGCCGCGGCGTATAGCGAAAGCCGTACTCCATGGCGAGGTCGGCGACCGCCCCCCGGGTCTCGTCCAGTCGCTCGCGGGTCGCGCCCTCGGGCATCAACAGCACGTCCTCGTCGGCCACGGGGACCCGCTCGCGCAGTCGATCGAGCAGGGCCGTGATCTCGGGCATGTCCCCCCGATCGGTGACGACGAACTTCAGTTGATGGTCGTAGCGCCCGCAGATCGTCGCGAGCGCATCGAGGTCGATCCGCCGCTCCTCGTGGCGTTCCTCCCATTCGCCGTCGCCCTTCGGGTCCCTCTCGGGGGTCGGCGTGCTGCTCGCCAGTTTGGGGCTGACGCTCGCGAGGTCCACGGGCGCGTCGGGCACGATCGTGCCGTTGGTCTCGACGGTGGTGTGATGGCCTCGTTCGGCGAGCCGAGTCAGGAGGACTTCGCTCGCGTCGTGCAGCAGCGGTTCGCCGCCCGTCAGGACGACGTGATCCGCGCCGTGGTCCGCGATCCGGTCGACGATCGCCCCAATTGGCAGCCAGTCGCCGCTCGGCTCCCAGGAGGTGTGATACGAGTCGCAGAACCAACAGCGCAGGTTACAGCCGCTCGTACGGACGAATGTCGAGGGCACGCCGGCGAGCCGGCCCTCGCCCTGCAACGAGTGAAACAGCTCGTTGACGGGAAGGGAGGCCCCGCCCGTTTCGTCCGCGTCGCCCCCGCTTTCCCCGTCCCGGGTGTGGCTCATGCTCCCCCCGAGGCGCCCCGCGCTGGTGAGGGTTACGGGTCGATCGGATCGCCTGACTTTTTATGCCAGCCCCGTTTGGATGGGACATGGCACTGATCGAAGTCACCGTCGAGAACCCATCGCTGATCAGCACCGCCGAGGACGAGTCGCGCGCGACCGAAACCGACGTCGAGTCGGACCAGGAGGACCCGACGCCGTCCGGAGCCGACACCGAGGCCGCCGACGCCACCGACGCCGACGGCGACCTCGGCGAGACGGTCAAGACCGTCAGCACGCTGCTCACGGCTGTGACGACCATCGCGGGCGTACTGAAGCGTCTCCGCTCCGAGAACGAAGGATCGGCCGAGGAGACGTCGAGTCTCTTCGAGGACGCCGTCGAGATCACGGAGGACGTGGCCGGCGACGAGGAGGCCGCGGCCTTCGAGGAGAGCGCCGTCGAGGCGGATCTCGAGGATGTCGAGGACGACGAAGCGGACGAGACGGACGGGGATACCGAGACCGAGGTCGCCTCCGGATCGGGGCTCGGTCTGAAGGTCGCGTTCGTGCTCGTGGTCGCGCTCGTCGCGGTCGCGCTGTGGGCCCGCGGCGACGACGCGGACGCCCAGCTCGACGAGGACTGGGACTGAGGCCGCACCGGTTCACCGACCTACGGGTTTTCATCGCTGGTTGCGTGCAATAGGTGATGCCAGCGGGAGCGAGCAGATCGGACGAATCACCACGCGCCGCCGAACTCCACCTCGACGTCGCACATCTCCGCGAATCGACTGATATGCCTCTTCTTGCTTTCCTGATTGAGCGAGGTATAAACGTAGTATCCCGCGTCGAGTTGCCGGTACTGTCTCATCTTTTCTCCGTTCTCGTGGACCGGTTCGTCGTTCAGAATCGCACTCTTTTTCCCCGGAACGTACGGGAACGCGGGGAGGTTCTGGATCAGGTCGTGTTCGGATACGAGGTACTCGACAGCCCCCGCCATGACGTCGCTCTGTGATCCCGACCGGTGAGATGCGCTGTTTCCGCCTTCATCAAACGTAACGACGTACTCCCCTTCCGTTCCCCCGTTCGTCGCCTCGGGTCGGATCCCTTCAGGTGTCGGCCCCGGCTTTTCTATCGGTTCACCGGAGACCTCCCCGCCCGAGAGGTTATCGATCAGATCGTCGATGAACGACTTCGCCTCCGACTCGGCCTCGCGCGCGATCGAGCCGCCAACCCGCTCGCCCAGGACCTCGAGGAGGTCGTCGGCGATCTCGTCTTTGTGCTGGGTGAGTTGTGTCATCGCCTTTCGTCTCCGCTCGACCGAGCGGTAGATGTTGTCAGCGGCACCCGACTGGATCGACTCCTTCGAGAGCGTTCTGATGATCCACGACTGTCGACGCAGCTTCCCCACCGTCGATTCGCCGAGCAGATCGACCGAGGGGTTGTTCTCGCTTTTCTTGAGCTTGAACAGTTTGAGGACGTTCCCGTTCGTGATCAGTCCCCAGTCGACCCACTGCTGTTGCATGTAGCTCCGTAGCTGATCCTCGTGGTTCCTCGAGATCGTCGTATCACAGCCCTTCGCCTCGATGAATACCGCCGGGGACCCCTCCAGCAACAGCGCGTAGTCGACCTTGGTCTTCGAGGACCCCATCTGAATCGGGTACTCCAGTTCCACCTCGGTCGAGTAGAGGTCCCACCCGAGGACGTCCCGCACCAGCGGATCGACGAGCTTCGCCCTCGTGTTCTGTTCGTCCATCTGGGGCGAGGCCTCGACGAGATCGAGGGAGCGATCGATGTATTAGTCCAATGCCTCGCGGTCCATACCGTTACACCTCCCAGATCCCGTATAAACTCCCTGCCTCGGACGTTCCTACCGCTCCTTTCGGGAGCGCCCGCGCCACCTCGCCTGTTGTCGCCGCTCGTGGAGGTGGGGCGTGCCCTCGGCCAACTCCTCGCGGAGGTCTCGCTCGAAGTCGGTGGCCGCCGCGAGCATCCCACTCTGGAAGGCCTCGACGAGTTCGTAGGTCCAGGCCTCGCCGACCGCTCCCGCCGGTAGGTGCTCGTCGCGCAACTCGTCGGCCAGCGCGTCGTAGCCGAGCGCTCGCAGTTCCCGCTCCGCGACCGCAAAGCGGTCCATCGCGTGGCCGACCTCGTGGTGAAAGGCCAGCAGGTCCCCGTACGCGCGGTAGAGGTACTCGATCGCGAGCTGACACTCGTGGAGCACGTCCAGTTCCGCGTCGCTCGGCTCGCCCTCGTCGTCCATGCGGAACGGTACCACGAATACGCGGATAACCCTTTCCCGGACCACCTTTCGCCCATGGCAGGGTTTATGGACGCCTCAGCTCTTACTGACCCTACACATGACCCACCCCGACCGCTTCCTGCTCCGGGTCGATCTCGCCGCCGAGACGGTCTCACGGGAGCCGATCCCCGAGCGGTGGCTCGACCGGTACGTCGGGGGAAAGGGGCTGGGCGCGCGCTATCTCTACGACGAACTCGAACCGGGGACCGACCCGCTGGGCCCCGAGAACGCCCTGCTGTTCGTGGTCGGACCGCTGACCGCCCGCGCACCGGGCGAACCCCGCTACGCCGCGATCACCAAGTCCCCGCTCACGGGCGCGTTTCTCGATTCGTACAGCGGCGGCGAGTTCGCGGGCGCGCTCGCCGGGGCGCTTTCGGACTGTCTGGGCGTGCTGATCACCGGCCGGGCCGACGAGCCGCTGGCGCTGGCCATCGAGGACGGCGAGGCGACCCTCGAACCCACCGATACGTGGGGTACCGACGCCGCCGCGACCTGCGACGCCTTCGAGGGACACGTCGCCTGTATCGGCCCCGCCGGCGAGAACCGGGTGAACTACGCGACCATCGCCGCCGACGGCGGCGACCACCACGCCGGCCGGGGCGGCGCCGGCGCGGTGATGGGCGCAAAGCGATTGAAAGCCGTCGTCGCCCGTGGCGAGCCCCCAGAGGAGCGCTCGGGGCTGCGCGAGATCTACGAGGAACGCTTCGCACGCGATGGGACCGGCCGCTGGCAGGCCGCCAGCGAGACGCTCGAGTCGGTCGACTTCGCGGACGCGGTGGGCGCACTCGCGACGCGGGGCTGGCAGGAGAACCGCTTCGAGGGGACCTCCGGGATCGGCATCGAGGCCGCCCGCGCCGCCGCGACGGGCCGCGAGCGTGAGGGCCCCGTTCCGGGCGGGTTCGAGGTCAGCACCGAGGAGGGCGAGAGCGTTCCTCGGGGTGCGACCCAGATGACGCTCGGAGCCGGGTTGGGGATCGACGAGTTCGACGCGGTCGCGGCGCTCGGGGCCCGGTGCGATCGACTGGGGATCGACGTGATCTCGGCGGGCAACGCCGTCGCGTGGGCGATCCGCGCGAGCGAGGCGGGACTGATCGAGCGCGATCTCTCCTTCGGCGACGAGGAGGCCGCCCGTGGCCTGCTTTCGGAGATCGCGACCCGCGAGACGCCGCTCGGCGACGCGCTGGCCGACGGCGTCGAGCGCGCCGCGGCGGAGTTCGGCGGCGAGGCGTTCGTCCCCGCGGTCAAGGGGATGGAACTGCCCTCCTACGACCCGCGAGGTGCCCGCTCGATGGCGCTGGCCTACGCCACGAGCGACCGCGGGGGCTGTCACCGCCGCGCCCGCCCGATCGAGGACGAACCGCTCTCGACGGGATGGAACGACGAGGAGCGCGTCCGGCGGGTGATCGAGGAACAGGACCGCCGCTCGGTCCTGTGGAGCCTGATCGTCGACGACTTCGTCGGCGAGTCGTTCGCGGATCTCGGCGCGGCGTGGCTCTCGGAACTGGGCTACGACCTCTCTCCGGCTGATCTCGCGGCGCTCGGCGAGCGCGTCTGGACGCTGACCCGTCTGTTCAACGTCCGCGAGGGATTTGACCGCGAGGCCGACCGGGTGCCCGAGGCACTCACCCGCTCGACGACCGACGGCGAGGCGATCGACCCCGGCGAGTTCGAGAGGCTGCTCGACCGATACTACGGCGAACGGGGATGGGACGGTCGGGGCCGACCGACGGCGGAAACGCTCGACCGACTGGGGCTCGACGACCTCGACACCGCATGACCGACAGCATCGACCTCGATGAGATCGAGACCGAGACCGACGACGAACCCCACCCGAACCGCGGCGACTGGTTCTGGCGCGGCGAGGGCGACCCCGATGAGGAGGCCGCGGCGATCGAAAGCGATTCCCCCGCGTCGGGGTCCGCCTCCGAATCGGGATCACGACCCGCCTCCGAGGACACGACCACGCCGCACGTCCCTCATGAGAACCGGGCCAAGCCGGTCGGCCTCCCTGAGGATCGGGGCGGTGCGGGCGGTACCTCCGCGCGCGAGGCGGCCACGGAAGGGGACGGAAACGGGGGCGTCCCCGAGGAGGCCTCGGGGCCCCACGGCGGCGGCGCGGACGACATGACGATGGCGGTCACCTACGAGGCGGCAAAGCGCCTCGCGGATCCGGGACTCGTCTTCGCGGGCGCGACCTTTGCCGACTGGATCGGCATCGTCGGCGAGGTCGACGCCCACGTCATCAACACCTTCCAGCGTTCCCATGGAGTCGACGCGGACTTCTTCAACGGCACCGGGACGGGGCCGGGCGAACGTCTCGCGGAGATCACGGAGATGTCGATGTTCTTCGCGGAACGGATGGTCGTCCTGGGATGCGAGGACGAGGAGTGGATCGCAAAAGAGGCCGGCTGGGAGTTCCTCGACATCGAAACCGCCGCCGAAAAGGCCGGTTGGGAGCTCGATTAGTCGCCGTTCGCGTCCGTTCGGTCCTCGGGGTCGAGGTCGAAGGAGACGTCGCCGTCGACGACCCCGTCGTTGATCTCGTGGGGTCCGGTGTGCGACCACGTCTCACGGCCGTCGATCGTCTCGATTCCCGGCGTGGGCTTCCAGTCGCTCTTTTTCTTCTCGTGTGTCATACCATAACAACGGTACCGGAGCGGCTTATACCCTATCCTTCGGCGCGGTCGTCGTCGAGGAAGACCCGCGCGAACAGGTTGACGTGGATCGCCAGCACGGTCCCGCGATCGATGCCCGCCCACTCGGCCTGTTCGTTGAGGAACGCCGCGAGTTCGTCGCTCGGCTCGTATCGAATCGTTCCGCCCTCGACCGCGAACTCGACGTCCGTCCGTCCGGAGACGAGGTGTTCGATCTCCAGGAGCGCCTGTTCGGCCTTCGCGTTCATGGCATCCTCCTCGTCGAGCATCCGGCGGTCGCCCCACTCGGCGGCGGCCTCACGAAAACGCTCGCTGGCCTCGATCTCGATGGGGTCGGACTCGGTCTCTGGTTCTGGTTCTCCGTCCATCAGCGCTCCGGCGGGAAGCTACTCGGCGCGGGGTCCGACTCGGCGAGTTCGGCGTACAGATAGACCAACAGGACGCCCAACACGACCATCACGCCGAGGCCGACCAGTCCGCCGCCGGCGTTCGGGCCGACCCACCTACCGGGGGACGCGCTGCCCGCGCTCGTGACGACGTCCAGCGTCGTCACCGCGAGCCAGCCCCCGAACAGGAGGAAGGCAAGCGTGAGCACCGGATTCTGATCCAGCGCGGTTTTGAGTGCCATGTTCGGGTGTGAGCGTGTATCACGATAAAAGCGTTGCGTTGCTACGCCATCTGGCCCGCGAGTTCGGTCTCGAAGTCGACCACGCCGACCAGAAGGTGGCCCACCGCCTCGTAGAAATCGCTGTCGGCGTACTCCGTGACGTCCGTGCCACACGCATCGATCCAGCGGGTCATGTGCTCGTCGAGGAAGACCCGCTCGTAGCCCACGGCCTCCTCGGTACCCGCACGCTGGCGGCCGACGAGGTGGCGCAGGAACGCCAGTTCGACCGCGACGTGGTCGGCCTCCTCCGGATAGCTCTCGGGGGGGTTCCAGCCCGCCGCCGCGTAGCTCGCCTCGACTTCCGCCTTGCCCTTCCCCAGATAGTCCATGTCCTCGCGATAGTAGCTCTCGTGGGCGGTAACGGGCGGGCGCGGTCCGACGAACACCCGGGTGT
>CAYVQH010000047.1:9014-12408 GCA_964454105.1 uncultured Halobacteriales archaeon | reverse complement strand
ATGACTATGGCCTTCCAAGCCATCGACCCGGGTTCAAATCCCGGCCGGCGCATTTCTACCGGAGTCCGCCCACGAGCCGCGGCGATCCCCCGACGTCGGATCAGGGAGTCGGGGTGCGTACCCGGTCCCGCGCGATCCGACGGACGACCGGCATTCGGAGGAACGTCACGAGGGTGTACAGCGCCGCCAGGTTGTCCTCGCCGTCGAGGTGTGCCCGGTAGCACTCGTTGACGCCCTCCCAACTGAGGAACGGCAGCGACTGTATGAGCCCCTCGTGTTCGTCGATCGCCTCGCGGACGAAGTCGTGGGACCTGATGAGCTCCGAGTGATTCGTCCAGGGACCCGCCGTCCAGTGGGGTTCGTCGAACGTGTCGGAGAGATGCCGGCGTGTGAACGCCGTCGCGAGCCGTCCGAACTCGTGGAGCGGGAACGACGACGACAGCGGGACGTTCGTGTTCCCGTGGGGGATCTCCGCGAGCGCGGGATCGAGGTGTTCGATGGCCCTGCCGATGAGGTTCCCGCGAAGGAGCTGTGAGGTGGGCGTCGAGAGGAAGAGGTCGACGAGGCGATTGTCGAGAAAGAGCGTGCCCGATGGCATCGTCTGGAGCGTCCCGTGGTAGAAGAACTGTGAGGTGCCGTTGGTCAGCGGGAACCGGCTACAGAGCATCGCCTCACGGAGCGAGCCGTAGGCGACGCCGTGGTCGACGATTCCGGAACCCCGACGGGAGACGTTCGCCTCGTACACCTCGTGCATGCTCCGCGAGAGCGCATCGCGAACGTACGCCGGGGCGTCCGAGACCCGATCGTCGATGTAGGCGTCGAGATTCCCGTCGTTCGCCTCGATCGGCAGTGAGAACGACCCGATCCGGCCGAGGTCGACCGAGAGGGTCGGGACGTGATTGCCCTTGAACAGCATGTCGCCGTAGTGGCCCGAGAACAGGTACTCGACGTCCTCCCTGAGGGTGTCCTCGAACCCGGCGGCGTGCACCTGGTTGAAGTATCCGACGAAGTTCGCGATCCGCGGCGTCGAGCGCGCGGCCCGGGCCTGATAGTCGCGGTCGCGCCGGAGAAGCGTGATCGGGACGCCGACCGTGGCGGCAACCCGGCGGGCGACCGCCGCCTCCGGATTGGCCCAGTCCGCGAGGTGGTAGGCGTGGACGTCCCTGTCGGCCCCGTTCAACGCGGCCAGTGCGAGGCGCGAATCGCTTCCCCCGCTGAGAAGCAACCCGTACTCCGTGCCCGCGTCGGTCCGTTCGGCGACCGCTCGTTCGAGGATCTCCACGAGCCTGCGGGAGAAGTACTCCCGGGGCTCGTCCACGGGATCGTAGGTGGGATACCAGTACCGGTCCGACTCCACCGTCCGATCGTCGAGCGAGACGGTCGCGGTCGAACCGGGCTGGAGTAGTTCCACCCCTTTGAGCGGAGTCTTCACCCCGAAGGATCGCTGAAGGGAGAAGTACTCCGCGAGATACTCGACGTCGAACTCCGTTTCGACGGCCGGATGGAGCGGCAACGACTGAACGTTCGTTGAGAAAACGAGACCGTCGTCGGTTCGATAGCAGTGGAGCGTCCGGCTTCCGAATCGGTCGGTGAACAGCGATACCGTCCCGGCGTCCCGATCGTGGACGACACCGGCGAAGTTCCCGTTGAGCCCGGACACGAAATCGAGGCCGTACTGACCGTACAGCGACGCACAGTACGCCGCGGACGACTCGTCGGGAACCGTATAGCCGTCCGGCCCGTCGAATCCCCAGACCGATCCCCACGCCAGACGGCCGCTCCGTCGTCGGGCGTTCGGGCGGGTTGGGGGGTGGACGAATGGGTCACGATACCGACGTCGACCCCGTCCTCGGCGTATCGCCACGTGGACTCGCGTCCCGACCACCGTAGATCCGCCGTTAGCTCCTCTCCCTCGCCTCCCGAACCCGTACCGATCGCTCCCCATATCCCGACCATATCCGTCTCATGCGTGGTCGTTCCTTGAATATTACCAAACGATACCCCGTGAACGGTAGTCACGGGGCCGGGTATGGAGACCGGACGGAGTGGGTGTAGCCACACCGTTGGAATGGTCGATCCGGAGCGGGGGCTCGTTGTCGTCGGACACGACGGTTCTCGTCACGGGGCGGTTTCACACGGGAATCGCGGCCCATGACAGGTTGACGCGCGCTGGGGCACACGATTTAACCGTCTGCCGCCCCTACTTCGACTGTGAGTGAAGAATCTGGGCGCCGGAACCTTCGGATGCCCGACGACAACGAGATGTTCGCTGTGGTCACCGACATGCTGGGTGGCGGCCGCGTCCGCCTCCAGTGTAACGACGGCAAGGAACGCATGGGTCGTATCCCCGGGCGCATGCGCTTTCGAACGTGGATCAACGAGGACGACGTCGTCCTGATCGAGCCGTGGGACTGGCAGGACGAGAAGGCAGACATCGAGTGGCGATACGACGGTCAGGACGCCGCCCAGCTCCGACGCGAAGGCCACATCGACTGATTTCATCGGCTGTTCGAGGGATTCCGATGCAAGAGCAGGCCGCATGGTTTTCCGGCCGGCGAGTCTCATCTGTACTATAGCGGATCTCGACGTTCCGGATCCGGAGTTGGGCAAGGCGACGATCGTCTACGAGACGCCCGACGGGGAGACGGAGCATGTGACGGTCGACAACGAACACATCGTCTACTTCCAGGACCACTGGCAGGTGAAGACCGACGAAGACGACGAGGGCAACGACGTGATCCGTCGGATCCCCCGCGGCAAGGTCCACTACGTCGAGCGTTCGGTCGAGGAGTTTCAGGACCGGGTCGACGCTCTGCTCGACCGGGCGAAAGACCGGTTCGACCTCAACGACCTCAACCTCGGGTGAGGCAGATCACGGCCCGGGACCGATCCAGACGGGAAAAACGGGCGGACGCCGCAACCGGAGCACGTAGGTCGATTCACGGATAGGTTCACGTATGCGCCGACGCGACGCGCTCCGATCGGGGATTGCCCTCGCCTGCACAGCGTCGCTCGGCGGCTGTCTGGGCGCGCTCGACTCCGACTCGGCGTGGCGCGATCTCGTCGTCGATCGTCCCGACGGGGTCTACGTCCCCCCGAAGATCGACGGGATGGTGCCCCTCGGAACCGCGAGTAGCGACGGATACGTCCTCGCACTGTCGGCGACGCGGCCCCACCGGTTCTGGACGGTCACCGGTACGGAGACGAACCAGATCGCGCTGCGCGAGGCCCACTCGATCCATCTGATGGCCACGGTCCGCGAGGCCGCGACCGGTCGATACCTCCCTGCGGCGGTGGTCGTCTCCCTCTCACGGGGGGACGAACACCTGCTCGCTCGAACGCTCTGGCCGATGCTCTCACAGCGCATGGGCCCGCACCACGGCGACAACGTGGC
>CAYVQH010000047.1:0-8914 GCA_964454105.1 uncultured Halobacteriales archaeon | reverse complement strand
CGACCGTCCGCCGGTTCCGATCGCGCCGCCGACCGAGGCGTTCCCCGACCCGATCGGGACCGGCCACGCGAGCGACTGTCCGATCGTGGTGGCGCGGGCGGATCGGCCGGCAGACTCCTATCTGATCGCCTCGATGCGAACGCCCCACAACCGGTTTCCGGTGGCGCTGACGTCGTTATCCGCACGGATCGATCACGGCGGATCGACCGAACGGGTCGTCCTCGAGTCGGGACTGGACCCGGAGTTCGGACACCATTACGGCGCTCGGGTCGACCCCCTCGAACGCGGCGACGAGATAACGGTCGCCGTCGAGACGCCGCCGCAGATGGCACGCCAGGAGGGTTACGAGACGGCGTTCCTCGATCGCGGTCGCTTCAGTCTGCGGGTTCCTCGGTCGACGTAGCCGGTCCCCGGCGTCGGCCGGCGAACCACAGGAGGAGCACGCCGGCCACGAGCATGAGGACGCTCACGACGATCCAGTGGGGGTTCCACATCTCGGTGCCGTGGACGACGTCATGGAGGCCGAGCACGTAGTGATCCACGACCCCGTCGAAGACGTTGAACACGCCGGCCCCGACGAGGGCCGCCCCGCCGACGAGAAGCGACGACAGCGGCCGGGTGGCTCGGTTCGCGATCCGCCAGAGCATCGCTGCCCCCGCACCCATCACCGCCAGCATTCCCAGCGAGAACAGCCCGTCGAACATGACGTTCGTCCGCAGACCGCCGTAGGTCAGCGGGTCGTAGAACCCTGACAGCAGGTGGTGAGTCTGGAAGACGAGATGAAAGAGCAGTACGTCGAGTAGCGCGCCGAGCCCGAAGCCGAAAACGCAGCCCCAGAGCAACAGCGACCGCCGGTATCGAGGGGTATCGCTCATCGGATCGGCGTTACGAACGGTCGAGCAAAAAACCGTGGCCGGAGAGCGCAACCTCGTTCCGTGCGGACGGACGCCCTCGGCTACGGAACGAGCGTCACCGGCAGGTCGCTCTCCTCGACGACGGCCTCCGAGGCGCTTCCGACGACGAACCGCTCGAGACGTCCGCTCGTGGCCCGCCCCATCACGACGTGGTCGTACCCGCGGTCCTCCGCGAGCGCGACGATCCGCTCGCCGACCTTTCGGGCCGCGCTCGACTCCGTGACGACGTCGGTTTCGAGGAGTTCGGGTTCGGCGTCGATGCCGCCCTCGGACAGCGCCACACGCGCTCGCTCGAACAGTTCGTCGGTGGCGTCGGTGCGTTCGGCGGCGAAGTGGATCACGCTCAGCCCCGCGTCGAACCCGCGTGCGAACTCGATTCCGAAGCGGAGCGCGTCGAAGCTACTGTCCGAACCGTCGATCGGGACGACGACCTGCATGTCCGGTCCAACGCAGGCGGAGTACATAGGGATGGGCGTTCGGGTTCGGATCCGGGTCCACTCGACGGGCACGGGCCGAGTGGACCAGGGGGAACGGGGAAAATCGACGAATCGGACCCGACGGCGCGGCCGGTTCGCATGAGCCCGCAGAGGGGGCCGATCACGCGCTCAGAGTTCGATTCGCTCGACGAGTTCGTTCTCGCTTTGGGTGTTGAGCGCGACGATCCGGATGAACCCCTCCAACCCGGAGTCGTCGAGTTTCGCCTTGAGCAGGCTGTCGACCTGGTAGACGCCCGCGGCATCGGTCATCTTGATCTCGACGTGGACGGGAACGTCCTCGCCCTCGTGGAGCGTGACGCGCTGGATCGCCTGGCTCGAGAGGGTGTTGATCCCGCGTCCGCCGCGCTCGTAGGGGCTGCGAGAGCGCCCCCGTTCCATGTCGAGTCCGTCGCAGAGCCGGATGACGCCCGCCTCGCGCGTCAGCGGGATCTCCTCGGTGTGGTGACAGAGGATCGCGTGTAACACCTCCCCCTTGACGCGGACGTGCTCCCCGATGTCGTAGAACTCCGGAAGGATCCGATCGAGGATGTCGGCGGCGAGCGGGATGGAGTAGTAGGCGTGATCCGAGCGGTGGACGACGTGGCCGATGTCGTGGAGCTTCGCCGCCAGCGCGATGATCACGGCCTCGTCGGCCTCCTCGAGGTCCTGATCGTGCGCGCCGTTGAACTCCACGCCGCCGTGCTTGAGCAGGTCGTAGAGACAGAGCGCGCGGTTGAGAACGATCTCGATGTGTTTTTCTCCATGGTCGTTGTAGCGCATCCGGGTGACGGGGTTGACGTTCTGGGCCTCGAGATAGGCCTGGATCTCCTCGTCGGTCTCGATATGGGAGAGGACTTCGTTTACGCGCTCGTCGGGGAAGGCGTGCTCGGCGTCGGGATCGTATCTCCGATTACCGGTCGTCTCGGCCATACCTCTCAGTGGGTGAGCGAGGCGGAAAAACCCCTGTTTATGCGGCGTCGCTCGCGGCCTCGACGAGTTCGTCGTAGTCGGGTTCGGCACCGGGGTCGTCGCTCACCCACGCGTAGGTGACCTCGCCCTCGTCGTCGAGGACGAAAGCGGCGCGTTTGGCGACGCCGTGATAGCCCATGTCAGCGAAGTCCATCTCCGCGTCGTAGGCGTCGATGATCTCCTTGTTCGTGTCGCTCACGAGCCCGAACTCCAGGCCCTCCTGCTCGCGGAACTCGTTGAGCGCGAAGGGCGTGTCGACGCTCACTCCATACAGCGTCGCGCCGCTCTCCTGGAACCGGTCGAGGTCGTCCTGCAGGGTGTTCATCTCGGAGGTGCAGACGCTCGTGAACGCGCCGGGGAAGAACGCGAGCACGACGGGATCGTCCTCGAGGTCCTCCGAGAGGGTGAACTCCTCGACGTCGCCGTTCGCGAGCGGTGCGGTGAAGTCGGGCGCGGAGTCGCCTACGTCTACCATACTACGAGCAACGACGCCCGCTCGGAAATCCGTTGTGTTCGCGGCTTCGGGACCGACATCCATTGGAACGCTCAGTCCGCCCGGGCCAGCGCCGCCGGCGGCTCGCCCTCGAGTTCGTCCCTGTCGTGGGGCGCCTCGAAGTCGAGTTCCGGCCCGCGTGCGACGATCCGCGAGGGGTTCACGTCCGGATGGGTGGTGTAGTAGTGTTCCTTGATGTGGTCCATGTTCACCGTCTCGGCGACGCCGGGCGTCTGGTAGAGATCCCGCAGATAGGGCCAGAGGTGCTCGTAGTCCCGGATCTGCATGACGTTACACATGAAGTGAGTGTGGTAGACCTGATCGAATCTGATCAGGGTCGTGAACATGCAGACGTCGGCCTCGGTGAGCCGGTCGCCGGCGAGGTACCGTTGCTCCTCCAGAACCGAATCCCAGCGATCCAGTGCCGAGAAGAGGTCGTCGATCGCCTCGTCGTAGGCGTCCTGTGAGCCCGCGAAGCCCGCCCGGTAGACCCCGTTGTTGATCGGCTCGTAGATCGCGTCGATGATCTCGTCGACCTCCTCGCGATACCCCTCGGGATAGAGATCCACGTCGCGGGTCGCCTGCTCCTCGAACTCGGCGTCGAGCATCCGGAGGACCTCGCGGGACTCGTTGTTGACGATGGTTTCCTCCTTCGTATCCCAGAGTACGGGCACGGTGACCCGGGCGGTGACGTCCGGGTCCGCCCGGACGTAGAGCTCCCGGAGGTAGTCGGCGCCCAGCACCGGGTCCTCGGTACAACCCTCCTTCTCGGGGGTGAACTGCCAGCCGTCCTCGTCGCGGAACGGATCGACGACCGAAACCGAGATCGCGTCCTCTAAGCCCTTCAGCGAGCGTGCGAGCAGGGTTCGATGTGCCCACGGGCAGGCGTAGGAGACGTAGAGGTGGTATCGTCCCGACTCGGCGGGGAACTCCTCGCCGATCCGGTCGCGAAAGGTAGTCTCCTGGCGCTCGAACGCACCCTCCTCGTTCGTGCTCTCGTAGGCGTCAGTCCGCCACTCCCCGTCGACCAGTTGGTTCACACGCCCGTCTACGGCTCGTGGACGTAAAGTCGCTTAGCCCGCGTCGGGAACCGACGTGATCACGTACCACTCGTCCCATCTCTCCTCGTTCTCGGGACGCGATCTGCGCTCTATCTCGACGCCGTATGCACCCTCGTCGGCGTGTTCGGGACAGGTCGGCCGCACCTCGTCATCGATCCCGTCCACGTAGATTCCCCCGCGTGGATCGATCTCGTCGCCGCAGTCGTGACAGGCGAGCGAGGGCGGGAGAGTTCGACCGATCAGGTCCATATCGGGCATTCGCTCGCCACCGTGATAAGCTATGGCCACCCACTCTGTCACTCGGTTGGGATGAACGACGCGGCGTGGAACGTTGCGTCGAGGGGATGTGCTGGACCGTGTCCCTTCCTTCGAACGGATTATCGAAGCGCGTCCAATCGGAACTCGAAGGCCGAGACGGGGAGTTCGAGGTCGTGTTCGACCAGCACCTCGGGATGGACCTCGCCGACGACGCCTACCGGCTGGCCGTCGATCACGACCGAGGCCGCCCGGCCGTCGATGAACGTCGGGTGGTCGACCGGCGGCGTTTCGAGATCGACCCCGAAGTTCCGCGTGATCGCCTGCAGGACGCCCTTCACGTCCTCGTAGGACGCGTCGGTTCGTGCGAGGACGCCCGCAACGGTGCGTCGCTCCGCGACGCCGGTCTCCGTCGAGTCGTCGACTTCGGCGGCCAGCCCGATCTCCGCGAGGTTTTGGGGGTACGAGCGATGCGTGTTGTTCTCCAGGACCATCAACAGCGAGGGCAGTGCCCACGTTCGCAGCATCGTGTAGTCCTCGCTGTAGGGTTCGCGGATGGTCGCCGGCTCGCCCGCACCGACCGCGTCGTCGTCGGAAGCCACTCGGAGGCGATCGAAGTTCTCCGCCTCGTTGATCAGGTGGAAGTCGAGCATGTCCTCGAAGCCGAGCCCGACCAGAACGCTCCGGGCGGCGTCCTCGAGCCGGGTTTGGTCGTGGCGTCCGCCGACGGTGCTCACGTCGGGGTATCGCGGGATCAGCGAGTTGAACCCGTAGGCCCGGCCCACGTCGTCGATCACGTCCACCGGGTGAAGCACGTCGACGCGGTAGGGTGGAACCTCCACGTCGTAGGCGGTCTCCTCCCCGAGCACCTGTGTCGCAGAGAGGCCCGAACGCTCGAGACAGTCGATCACCGTCTCGGGCTCGAACTCCATCCCCAACATCCGCTCGATTCGCTCGTGGGTGATGCGCTTCTCGCGGATCTCGAAGTCGGGTCTGAGGAGCGTGCGGTCGGGGTACTCGACCTCGACCTCCTCGATCGTCGCACCGCGTGCCGACAGCGCGTAACAGACGATCGCACACATCCGGTCGATCGTCCACTGATCGGTACCGGTGAGCTCGACGAACAGCTCCCGCGAGTCGGTCGAGACCTCGGTCCGCCGGCCGTTGATCACCGGCGGGAACGAGAACAGGCCGAGTTCGTCGTAGATCGCCGGGTAGCGATCGTATCCCTCGACGAGGTCCGCGTACTCCCGGCCGGTGGGGTGTTCCTCGAGCACTTCGGCGGGCGTGAGCTCCTCGTTCGAGTCGAGCGGGACGAACCGCGGCTCCGCGGGCTCGACGCCCGTATAGCGGATCGACGGCGAGCCCTCGCCCGTCGCCGAGCGCCCCTTCAACATGGTCAGGTCGTGGATCCCGATCGCACCCTTCGCGCGCTTGCGGCCCATCGTCGCGTGGAGCTTCTCCTGGAGCTGGATCAGCGAGTCCAGTCCCGCCTCGTCGAGGTCCACCCCGCGGACCACCGCGCCCGTGACGTACGGGCGCTCCTCGGGGACCGACTCCTCGACCTCGATCGTCCAGTCGGGGTCGTTCGTCGGCGGGACGTAGGTGCCCCGATCCTCACCGTACTGATACCGCAGGGAGCGCGCGACGCCCTCCACGCTCAGGCGATCCAGCCGATCGGGCGCGAACTCCAGCTGGAACTCCCCCTCTTCGGTGTCGCCCTCATACTCGAGGCCGAGCCCGAAGAGGTCGTCCTTGAGTCGGTCGTCGCTCCTGTCGGTTCCCGTCAACGCACGCAGTTCGTCGGGATCGACGTCGACCACCGGCATCAGTGTAGCACCTCCGTCTCCCGCAGCAGTTCGAGGTCCGCGAGCGTCCCGTGGACGTCGCGGATGTCCTCGAAGCCGTACATCAGCATGAGCAGCCGTTCGAGCGCGAGCCCCCAGGCCATCACGTCACACTCGACGCCCAGCGGCTCGAGCACCTCGGGCCGGAACATCCCCGAGTTGCCGATCTCGATCAGCTCGCCCGTCTCGGGGTGGTGGCCGAACAGCTCGAAGCTCGGCTCGGTGTAGGGGTTGTAGTGGGGCTTGAACCGCAGGTCGGTGATGCCGAACCGCTCGTAGAACTCGGTGAAGGTGCCCATCAGGTCCCGCACCGAGAGGTCCTCCGCCATCACCCAGCCCTCGATCTGGAAGAACTCCAGTAAGTGGGTCGGATCCAGCGTGTCGTTCCGATAGACCTTCTCGACCGAGAAGTACCGCTGGGGCGGCTCGAGCTCCCCCACGGCCTCGCCCGAGAGATACCGCATCGACAGCGAGGTGGTGTGGCCGCGCAGGTCGACCCCGCGGGCGACCTCCTCGGTCCACGGCGAGTGATAGCCCTCGCCGTCCTCGCCGACGCCCTCCAAATGGGCCGCCCTGACCCGCTCGACCAGCTCCTCGGGCAACTCGTCGATCTCAGCGGGGTGCGAGAGGGCGAACTGGTCCCAGTGGGTTCTGGCGGGGTGGTCCTGGGGCATGAACAGCGCGTCGTTGATCCAGAACTCCGCGTCGACGTGGGGCCCCTCCATCTCATCGAATCCCATCCCGATGAGGACGTCCTTCACCCGATCGGCGGTCTGGCGCAGGATGTGTTCCTTGCCACCGGTGGGCTCGGCGGCGTCGGCCTCGACGTTATAGGAGGAGAACTCGACGTCGCGCCACTCGCCGCTCGAAAGCATCTCGGGAGTGAGCTGGCCGACGGTCTCGCTCTCCTCGACGCCCTCCATCAGCGCGGTGACGCCCTCGTCGGTCAGCGTCACGGAGCGGACCGTCGACTCGCGGCGGGCGATGAGGTCGCGCCGGGCGAGGTCATCGAGGACCGACTCGTCGGACACGGGCTCCCCGGCGTCGATCAGCGCCAGCGCGTCGGCCTCCTCGTCCTCCTCGTGATCCGAAGTGGCCGAGAGTTCGCCCGAGTCGATCTCCCCGTACCCCTTCCGGGCGTAGTTCGACAGCGCGATGTCGACCTCCTCGCCTTCGAGTCCCGACCGGCCGATGACCTCCCCCATCGAAACCGGCTGCTCGTCGGCGTCGAGGTCGAGGGCGGCCTCGTAGAGCCGGCGTTCGGGCAGGCCCATCTCGACGTACGTCTCGCCCTCGTCAGTGAGCGAGACGCCCTCGACGGCGCGTTCTGAGACGCCGAGCAGCCCCTCCGCCTCGAGGGCGAAGGCCGCCCCGGTGACGGCTTCGGATTTTTCGCCGAGCTCCTCCGCGAGCCGTTCTATCGTACGGTCCTCGGTGGCACTCGCCGCCTCGAGGACCGCCGCCTGTGTCGGTGGCAGTCGCATTCGTTGTGTGGGTGGTCGAAAGGCAGTCGTTTAGCGGTTCCGGACTGGCGGCCGTGAGCCTTCGACGGGCTTCGGCGCGTTCAAAACGGGATCGCACGCGGAGAACGGTCAGTTCGCGGGCGTGGCGGTCGGCCGGCTCCGGCGCACGGTGACGTACTGGCGGAGGAACACGGCGGCGATGACGGCCAGTCCCACGAGATCCGCCATGGTTCCGGGGTAGATCAGCGCCACCGCGCCGGCGACCAGCGCGACCCGCTCGATCGCGTGGGCAGGCGCGTAGAAGTACCCCTGCGTGCCCGCCGACAGGGCGATCACGCCGATGACGGCGGTGATGGCGCTCGTGACGATGGCGGTCGTCTCGCCGATCAACAGAAGCTCCGGCCCGAGCACGAACAGGTAGGGGACCAGAAAGCCCGCTGCGGCGAGGTTGACCGCGGTGAGCCCCGTCTTCCAGGGATCGGACTCGGCGATGCTGCTCGTGGTGAACACCGCGAGCATGATCGGCGGGGTGATGGCGCTGATGATCCCGAAGTAGAAGATGAAGAGGTGCGCGGCGAGCAGTTCGACGCCCAGCGCGGTGAGCGCGGGCGCGCCGAGCGCCGCCAGCACGACGTAGGCGGCGGTCGTCGGCAGCCCCATCCCGAGGATGATCGAGGTGATCATCGTCAGGATCAGCGCGACGATGACGATCCCGCCGGAGGCGGTCGTGATCAGCGAACTGAACTTCAGCCCCAGACCCGTGAGCGTGACGACCCCGACGACGAGGCCCGCGGTCGCACACGCCGCCGCGACGACGATGGTCATGCGCATCCCGCGATCCAGCGCGTTGACCGCCATGACGCCCGCCGCACGGGCGAGTCGGGTGAGGGTGTCGACGTCGCCTCGCGGGAGCGCCCCCGCGAACTCGCGGGCCGCCGACAGCGGGATCGCGACGACGGTCGTCAGTAGGATGGCGACGAACGCCGCGAGCATCGCCGAGTAGCCCGCTACCAGCATCCAGACGAGCGCGATCAGCGGGATCGTGAAGTGCGCGCCGGTCCGAAGCAAGTGCCAGGGGTTCGGCAGTTCGCTCGGATCGACGCCCTCCAGGCCCTCGTGTTTCGCGCGGAAGTGGACCGCCGCACCGACGCCAAGGAAGTACAGCAGCGCCGGAATGGCCGCCGCCGAGATGATGGTGACGTAGCTGATGCCAGTCCAGGCGGACATGATGAACGCGCCGGCACCCATCACCGGGGGCATGATCTGCCCGCCGGATGAGGCCGCCGACTCGACGGCGGCGGCGTACCGGCTCTCGAAGCCGCTGCGTTTCATCAGCGGGATGGTGAAGGCGCCGGTCGTCGCCGCGTTCGCGACCGCGCTCCCGTTGAGGCTGGCCATGAAGCCGCTCGCGAGCACCGAGGTCTTCGCGGGGCCGC
>CAYVQH010000046.1:0-12483 GCA_964454105.1 uncultured Halobacteriales archaeon | reverse complement strand
CGGGGCTGGGTTGGGGGTGGACGCGGTACATCGCCTCGACCCCGCGACCCCACATTAGCTCGTGGGTGACGGCCTTGTTCGCCTTCAGCATGCACTCCTCGATGATGGTGTGGGCGCGATCACGCCGCGGGTTCAGTACCAGGGAACCGTCCTCCTTTCGCTGTTCGTGCATCTGATCGGCCAGATCGTGGACCAGCACGCACTCCTCGTGCAGCGGCGCGTCGGGTTCCTCGAGGCGCTGTTCGGCCTGCGCGTAGGTCAGGCGCTCGTCGGACTCGATCACGGACTTGTAGATCTCGATCTCGTCGTAGCCCAGGTTCTCCTTGTCGAGGTGCATCTCGACGGTGTGGGCCAGGCGGTCCTCGTTGGGGACGAGCGAGCAGACCGTCTCGGCCAGCGTCGGCGGCAGCATGTGAACCGTGTACGCCGGCAGGTAGACCGTGTTGGCCCGCTCGACCGCCGAATCCCACATCGATGTCTCGGGGGTAACGTAGTGGGTCACGTCCGCGATGTGGACCCACAGCACGTACTCCTCCTCGCGCTCCTCGATCGAGATGGCGTCGTCGAAGTCCTGGGCGTCGATCGGGTCCGTCGTCCAGGTGGTGAGATCGCGCAGATCCTCTCGTTCGTCGACCTCCTCCTCGATCTCCGTCTGGATGTCCTCGGTGCGGGTTTCGGCCTCCTCGATCACTTCGGGGGGAAACTCGTCGGGGAGCTCGAACTTCTCGAAGAGCTCCTCGCGTTTGTTCTCGAGGTGGCGCGCGAGGTCCTCGTCGATCTCGACGGGACCCTGGCCCTCGACGGTGCCCGCCTCCGACTGGGCGTCACTCATAGGATCGCCTCCTGAACGGTCATGGCCACGCCTACGAGCGAAAGAAAGGTTATACTGTCGGTTGTAACTACGTGTGTACGTTCGCGCCATGACCGGTGACGTCGCATGCCGGCTTGCGACTCACGAAGACGCGTCGCCTATCGTTCGCGCTCGCGTTCCGAGGGCGACCCGTAGCGCTCCTCGACGAGCGCGCAGTACCACGAGAGGAACTCGTCCTGCGGATGGGTGCCGGCGTCGATCTCGACGAGAAGGCCCTCCAACTCCTCGCGGGGCTGGTGACAGAGGTCGCGATAACAGCCCTTGCAGACGTGCTCGAACTCCTTGTCGTCACGGTCCCATCGGTCGCCGTGTTTGTCGTACTCTCGTGCCTCGGACCGGCGAACGGCGCTTCCACAGGCGATGCAGGTGACCGTCCGTTGGCCCTGGTTGCGGGGGCCCCACATACCCGCATGGACGGCTGGGGGTCACTTAGCCCTTTTCGCGTGATTCCGAGAGATCCGGGCGTTCGTCGCCGGGGTTTAGTGCGCGAGACCCCCATGGTTCGATCGATGGCTACCACCGACGATTTCGAGGCGCTCCGCGAGAAGGCGATCGAGGGTATCGAGGACGACGACGTCGTCTCGCTGTACGTGGGGCTGATCCACGAGGACCAACAGAACGCCTACTACTTCGCGAACGACGTCGACGAGGACGACCTCCAGGAGATGGCCGCCGAGCAGTTGGGCATGCTTACGCGGGTGCTCGCGACCCAGTCCGACCTCAGTCTCGAGGAGGTGACTGACCTCGCCCTCGAGCGGGCCGACGAGATGGGGATCCAACCCTGAGACGGCCCAACGCCGAACGGATCGTTTATGGACGATCCCCGTCAGAACACGCGCATGGAGATCAAATCACGCCACCACCTGCGCAGCGACGAGGTCCGCGACCTCGAATCCGCCCTCTCGGAGGCGCTCGGCGTCTCGCTGGACGGCGACGCCTACGAACTCGTCGAACTCGCCGAGAGCCCCTTCGATCTGGTCCTCGTCGACGGCGCTCCCGACGCGTTCTACTACGAGAACGAACCCTTCCTCACCGTCCGGGGCGCGAACGAACACGCCCCCGAGCGTGGGCTCGTCACGGTCGACGCCGGCGCGATCTCGTTCGTCTCCGACGGCGCGGACGTGATGCGTCCGGGCATCGTCGGGGCCGACGAGGCGATCGAGGAGGGCGATCTCGTCGCGATCGCCGAGGAATCCCACGGGAAGGTGCTCGCGATCGGTCGAGCGAGGACCGACGGGACGGACATGGCCGGCGACTCGGGGAAGGTGGTCGAATCGATCCACCACGTCGGCGACGACCTCTACTCGTTCGTCGTCTGAGCCGGCCGCCGACCGTCGACCGGCGAGTTCGCCGTTCATGGCGGCGCGATCGGGATCGATTCGGCGTCTGACGTAAGAACTATACGCGCAGGGGCGGTGCCACGCCTATGGGGTTTATGGACAAACTGCTCGGCGAGCAGGGCTCTCACCGCCGAGGGCGAAGCGTCGAGGACTACGTCGAGGTCGGCGTCGGCGACATCGAGGCGGCCCCCGGCGAGGCGGGCACGCAGGTACACATCGCGGAGATCGACGGCCAGCGCGATCTCATCGCGATCAAGGACGCCATCTACGACGGTGACGTCGTGATCGCCGACATCGTTCGCCTCCGAACGAGCGACAGCACGGTCGACCACATCATCGACGAGCTTCAGCAGGTCGCAAACGAGGTGAACGGCGACATCGTCCAGAAGGGCGACGACCAGATCATCGTCACGCCGACGGGCGTCTCGATCAATCGAAGCAAGCTCGGCCGGTAATCAGAAGCCGCGACCGCCCTCGGTACGATCGATGCCCATGATGCTGTCGGGCTGATCGACCCCGAAGCTCTCGCCGGCATCGGGTGCCCTGACCGTTATCTCCTCGATCTCGGGCCACTGCAGTAGTTCGGCCTCGATGTTTCCCGTCGTGACATCAGCGATATCACAGCCCCGACAGCCTCCGCCGAGCTCGACGATCACCTCGCCGCCGGGCTCGGCCTTGCGGACCGCGCTGGTCCCGCCGTGCATCTGGATGATCGGCATCTGTTTCGCGAGCCACGTCTCGACCCGGGACTTGAGATCCTCGCTGTCGTCGGGCTCCCCGGTATCGGTACTCATTATACGAGGATAGACCGCGAGGACTCGAAAGGGTTTGGGTTGGGTCGGATCGGTGATCTCAGCCTTGCATTCGCGTCCGATCGCCCGTTCCACCGGTCATGGCGCTCGCGATCGCTCCGTGGAGCACCACGTCGTCGCCCAGCGTCGTCAGCTCGATCTGTGGAATGTTGACGAAGACCATCTCCTCTAGCTTCTCGCGAATGGGGCCGAGCGTGAGTTCGGGGTTGTTGATCGCGACCGCGCCGCCGACGTAGATCACGAGCGGGGCGTAGGCGTGGACGATGTTCGCGACGCCCATCGCGTTCCAGTGGCCGACCTGCTCGATCACGTAGCGGGCGAACTCGTCGTTTCCGGCGTGTTCGAAGACGTCGACCGCGGAGAAGTCGGGATCCTCGATCGGAAGAGCGGTGTCGTACTCGGGGGCGTCCTGGTAGAGCAGGCGGGCGTACTTCGGGATGTTGTTGCCCGAGCAGTAGGCCTCCCAGTGGCCGTCGTGGCCACAGCCACACGTCCGAAGGCCCTCGGGATCGATCGTCATGTGGCCGACCTCGCCGGCGTTGCCGTCCCAGCCCGACAGCACGTTGCCGTCGACACAGACCCCTGCGCCGATCCCCGAGGAGATGGTGAGATACACCATGTCGTCGGGGTTGCGATCGGCGTGAAAGCGCTCGCCGATGACGCCCGCGATGGTGTCGTTGTGGAGGTAGACCCGCTCGGAATCGATCAGCTCCTCGATCGGTCCCGTTAGCGGGACGGTTTCGACGGTGTCGGGGAGGTTCGCGGGGTTCTCGATGGTCCCCGCCGCCAGATCGAACGGGCCGAAACTGCCGATTCCGGCCGCCTCGACCGTGACCGGCTCGACGTCGGCCGACTCGCAGGCCTCCCGCAGCGCGCGCAGGACGGCCTCGGTGACGTCGATCCCCGTCGGTCCCGGCGGGGTCTCCCGCCGGGCGAGCGCCAGTATCTCTGCCTCCTCGTTTGCGACCGCCGCCCGGATGTTCGTCGCCCCGAGGTCGACGCCGGCGTAGTATGGCATCCTCGTTTCACGGAACGATCCGCCCGACACTTAACTGCATAGATTCTCGGGCTGTCGAGACCTCTCCATGCACACTCCGGGCCGAGGTTTATCCCATCACCCGACATAGTACCCTTCATGGCGAACGATCACCGCACTCGGCCGACCGACGACGACGAGGGGAAGAACGTGGTCGATTCGACTGGCGAACGCATCGGCATCGTGAGCGCCGTCGAGGGCGGGACGATCCACGTCGAGACCGATCCGGGAGTCACCGATAGTCTCAAGGCGACGCTGGGCTGGGGCGACACCGAGGGAACCCAGACGATCGACGAGCGCCACGTCGGGGAGATCGACGACGATACGGTCCACCTCCAGGCCGAGGACCCCGGAGCCACGGACGTCGACGCCGACGTCGGGTCCGAGGACAGCGCCGCCGACGAGGCGACGATCGCGGGCGATACGGGTACCGGAACGGGACACGAGGACGCCTCGACGGACAGGAACGACCTCCCGCCCGAGGAGCGCGACGACGATCCCGTCAGCGGCGACCTCTCGGGCGACGAGACCGCCGCGGAGATGGACGACGCAGGCGACCTGACCGGAGGGCGAACCACCGGCGAGGCGGGTGCCTCCGAGATGACCGACGAGGACGTCTCGGAGCGAGGCGAGGACGACGCCGCCGACGAGATGGGCGTTCCGACGGGCGACGACGACTCCGACCCTGACCCCGACGACGTCGGGGGAATGGGCGGCCGGGACGCGAACGAACGCCCGCCGGGCGCCGAGGACGCCGCGGGACGCCAGGACGTCCAGGACGCCCAGACGGGCTCGCCCCGCGGTGAGGACGACGTGCAGGATCCGGTGATCGACGAGCCACGCGACAGCGAGGACGTCCAGGACCGGGCCGAGGACCTGAACCCCGCAGACCCGGAGGCCGACCCCGAGGACCAGCCCTCGACGGGCGAGGCCGCGACCCGCGGGGCCGAGGAGGACGCCGACCTCGGCCGCGACGATGACGACGACGATGACGGCGATCGCCTCTAGGACTTCAGGCTAGTCCCGAACGAAGGTAACGGGACAGGGAGAAGAGAGCATCACCTCCTGGGCGGTGCTGCCGAAGACGGCCTTTCCCGTGGGGCTGCGCCGGCGCCCGCCGACGATCACGCGATCCGCACCGATCGATTTCGCCAGTTCGACGATCGCCTCGCCGCGATCCCCGACCTCACCGCGGATCTCGTAGTCGACGTCGGTCGCGTCGAGCGACTGGGCGACGGTCCGGGTCGTCACGTGGCGCGAGGCGACCTCGCTGGGATCAGGGTTCGCGTCCGCCCCGAAGTCGAGTTGCTCGACCACCTCGTCGAACTCCCGCGGGGTGAACACGTGCGACAGCACCACCCGCGCGCCGGTCGGCTCCGCGACGTCGATCGCGGTCTCTGCGAGTCGTTTCGCCCTGTCCTCGTCCTCCTGGCCGACAGCCAGAACGATCGTTTCGATGGCCATGGGTCCCCGTACACGGCCCTCCGTTATAAACGTGGGTCGCGTTGTCACTGGTACCGGTCGCCGACCGACAGCGGGTGCATGACCGATGGTATATGGATCCGCCGGCTGAACGGCCGGCATGATCGAACCCGATCTCGACGGACGCACCCTCCTCGTTACCGGCAGCGCAAAGGGATTGGGACGAGCGCTCACGCTCGCCTGCGCACGGCGGGGCGCGGACGTCGCCGTCCACTACCACACCAGCGAGGGCCCCGCCCGTGAAATCGCAGAGACCGCCCGCGAGCGGGGCGTGGAGGCGACGACCGTGCGGGGCGACGTAACCGATCCCGAGGCCGTCGAGCGCCTCTTCGAGGGGGTCGAGACCGCGCTCGGTCCCGTCGACGTGCTGGTCAACAACGTCGGCGCGTTCGCGCCCGAACACTGGGAGGAGATGGCCGTCGAGACCTGGCAGCGCGTGATCGAGACCAACGTCAACGGGACCTACCTCTGTTCGAAACGCGCGCTGCCGGGGATGCGCGAGCACGGCTGGGGTCGGATCGTCAACGTCGGCTACGCCTCCGCGGAGAAGGGGCTGATCAACCCGAAGAACGCCCCCTACTTCATGGCCAAATCGAGCGTGCTGATGTTCACCCGCATGTTGGCCGCCGACACCCGGGACGAGGGGATCACCGCCAACGCCGTCTCGCCGTACGTGATCGAGAACAGCGAGGTGTTCCCCGAGGAGCTCCCGCAGGGTCGACCGGCGAGCTTCGAGGACGTGATACAGGCCGTCTTCACCTTCCTCGAGGAGGGAAGCGGCTACATCACCGGCGCGAACGTCGAGGTATCGGGGGGCTGGCTGCCGGAGGACGTCTGAGTCCGGGCCCCACGAGTTATACGCTTCGCCGTCCGAACTCCAGGCATGCGTGTCGTATCGCAAGTGAGCCGTCGCTCATCCGAACAGGGGGAACTGATACGCGAATGGCCGATCTGACGGGGCTGTTCTCGCCGGAGCGAGTCGCGGTGGTCGGCGCGACCTCCCGTGAGGGATCGGTCGGCCACGCCATCACGTCGAACCTAGTCGAGGGATTCGACGGCGAGGTCGTCGGAGTCAACCCGAACTACGAGGAGGTGCTGGGCGTCGACTGCGTCGACTCCCTGGAACGGGCGGGAAACCCCGACCTCGCGGTGGTGGTCGTCCCGCCACACGTCGCGCTCGAGGCCGTCCGCGAGGCCGGCGAGGTCGGGGTGCGAAACGTCGTCGTGATTACCGCCGGCTTCGGCGAGACGGGCAGCGAGGGGGCGACCCGCGAGCGCGAGCTGCGCGAGATCGCCGCCGAGCACAGCCTGAACCTCGTCGGGCCCAACAGTTTAGGAGTGATGAGCACACCCGTCGGGCTGAACGCCACCTTCGGCCCGGACGACGCCCTTTCGGGGAGTCTCTCGTTCATGAGCCAGTCGGGAGCGTTCATCACGGCGGTCGTCGACTGGGCCAACGAGCAGGGAATCGGCTTCAAGGACGTCGTCTCGCTGGGAAACAAGGCCGTGCTCGACGAGGTCGACTTCGTCGAGGCGTGGAACCGGGATGCAGAAACCGACGTGATCATCGGCTACCTCGAGGGGATCTCGGAGGGCCGGGAGTTCATCGAGACGGCGAGAGAGGTCACACGGGAGACGCCGGTCGTGCTCGTCAAGTCCGGCCGGACCGATGCGGGCGCGCAGGCAGCCTCCTCCCATACGGGAACCATCGCCGGCTCCGAGCGCGCCTACGAGGCCGGACTGGAACAGGCGGGCGTCCTGCGCGCCGAATCGGTCCAGGAGCTGTTCGACTCCGCCCAGATGCTCGCGAACCAGCCCCTGCCCGCAAACGAGGACGTCGCCGTCATCACCAACGCGGGCGGGCCCGGCGTGATGTCGACCGACGCGGTCGGCGATTCGCGCCTCTCGATGGCCTCCTTCTCCGAGGACACCCTCGAGACGTTTCGCGAGGCGCTGCCAGCCGAGGGCAACGTCTACAACCCCGTCGACATCGTCGGCGACGCCGACGTCGAGCGCTTCGCGGGCGCGCTCGAGGCCGCGCTCTCGGACCCGAACGTCGGGATGGCCCTCGTCCTCTCGGCTCCCACGGCCGTCCTCGACTACGAGGAGCTGGCCGAGCGAACCGTCGAGCTCCGCGAGACGCACGGAAAGCCCGTCACGGCCTGCTTCATGGGCGGCGAGCGCGTCGCCCCGGCGGCCGAACTGCTGCGGGAGGCGGGGATCCCCAACTACTTCGACCCCGCCCGCGCGGTCGACAGCCTCGACTCGCTCGCGGAGTACCGCGAGATACGGGGGAGGGAGTACGACGACCCCGCCGAGTTCGACGTCGACCGCGAGCGCGTCCGCGAACTGCTCGATCGCGCCGAGGATCGGGGCGACAACCGGATCGGCGTCGAGGCGATGGAGATACTGGAGGACTACGGGGTTCCCATTCCGGACGGCGAGGTCGTCTCCGACCCCGCCGAGGCCGAACGCGTCGCCCGGTCGATCGACGGCGAGGCCGTGATGAAGATCGTCTCGCCGGACATCATGCACAAATCGGACATCGGCGGGGTGAAGGTCGGCGTCCCGGAGAGCGAGGTCCACGACGCCTACGAGGACCTCGTGACCCGCGCGCGAAACTACCAGCCCGACGCGACCCTGCTGGGCGTGCAGGTCCAGGAGATGGTGGATCTCGATTCGGGGGTCGAGACCATCGTCGGGATGAACCGCGACCCGCAGTTCGGTCCGCTCCTCCTCTTTGGCTTAGGTGGAATCTTCGTCGAGACCCTGGAGGACGTGACCTTCCGGGTCGCGCCCGTCAGCGAGCGCGAAGCCACCGCGATGATCGACGAGATCGACGCCGCGCCCCTGCTGCGGGGTGCGCGCGGGCGCGAGCCCGTCGACGAGGCGAGCGTGATCGAGACGATCCAACGCCTCTCGCAGCTCGTGTGTGACTTCCCCGAGATCGTGGAACTGGACATCAACCCGCTGGTCGCCACTCCCGACGGAGCCACGGCGATCGACATCGCCCTCACCGTAGAGCAATGACCCGAACCGTACTCATCACCGGCACCGAGGACAGCACAGGAAAGACCGCGATCGCGCTCGCACTGGGCCAGATGGCCATCGAGAACGGCCTGAGCGTCGGCTACATGAAACCGAAGGGCACGCGCCTGCAGAGCAACGTCGGCAAGACGATCGACGAGGACCCGATGCTCGCGCGTGAACTGCTCGATCTCGATGCGGAGATGCACGAGCTCGAGCCGATCGTCTACTCGCCGACGTTCGTCGAGGAGGCCATCCGCGGCCGGGAGGACCCCGCCGAACTGCGCGATACGGTCCGGGAGCACTTCGAGGCGCTCGCGGCGGAGAAGGACCTGATGCTCGTCGAGGGGGCAAGCGACCTCGACACCGGCGGGATCGTCGACCTCACGGACGTCGATCTGGCCGAACTGCTCGACGCCGAAGTCGTCCTCGTCTCGCCGTTCGAGACTGCGGGCGACGCCGACGCGGTCCTCGGAGCCGCAGACCGACTGGGCGACCGGCTCTCGGGGGTCGTCTTCAACGCCGTCGCCGACGCGAGCTTCGAGTCGCTCGACTCGGACGTGATTCCCTTTCTCGAAGGGCGTGACGTCCCCGTGTTCGGTGCGCTCCCGCGGACACAGGAGCTGGCGGGCGTCACCGTTTCCGAACTCGCCGACGAACTCGGTGCGGAACTGCTGACGAGTGCAGCAACCGACGAGTTCGTCGAGCGTTTCCTCGTCGGCGCGATGGGCGGGGACTCGGCGCTCAGACACTTCCGGCGCACCCGCAACGCCGCGCTGATCACCGGCGGGGACCGCTCGGACGTCCAGACCGTGGCGCTCGAGGCCTCCGGCGTGAAGTGTCTCGTCCTCACCGGGGGGCTTCGTCCATCGAGCGCGGTGGTCGGCAAGGCCGAGGAGAAGGGCGTCCCGGTCATGGTCGTCCAGTCGGACACGCTTGCGACCATCGACCGCGCGGAGGACGTGATCAGGCGCGGTCGAACCCGGAGCCCCGAGACTGTCGAACGGATGCGTGCGCTGCTCGAAGAGCACGCGGACGGCGAGGCGATCGTCGGTACCGACTAGATCGTTCGATCCGTACGACCCTCGTCCCGCCCGTCGCTATCGATCCGTGGCAGGTGCAAGCGTGTTCTAGTTACCCTGTCGGCCGTAATGCCATGTCGTGACGACGTCACCTTCAGCCCTCTCTCGCGGTGGGACCGGAACGCTCCGGCTCATCACCCACGAGGACGGCCGACCGCTCGATCGTTGGACGTTCGTCCCTGAGGACCTCGACGACGATCAGCGATACACCGCCTGGATCAGCGCCGACCCGTCGACGTTCGTCGAGCTAGATGAGTGGCGCTGATCTCCTCCTTTCGACCACCTCACCGATCCGGGCGCCCTTCCACCATTCCCAGGCGACGGGGACTCTCCTCGCCCGATTCTCGATTCACCGCCCGTATCGTCGATCGGGTCGGGCTGTCATCCGTGTGCCCGTTCGACCGCCGCGAGGAGCGCCGCCTCCTCCTCGGCGCGGGCCAGATGGGACTCGCAGTCGCAGTCGGAGGCGCCGAAGCCGGGGATCCCGGCGTCCGGGAGCGCGCGAGCGACCGCACACTCGACGTCGCGATCGGGGGTGCGAACGACGGTCTCGATCGTCGTGTCCGGATGGCCGAGCAGGTAGTCGATGTGCCAGTGGCGTACCTCGCGTTCGCCGCGCGCGAGGTCGCGGTGGCGATCCACGCGGGAGAAGCCGCCGGGGCCGAAGGCGCTGCCGGTGTAGGCGTACCACCCCTTCGAGAACCGCCGCTCGCCGAGCGCGCCGACCTCGATCGTCGCCGGTTCGGCGAGCGAGACCACGAGCGTGTAGGTGCCGCCCATATCGACCCGTCGGCCGACGGGGACAAGTACGCCCCGTTTCGTCGAGCGCCGATGGCCGTCGGCGTGCCGGATTCAGATCGTCGGGTCTTCGGCCTCGGACGGCCCCGCCACGAACCGTTTCATCACGGTTCCCTCGGCGCGGTGGAGCGTCTCGCTGCAGGTCGACTTCGCGATGCCGAGTTCCGCCGCGAGATCGGTGAGTGAACACCCGCGGGGCGTGTCGTAGTAGCCTCGTTCGACGGCCACCGACAGGACCTCGCGCTGGCGCTCGGAGAGCAGGCGATCGGGATCGACACCCTCGCGGACGTACTCGACCTCGACGGTCAGCCCCGACGCCCGCAGCTGCTCGCCCAGCTCCGAGAGGCGCTCGCGCGGAGCGGTCACCTCGACGGTCGCGACCCCGTCTCGAACGTCGACCGGGGGCTCGATCGGCACCCCGGACTCGCGGGCCGAGAGCAGGAGCAGCGGCTGGGTCGTCTCGAACCGAACGACGGCCCGCTGCTCGTCACGACGAAGCACCTCCAGTGCCGTGACGTCCTCGGCCCCATCCATTCCGTCGAGGATCGAATCGAGGCCGGGGCCCGTGATCCGCACCAGACCGAACCCGACCTCCTCGCCGGACATCGCTGCCAGCACCCGGACGGTTGCCTCGGGGTGGGCCGTCGAGACGTCGGTGATCCAGACGCCCTCCGGAAGGCCGATCGAGAGGCGTGCTTCCGTCATCGTCGCACACCCCTCCGAACGCGAACGTGGTCGGTCGAATGGACGGCTCGGCGGGTCCACGGCCGCCCTAACAGCAGAACATGAACGGGTACATCAGCCCCACCCGGTCGCCGTCTTCGAGTTCGGTGTCCAACCCGTCGAAATGCTCGTTGAACCGCCCGTTGATCGTGACGCGGGCGTACGCGCGGGTCTGTTCTCCCTCCGGGTTCTTCTTCCACGTGCCGGGCAGTTCCTCGGGCGGGCTCGCCCACCCGTGGGCCGTCGCATCGGCCTCGGTCTTGGCGATCAGCAGGTCCGCGACGTCGTACTCGGCGAACAGTCTGTCGAGCAACTCGCGCAGCGTCGTCCCCTCGAACGCGTACGGAAAGCGGTGCTCGCCGACTATGTCGTAGACGTGGCCGGTACAGACGACGGTGACTCGGGTCCGATCCGGTTCGTCCTCGCGTCCGGTCTCGGTGCCTGTCGTGCTCATACCGAATGGAAGGCGCCGACCGACCGAAACCACGACCCCGAACCTGTTCGGCCGGCCGTCCGGTACGGTTCGGCGCGTCCCGGTTCGACGGTTCGATTCGGGGTGGGTTCGATGTGGACATCTCCGACGGCGATCAGGCCTCGTCGGTCGGTTCGGCCGTTCCGTCCTCGCGGTCGCGAAGGAGAAGGAAGACGGCGAACGCCAGCGGCGAGAGCATTCCCAACATCAGGGTCGTGGCGATCAGGACCAGCGCTAGTTCCATCCCGTCGCCCCCGTCTCGTTCGATCCCGTCATATCCGTGTGTCGCCGATCCGGGACATAAGCCTACTGCTCACAGCCCGAGATCGAACGCCCGGTTCGCCCCCAGCGCGCAGACGACGACCGAGAGCAGCGCGACGAACACCGAGAAGGCGATCGCCCACGAGGAGAGGTCCGCGACGGTCCCGACGACGGCGCTGCCGCTCGCGCTCACCAGCATGTAGGCCGTCCGCACGAGGCCGAACCCCGCGCCGCGCTCCTCGGGCGAGAGGAAGTCCATGAACCGCGGCAGGACCGCCGCCCCCCAGCTCATTCCCGTGCCCACGAGCAGGATCGCGATCCCCATGACGGGAAGGCCGGAGCCGACGATCAACAGGCCGTAGCCCGCGATCCCCGCCAGCGCACAGCCCGCCGCCACCCTCTCGCGGCCGAAGCGATCGGACAGCGACCCGACCGCCGGCTGGGTGATTCCGTGGATCACGAAGTACGCCGAAAAGAGAGCGCTCGCGAGCCCGAGCGAGTAGCCGTGGTGGGCGACCAGGAAGGTCGGCAGGAACGACGCGGTGGCCTGCCAGACGAACTCGAAACAGATCGCCAGCA
>CAYVQH010000045.1:7509-12522 GCA_964454105.1 uncultured Halobacteriales archaeon | reverse complement strand
TTACTCACCCATCCTCGACGCACCGCCGGCAGACACCGCGCTCTCACGTTCGGCCTCGGCGTCGCTGCCCGGTGGCTGGACCGTCGCCATGATCTCCTCGATGGCGTCCTCGGCAGTGACACCGCTGAGTTCGGCGTCGGTCGACAGCACGAGCCGGTGGGTGAACGTCGGTCGGACGAGAGTTTTGACGTCGTCGGGGATGACGTACTCCCGCCCGTGGATCGCCGCGCGGGCTTTGGCAGCGTTGAGCAGCGCAAGCGAGGCCCGCGGCGAGGTTCCGTGGGCGATATCGCCGTGAGTCCGCGTCGCCTCGACGAGATCGAGGATATACCCCTTCACGCGCTCGTCGATGTGGACGTTCGCAGCGATCCGACGGGCTTCGAGGATCTGGGGCGGTCGAACCACCTGTTCGATCGCCCCGGGACCCAGATCCGGCGCCGTATCGAACCGATCGAGCAGGGCTGCTTCGTCGTCGCGACCGGGCAACTCGACGGTGAGTTTGAACAGGAAGCGATCGCGCTGGGCCTCGGGGAGTTCGAAGGTGCCCTCCATCTCGATTGGGTTCTGGGTCGCGATCACGATGAACGGCTCAGGCAGCTCGAGGGTCTGCCCTTCGATGGTGGCGGTCCGTTCCTGCATCGCCTCCAGCAGTGCGCTCTGGGTTTTCGGCGTCGCGCGATTGATCTCGTCGGCGACGACCAGGTTCGCGAAGATCGGGCCCCGTTGCAGCGAGAACTCGCCGGTCTGTTCGTGGTAGACGTGGGTGCCCGTCACGTCGGCCGGTAGGACGTCGGGAGTCATCTGGATCCGGTTGTACTCCAGGCCCGATGCCCGGGCGAACAGGTTGGCCATCGTCGTCTTCGCGACCCCTGGCACTCCTTCGAGGAGGACGTGACCGTTCGACAACAGGGCAACGGTCAGTTGTTCGATGATCGCGTCGTTGCCGATGAGCACCGTCCCCATCTCCTCGCGGAGGGTCTCGTACATCGTGGCAGGGTCAGTCATTATCGCCCCCTTTTTTCCGCCGATTCATAATTGTTTGTATGACACGTTCACGGCGATCCGAATCCCAACCGGGATACTGTGCTTTGAGGATCGCGTGCAGCTCGGCCGGCTGGAGATCGGTCTCCGATACGGTCGGGGAGCGACCGCCAACACGGTTGCGGAGCCCACGCAGCCACCCCGGACGCTTGTCGACGACCGCGACCGCGCCGACGAGCCCGGAAACCAAGGCCAGCTGGAGGACGGCGGACTCACGAAGTATCAGCAGTGCGATCGCAATCGGCGGGAGATCGGCGGCCTGGGACTGATCGAGGAGAACGCGATCATGTGCATCGAACAGCTGCTGGACGAACGCGCGGTTTCCAGGCCGTTCGAGCATGACGTTGATGAGCGCACTCGAATCGCTGATGACGACGAGCTGGCCCTGTCCGATCTCCTCGGCCGTCATCACTGGCCGGGGGCCGATGGATTCGGTCCCGGAATCGAACTGCTGGTTCCGCGTGGTGTCGAGATACGAGTACTCGGAGGATCGAACCAGCACGTCGGCGCCATTCGGAACGAGCGCCGTCCCGTAGTTCAGCGTGAACGACTCGCTGTCGTTGACGTAGGGATGGTCGGCCGTTTCGGTCGCGACGGGAAGCGCCGGCGAGCGATGGTACTCCTGTTCATCGCGAAGGAGGGCACCGTCGATACGGGTGTTCGCCCCCATCTCCTGGAGGAGTTGGTTGGTCTGCCCGATGTCGTCGGCTATAACTAGAGTTCCCCCCCGCCTGACGAAGTCGTTGATGCGCTCGCGATCCTCAGGGCCATAGGACTCCTCGGTCGCGATCGCGATCGCGACCGTTCCGTTCGCCTCGACGTCCTCATACTGGGTCGTGTCGGTCACGATGATCGGTTCGGCGTCCGCAGCCTCTGCTTCCGAGCGCAGGTCCGAGGTCCCTTCCCAAGAGTGGGTGTAGGTTCCGAAGGCTGCACCGGACGTGCTTGCGCCGATGATGAGGCCAACCAAGAGCACGGCCGCCAGCGCATAGAGCAACAAGCGTGGATACGACCAGTCTCGAAACCCCATCTACAGCACCCCCGATGGAAGGATCGCGAGGATACGGCGAACGACAATCACGCCGAAGACGAGCAGCCCGAGGGCGATGATCCACCGGAGACGTTTTCGCCACCGTGGAGTGACGGCGAACGGTGCCGTCAGTTCGGTGACCACGAGAAATCCGATCAGCGAGAGGACGAAAAAGAGCTCTACCGTCAGCGCATCAAGCAGCGCAAGCGCGAGGATCGACGCGAGCATCCAGGCGGTCTGCCCATGGATGAATCGACGACGGCGATGAGTCGGCATTCAGATCGATTTTATCCTCCAACGTTACGAATCTAACGGGTTTGTCACTCGTATCAAATGCGATGGCACTCGGAACGCATCGCTACGACGCAGTGCTCGACGCCGAGCACCGTCCGATGGGACTCGGCGTCGTTGAGGAATCACCCGATCACGTCACCATCCGCTGTTCGGTCGCGCCAGACTACTTCGAACACCCGACCCTCTTATCCAGTCTCGGTATCACCGACGTCGGATCGGAGGCCGGAGGTCAGTGGCTATTCGCCGGCCCCTCGTCCCGAGTGGGAGGAGCGGTCCCACCACGCCTGTAGCTCCGGACGAACGCATAGGCCAGTCCGACCAGAGCACCGACGCCGAGCACGCCGGGGCCGATTCCCAGGGAGATCTCGGTCGGCGTATTGGTGAACTCGAACAGGTACGTGATCGTGCCGGGCGTGCCGACGGTGAGCGACTCGACGCCGAGAGCGGTCAGGACGAACGGGCCCCCGACCGCAAGCATGAACAGGAGACCGACCGCCGTGACGGCCACCCCGGAGAGTGCATCCCAGACCAGCGCCGTCACCGACAGCGTCCGCGGGCGATCGCTCTCATGCCCGAGGATCCTGACGCCCTCCTCGTGATCCTCGAGACGGACGTGTGGAGGGTAGCTCAACAGGGTCATCGTCATCCAGAGGTCCGCGACCGCTCCGCCGGCGTTGGCCGCCAGCGGCACGATCAGCCAGCCCCACTCGAGGGCGATCATCGCCGGTACGCCGGCGGCACTCATCACCACCAGCGGGGTCAGGAGAACGACGATGAACTGGTTTCGCGTGAACTCGTGGTCGGTCGTCGCATAGGCGTACGGGAGAATGAAATGGGCGAGTCCAACGCCGTATCGGGGCTCGCCACCGTAGTAGCGAATGGCGAGCCCGTGGAGCCACTCGTGGGGAACGACGAACACGGTCCCCAGAAACAGGACGACCAGAAGGTCGAACGCCTGAGTCCCCCACCCGACGTCGGCCGGGACCGACCAGACCAGCGGTACCTGACCAGTGACCACCTGATACAGAGTGCTGAGGACGGCCCACGCGACCACCAATCCGAGCGTTCCGACGGCGGTCATCTGGACGGCAAGTGCCCGGGTCAGTTCGAGATCGCCGAGGACGGTCTCGGATTCGCCGGCGGTATCGACACGGTCCATGGAGATCCGTGCGCCGTACGGGTATTAAGGGTTGATAGGGGCTCGACCTCGCGGGCGGAACACACGCGGCGGGTCATCACACGCGATAGGGCAGTTTCTGCCGAATGAATCAGGCGTCGATGAGTTTGTTCGCGTACTCCGTTAGCGCAACCGTCATGTTCCGTTGATCGTACTCAATGAGACCGGCATCGGTTAACTGGGGGAGATGCTTGTGGTGAAGAACGAGGGCATGCGTCTGTTCGTATTCCGCCTCCGAGACGGGTCCATCATATGACTCCGTCATCCAAGTGGTTAGGTGCTCCGCGAGTCGTTCTCGAGGAACTGGTGAGTCGCTCTCAGCGACGTAAAACAGGATCTCCTGTCGTAGTGGGCACTTGATCGCGTCGACATCCACGGTCGCTGGCGACTCGTCGTCGGCCTCGTGCTCGATCTCCACGGATTTCAGTAGTAGATCGCCCGCCCGCTTTGCCGCTTTCGTGTCCTGACTCATCCTCACTTTCTTACAAAGTAGAAATGGTATAAATCAACATCCCCTATTATAGTAGGTACCCTGGTCGCAGTTGGTTGAGTGATGCTGTCACGGACACTGTATCGACCGAGTGCTGATGGCGGTAACACCCGTCGGCCGGTAAGTGGAATTCCCCTATCAGCACTCTTATATTCTTTTGATTCATATACTAATTAAAATATTATATGAGGTATATGATTCGGAAAGAGATGGGATCACAATGAGAGCCGAGCCGAGCGCCTCAACGGACGAACACGGTCGGATCTCAACGGCGGCCCCCATCGGTGTCGTCCATCTCTCTCCGGCGGGGAGGTTCCGTGCGGTCGACGAGACGTTCACGTCCCTTACGGGATACTCTCAAGCGGATCTCGAGGGACGATCGATCGTCACGGTTCTCCCGAGCGAGTTCGCGTCGATCGATGCCTTCCTCGATACCTTTCGAACGGCATCAGCCGAGCCGCTGACGGCCGAGATTCCCATCGAGACGACGAGCGGTGAGATCCGTCTCTGTACGACCTCGCTCCGATGTCTCGCCGGACCGAGTGATCGTTCTGCAGGCGATGTGATCGGGCTATTGCAACCACGGCCGCCCGGAGTCCCATACGATTCGCGACATGACAGTAACCACGAGACCGCTGTCGGGAAATCGTTTTTCGCCCTCGCAAACGCCATCTCCGACGGTATTATCGTTCTCGATTCGAACAGCGACATTCAGTACGCGAACCCGGCCGTTGAGCGGATCCTCGGATATGCGCCGGCCGAACTGGTCGGCGACAGTAAGTTGAACATCATTCCGGAACGGCTCCGAATGACACATCTCACCGCGTTGCAGCGGTATCTCGAGACCGGGGAGCGGAACATCGATTGGTCCTACGTGGAGCTACCCGGACAGCACAAGAACGGTCACGAGGTCCCGCTCGGCGTCTCCCTCAACACGTTCACGTACGAAGGCACCCGCTATTTCGTCGGACTGGTCCGCGA
>CAYVQH010000045.1:0-7409 GCA_964454105.1 uncultured Halobacteriales archaeon | reverse complement strand
ACCTCCGCAACGGCCGCCGGTTCACAGGCCGGTCACACCCTCTCCACGACCCAGCCCGTCATCGTCGAGGACCTCCGTTCGGAGACCCGATTCAGTGGTCCACCGTTGTTAACAGATCACGACGTTCGAAGCGGAATCAGTGTCACCATCGGCTCGGAAGCCGATCCATGGGGGATCCTCGGCGTTCACGACACTCAAAAGCGGGAGTTCACGGAACACGACGTTCACTTCGTCGAGACCATCGCCCACATACTCGCGACGGCCATCTCCCGACGCCACGACACGGAGCAACTGGAATCACAACAGGAACAGCTCACCGCACTCGATCGGTTGCATGCCCTGATTCATAGCATTCATCAAGCGATCATCAAGGAGACGAGCCAATCCACGATCGAACGATTAGTCTGTAACAGCCTCATCGAAAAGGACACCTATCGATTCGCGGTGGTCTGGCATATCGATCCCGCGACGAAACGCACCACGCCGGCAGCCCACGCCGGTAATGAAGTGGGATCACTGAACCACGCCACGGGTACGGCAGTTGCCGGAAACAGTCCAGTCGCCCGAGCGATCGACGACCGTGAGCTCGCCGTCATCTCCGATATCGCAACGACTGAATCCCCCACGCCATGGCGCGACGAAGCGCTCTCACGGGGGTATCGCTCGGTTGCCGCCATTCCGATCATCTATGATAACGCATTGTTCGGCGTTCTCAGCGTGTATGCCGACACGGCGGATGCGTTCGGTGCGACCGTTCGGACCGTTCTCGGAGTCCTGGGTGAGACGATCGGTCATGCGATCGCGATGGCGAATCAAGAACAGACCCTGTTGAGTCGGGAGAGGACCGTCGTGACGCTGAATCTACAGGGATTCACTGACGTGATGGGGATCGATGTGGACCGTGAAAGCGACTTCGAGATCGCTCGTCTCGTTCCCGTCGACGACGAACGCTACCTGTTCTACGGCGAAGGTGGACCGGAGATCGAAGAGACCCTCACGCGGGTGGAGGACTCCCGTCTCGACGTCACGGTGCTCACGACGAGGGAGATCAAGAAGGGAACGGTCCAGTTCGAGCTAGAGGTCACGGATCCGCCGATCATTTCCCGCATACTCGCACACGGCGGACGAGCGCTGGATATGACGTACCGTGAGACGGACTTGATTACGACGGTCGAGCTCCCGCCGACCGTGAACGTCTCGCAGCTCATCGCGGAACTCGAAGGAATCCACCCCGATCTGTCCGTCGCACTCTACAAGCGCCAGACCCGTTCCGAGCCCCCTGCCGCCTCGACGGGCGTGTTCGATGATCTCACGGATCGACAGCGAGCGGCGCTCGAAACGGCGTTCTATAGTGGATACTTCGAATGGCCCCGGGAAAACGACGCCGGTACGATCGCCTCGAAACTCGGGATCTCTTCGGCAACCTTTCAACAGCACTTCCGTGCGGGCCAGCGAAAGCTGCTGACGAACCTCCTCGAGGGTCGGTGAGACGAGCCGGCTCGTCTCACCAGGGACGGGAACGACTTTCGCCCGGAACGCACGGGTCACTCACCGGGACTGGCTGTGATCGAGGACTGCTCCGTGAACGAAGACGATCGGTGGGCCGGAGCCCCGGTGCTCGTAGTACGTTCCGACGTCGTTCGTTCGCACTGTCGGCGTGTGACTGTCTACGTGCCTCTGGAGGATAACATCGCCCACCCAGGGACGAGCGGGACAGATCGTTCAGACGGAGACTCCGACGGTAGTTTCAGTGATCGTCGAAAAGCCACACATGTCGTCGAACGAGGCGCGACCGAAGGTCCGTTTTCAGCTCATCGGACCCAATACCGCTGTACTCCTCCTGGGTCAAGATCAGCAGGAAATAGCCGTTCTCCGGTGGATATCCTAACCACCATCGGCGTCGCTTTCACCGATTCATCTGTATTATGAAACCGATTTCAGTTATATTTCGCAATTATGTGGTCGAACTCGGTAACTTATGTGACCACTCCACGAGGAAGTGGCATGAAATGGAACGCCATCTCGCGGTCCGCTATCCAGGCTCGGAAGCGGGCGATCGCCAAGACGCTCTGTTATCGACTGTTCATGCTACTGATTACCGTCACCGTCGCCTGGGTGGTCGTCGGTGATGTGGGCGATGCGCTGAACATCGGTCTCATAACGAATGTACTGAAAACGGGGACGTATTACGTCTATGAACGGACGTGGGACCACATCACGTGGGGAGTCGCAACGTCAGGCTGATTCTCGTCACTATGGCTGTCGTCCGTATTCCCCGGTAGAAGGAGGAAAATCATCCGCCGGAGTGACATTGAGTTCTAATCACGAGTTCCGGATCAGTGGATCATACCAATCCTCGTTCGCGCGATAGCAGTCGAGATCAGGGGTGTTACTCTAACCAGCGGACGGCCACGCCGACGGTTGAGCAGCCATATGGCATGTGAACGCGAACGATAGGAAACGCTCGGCGATTACAACGATCAGGACTGAACGAGAAGCGCAGAACAGACGTCTAGTTGTCGAAGGCGAGCGTCTTCACGACGATCGGAACGGTGTCGCTGTCAGCGATCGGAGAACCGATATCGAGGTAATCGCCGTCGTCGGCGTCGACTTCGTCAAGGGCCATCACCGATCGATCATCCAGATGGTTTGTTAGCGTTTGTCCAAGGGCCTTTGCACAGTCTTGGCGGGTAAGCACAACCAGCGGGATCGCTGGCTCGTTTGCGTTCTCATACGACACGGAGATCGCGTGTGCGACGTCCTGGATACGCCGATAAGTGAGAGGACCGATATCCGGAAGGGAGAGGACGAACGGCTCGTCAGCACCGTATCGCTCGTGGGCGACCGAAACGGCGTCCCTGAAGCGATCGACGAGCGTTTCGCGATCGGCGTCGCCGATCTCCTCGATGCTGAGGACGGGGAGATTGCGTAACGGAAGCAACGACTCATCGAGCGTGATCGTCCGGCCACTCAGTCGCGTCGTCTGCGTGCCGACCCCGATGACCGTTGCTTGCAGATCCTCATCGGGCTGGAGAACGGGTAGATCCATCGTCCCTGTCCGTTCGTCGACAGCAGCAGCGAGCAGCAAACCGATATCGCCGTATTCGAATCGATCGTCTTCCCTCGGCGGTGTGTTGACCAGTCCTCCGACGCCGCCTGTAAAGACGACTCCATCGAGCGTCACCGGCTGAGTCGGGAGCGATCCGATCGCTACGGCGTGAGTCCGATCGATGAACGGTGGGCCGCTGATCGCGTCGACAACACACTCCGCCATCGCGGTAATCAGACGCTGGAGGTCGGTGTGATCGTAGCGCTCGCCGACGCTGATCGTGAGGTCGAGTTCCTCGATGAGCTTCCGAGCAGGGTCGGAGAGCTTCGTCACCGTGTTCGCAGCATCGAATTCGACGAGCCGGCCACCGACATCGAGACAACGGGTATCACGGACGCCGGCTGGATCGAACACCGCGATATTCGTCGTTCCGCCGCCGATGTCGACGTTGACGATGGTCTCGCCCGTATGCGTAGTGCGAGCCGCGGTCCCTGCCCCCCGGCCAGCCAGGATCGCCTCGAGTGCGGCCCCCGCCGCTGCTGCGACGAACTCGCCGTTCTCGATCGCAAGTCGGTGGATGAGCGGCTCGGCGTTTCTCTTGTCCGCCGTCTCTCCAGTGACGATAACGGCTCCGGTGTCGATCTCGGCCGGATCAAATCCTGCATCGGCGAGTTCCCCTCTGACGATAGCTGCGGTCGCGTCCATATCCACGGTCTCCGAATCGAGGAGTCGCGTTCTGTGTACCGCACCTCGATGGAGGATCTCCCGATCCGTGACCACCAGCTTCTCCGCACCGTCGTCGCTCGCAGTGCCGACCGCGAGTTCACTCACGATCACCTGCGTCGTCGTCGTTCCGATGTCGATGCCAATACTGGTCAGTTTCGTGTTGCTCATCGATGTCTCGATTACCGTCGGTACGGTCTCAACGACCGTTCATGACCTGTCTGGTCGATCGGCGAATCACAGGGACCTGCCATCGTCTCACTCGGTGACGAACTCGCGATCGTCCTCGCGGAGATCGAGCCCGCTGCGTTCTTTTTCGCACATCTCCGCGACGAGGTCGGCGATCTCCGCTCCGGCCTCGATCGGCGGAAGGCCGCCAGCATGGATGTTCGAGATGACCGATTTCTTCGAGGTCGGCGTGCCGCGTGCCGGATTGTACACCATATATGCGCTCAAGCTCTCGGCAGTGGCAAGCCCGGGCCGTTCGCCGATGAGCGTCACACAGC
Organism: uncultured Halobacteriales archaeon; assembly: GCA_964454105.1. GTDB lineage: Archaea > Halobacteriota > Halobacteria > Halobacteriales > Halalkalicoccaceae > Halalkalicoccus. The sequence continues at coordinate 3,131 of CAYVQH010000045.1, read as the reverse complement.
AGTCCGCGTTGAGCTCCTCTCCGATCGCGTCCATCACATCCACGCGACCGTATTCGACGAACAGGGGCGTCCCGACGGTGAGTCCCCGATCCGTCAACCCGTCAAGACAGATCTGCAACAGCTCCGGAACGTTCGCCTCGATAGCAGTCGAGCTCAACCCGTCGACGACGAGGAGTTGCACTTGGGGGTTCTGCCGGCAGTGCTCGCGGAGATAGTCGGCAGTCTCCTCGGAGATGTCCCGGCCGAGATCCGGGCGCGTGAGATACTCCTCCTTGCTCTCGATGCGGGTCCGGATTTTCACGAGATCGAGCTCCTCGATGAGGTCGTCCGTGACGTGTGTGAGCACCGCATCGCGAGCCTTTGCGTGATCCGATCGAAACGTCACCAGAGTGCTCGTACGCGGCCGTGGGCCAGCACGGCCGACACCGAGTCGTGAGGGGGTGCGCGATGCAATGCGCTCAAGCGTAGCAGCGTCCTTCGGTCGCTTGATGCCGGGAACCCGTTCGTCGGCCGAGGGGCGATCGTCGTCGGACATCACAGGAACACCGTCGGATCGCCAGCGCGTTCGGTGAGACGGCCGTTCTTGAACAGGCCCATCTCCTCAAGCCACTGGGCAAACGGCGCCGTCGGTCCGAGATCGAACACCTCCCAGAGGGCGGCCGCGTCATGATAGCTGGTCGACTGGTAGTTCAGCATGACGTCGTCGCCCATCGGAACAGTGATGAAGTAGTTCGTCCCGGCCGCTGCGAGCAACACTGCGAGGTTCTCGATGTCGTTCTGGTCCGCCTGGATGTGGTTGGTGTAACACGCGTCGATCCCCATCGGGATCCCGTGGAGTTTGCCCATGAACACGTCCTCGAGGCCGGCACGGATCACCTGTCGCCCATCGTAGAGATACTCCGGACCGATGAACCCGACCACCGTGTTCACGAGGAACGGATCATACCGTTTTGCCAGCCCATAGCAGCGTGACTCCAGGGTCACCTGATCGACCCCCGCATGAGCGTCACCCGAGAGTTCCGCACCCTGGCCGGTTTCGAAGTACATGACGTTTGGCCCCGTTGCACTCCCCTCACGTTGAGCGAGGTCATGGGCCTCGTCCAGCAGGGCGACGTCGACCCCGAACTCCTCGTTGCCGGCTTCGGTGCCGGCGAAACTCTGGAACACCAGATCCGCGGGTGCTCCGTTCCGAATCGCGTCCATCTGTGTGGTGACGTGCGAGAGACAGCAGTTCTGGGTCGGGACGTCCCATTCGTCCATGAACTCCTTGGTCGCTTCGAGGATAGCGGTCGTATTGGCGACGTCGTCAGCGACGGGATTGATGCCGATGACGGCGTCGCCGACGCCATATGAGAGTCCCTCACGCGTCGCATCGAGCATGTTGTCGATGTCGTCGGTGGGGTCATTGGGTTGGAGGCGAAACGAGAGCGTCCCTGGTTCGCCGATAGTCGTGTTACACTGGGCCGTCACCGTCATCTTCGACGTGACCAACACCAGGTCCATGTTCGACATCAGCTTCGCAACGGCTGCGATCATCTCGCTTGTCAGGCCGGGACGGATCGCGCGAATCTCGTCGTCAGCGGTCGTCGAATCGACGAGGAACTCCCGGAGGTCCGAAACGGTCCAGTCGGCGATCCGCTCGTAGGCCGATTCGTCCACGGCCTCCTGGATGACGCGCGTTACCTCGTCGTCCTGCGCAGGAACGACGGGGTTCTCACGGAGCTGGCGAAGGGTGACACGGCTGAGCGCATCCTTCGCGGCAACCCGCTCGGCATCCGACCGGGCAGCGATCCCGGCGAGTTCGTCCCCCGATTTTTCTTCGTTTGCTTTCGCGAGTAGCGTTCGAAACGACTCGAACTCATATCCCTCACTATCAATCGTCGATGTGATCGTCATTGTCACGCACGTTCGTGATACCTCGAACTAAATGTTTGCAACGTCTATAAAGGTGCAGTTGTCGTAGGACAAGTGGACTGGTTGTTCAATTCCGAGATGGATGACGATGTATCCGTTTTGAGTCCTAATGCAGTTGTCCCGGCATCGAGGCTGATGAGTCTCGGAACTCGCTTTGTCCGTCACTTCCAGTGTCACTCGACTCTGAACCAGTCGGTTCCGCGTGCTGGCTCAGTTCGGATCTTCCGTCGTGAACATCGGTCGTGTTCTTCTGTGCGGTCGGAAAGATCGGTGAAGGGGAGAGACGTATCCTCCGGAGTAGCGTCGGGTAAGGACTACGAGTTCCGGACTAGCGGATCGTACCACTCTTCGTTGGCACGATACCAGTCGATGAACTGCGAAACACCCTCGCGAATCGACGTCGTCGGCTCATACCCCAGGAGTTCGTTCGCCTTCGAGATGTCGGCGTGGGTGTGTTCGGCATCGGCGTCGTTCCGTTCACCGTACTCGAGTTCGAGATTCAGGGCGATCTGATCTCGGACCATCTCGGCGAGCGTCTCGATATCGATGTTGTCCGTACTGCCGACGTTCATGATCTCGCCGTCGGCGACGTCGGTGTCAAGCAATTGCTCGTTCACCCAGAGGATGTCGTCAGCGTACGTGAAGTCCCGCGTCTGGGAACCGTCACCGTAGATGACCGGTGGCTCGTCGTGGAGACACCGCGAGACGAAGTTCGAGATCGCCATGTTCGGACGCATGCGTGGACCATAGACGGTGAAGTATCGGAGGGCGACCGTCGGCAGACCGTAGACCTCGTTGTAGACGCGGGTATACTGCTCAGTCGCGAGCTTCGAGACGCCGTATGGACTGACCGGCGTCGTAGGATGCTCCTCGTCATACGGCAGATACTGGGGTTTGCCGTACACGGAGGAGGAACTCGCGACGACCACGCGTTCAGTCTCGGAGTTACGAGCTGCTTCGAGGACGTTGATCGTCCCATCGACGTTGATCTCGTTGACCTTGGCCGGCTGTTCAACGCTCGTTCGCACACCTGCCTGGGCGGCCTGATGGTAGACGTGGTCGGCGTCTCGAACGAGCTCGTTGACGAACTCGGTATCGCGGATATCGCCTTCGGCGAGTTCGTAGCTGCCCCCTCTCCCGTCTGCGAGTTCGCGACAGCGTTCGACGGTGTGTTCCTTGATGCCCAGATCGTAGTAGGGCTCGAAGTTATCGACGGC
>CAYVQH010000044.1:0-12733 GCA_964454105.1 uncultured Halobacteriales archaeon | reverse complement strand
CGGCGTCCTTCAGGCGCTGGAGGGCCTGTCGGTCCTCCCGGAGATCGATGCCGTGATCGTTCTGGAACTCCTCGGCGAGGTGGTCGATGATCGCCTGGTCCCAGTCGTCGCCGCCCAGGTCGTTGTCCCCGTTGGTCGCGACGACCTCGTAGACGCCGCCGCCGAGATCGAGTACGCTCACGTCGAAGGTACCGCCACCGAGGTCGTAGACCATCACGGTCTGGTCGGACTCGTCGTCGAGCCCGTAGGCCATCGAGGCGGCGGTGGGCTCGTTGACGATGCGCTCGACCTCGAAGCCGGCGATCTCGCCGGCGTCCTTGGTAGCCTGGCGCTGCTTGTCGTTGAAGTACGCCGGAACGGTGATGACGGCCTTCTCGACGTCGTCGCCGAGGTACTCCTCGGCGTCGCGCTTGATCTTCTGGAGGATCATCGCCGAGATCTGCTCGGGCGTGTACTCCTCGCCCTCGATATCGACGGTGTAGTCCTCCTCACCCATGTGGCGCTTGATCGAACTGATCGTGCGCTCGGGGTTCTGCACCGCCTGGTTCTTCGCCGGTTTGCCCACGAGGCGCTCGCCGTCGTCGGTGAAGGCGACCACGGAAGGAGTCGTCCGATCGCCCTCTCCGTTGACGATGATCTCGGGGTCGCCACCCTCCATGACCGCGAACGCACTGTTCGTGGTACCGAGGTCGATACCGAGAATCTTGTTACTCGCCATTGTTGGCGTAGAATTGCGCTCTCGCTCCTTTAAGCCTTGCTACCTCGTGTGTCATCGTGAAATCCTACCACAGGCTCGCTTCCGGTCGAATTTCGACGATTCGATCAATAGAATATCGGAAAAAACCCGAACCGCAACACTACTCCTCGGGTCCCTCGCTGACGGTCACCTGGGCCGGACGCAACACCTTCTCGGCCATCTCGTAGCCCGGCGTGTAGACCTCCGCGACGGTGCCCTCGGGCTGTTCGCTCTCGACGCGCAGCATCACCTCGTGGCGCTGGGGGTCGACCTCGCTGCCCGGTTCGGGAGCGACCTCGCTCACGTCCTCGTTTTCGAGTACGCGATCGAACTCCGAGAGCGTCATCTCGACGCCCTCCTTCAGACTCCCGACGTCCTCCGATTCCTCCTCGACTGCGCGTTTGAGGTTGTCTCGCACGCCGAGCAGCCGGTCGACGAGGTCCTCGGTGGCGCGCTCCTCGACCTGTTGCTGGCGCTTTTTCGCGCGCTTCTTGTAGTTCTGGAAGTCCGCCTGGGTGCGTTTCAGTCGCGATTCGAGGTCGTCGATCCGGTCCTCGCGCTCCTCGAGTTCGGCTTCGAGTTCCTCGATTCGCGCCTCGTCCGTCGATCCGCTTTCCTCTTTCTCGGACGTTTCGTCGGCCGTCTCCGTCGTTTCGGTCTTCGGTGGATCCTCGGACTCTCGTTTCTCCTCGGGGGCCGCCGGCTCCTCGTTGCTCATGCATCGAGGGTACGTCCGCGCGGGTTTAAGGGTTACAGAACCGCCTCGCCGGCGGGTGGTCCGAAAACGGAACGGCGTCGTTCGCTCAGGCGACCTCGGATCGCGCCTCGGTCCGCGCCATGCGCCGGCCGCCCATCGCGATCGCCGCCATCGCCAGGCCGGTCGTGAGAAGGTTGATCCCGACCAGGAGGCCGATCGTCCAAGCGACCGTCGCCGGCCAGCCGATGAGGATCAGTCCCGCCAGCACGAGCGACAGGACGCCGCTCGCCAGCAACCCCGTCCAGTTGGCCTCGGGGCGGACCCGAAAGCCCATGTAGAGTTCGACGATCGCGTCAACGAGGAAGAACGCTCCCACCAGCAGGGTGAGCGTCACCATCCCGAGCACGGGGTTCGCGAGCACGACAAGCCCGGCGATCAGGTAGAGCGCGGCGAGCGCGACCCCCCCGAGGAAGCCGGTCCACCCGCGTGCGCCGAAGGCGTGCCAGCCGTGGACGATCCCCCCGACGACGAGCAGTCCGCCGATGGCCAGTTCGACGCCGATCCCCGTCGCGAACGGGAACGCGATCGCGAGCACGCCAAGGACCGCCAGTATCGCCCCGGCGATCAGTAGCGGCCGCCAGGCTCCGCTGGCACTGTTCATGTTCATCCCCTCGCCCGTCCGCGTCCGCTGTGCTACCATCGTTTTCACCTGCTTATCATAGATTTTCCAACACGATAAACGCGTCTGCGTATCCTCCGAGAGGACCGACCGTTAATCGCGGACGTGCGTTCTGGCGGACGATAGTGACCGTCCGCGGACGACGTCCCGCAACGAACCGACCGTCCCGCGGTGGAGCGTCGCGGATCCCTGTCAGAAACCCGACCGATAGTGCGTACGACGGGTAGCGCGCCCGTTATAAGCCGTGACCGACAACCGGCACCCAGTGGCGATACGGCTCACCTACGAGGGCGGGACGATCCGCGCGAGCGGTCCCGACCGCGAACTCGAGGCCGTCCGGGAGGCGGCCCCCGCGGATCCGATCCTCGAGTACGACCCCCGTAGCCGGGCCTACAGGGCACCCGCGTTCCGATACGCCGACCTCCGCGCTCGACTCGAGGAACACGGGATCGAGCACGAGGACCTGGTCTTCGAGACGCCCACGCTTCGCGGGCTCGCCTCCGACTACGAACTCCGATCCTACCAGCGCACCGCTCTCGACGCGTGGCGCGAGCACCGGGATCGGGGCGTCCTCGAACTCCCGACCGGCAGCGGCAAGACGGTGATCGCCGTGAAGGCCATCGAGGCGCTCGCGGTTCCCACGCTGGTCGTCGTGCCCACGATCGACCTGCTCTCCCAGTGGCGCGAGGAACTCCGCGCGGAGTTCGACATTCCGATCGGCCAGTTCGGCGGCGGCGTCCAATCACGTGAGGGGATCACCGTCTCGACGTACGACTCCGCCTATCTCAAGGCCGATTCGGTGGGCGACGTCTTCCCGCTCGTGGTCTTCGACGAGGTCCACCACCTCGGTGGGGAGGGGTATCGCGAGATCGCCCGATTGCTCGCCGCCCCCTACCGAATGGGCCTGACCGCGACCTTCGAGCGTCCCGACGGCGCTCACGAGGTCGTCGAGGAACTGATCGGTCCGGTCGTCTATCGGACGAGCGCCGACGATCTGGCGGGCGAGCACCTCGCGCCCTACGACGTCAAACGGATCGAGGTCTCGCTCACGGCAGAGGAACGCGAGGAGTACGAGCGAAACCAGGAGACGTTCGTCTCCTACCTCCGAGAATCGGGGATCGACATGCAGCGGGGCAGCGACTACCGGGAGCTGGTCAAGCGTTCCGGGTCGGATCCGCGAGCGCGGGAAGCTCTGCTCGCCAAACAGCGTGCCCGCGAGATCGTCTCGAACGCCGAGCGGAAGGTCGAGGAGTTAGGCGAGATCCTCGACCGCCATCGCGGCGAACGGATCATCGTCTTCACGGCGCACAACGACCTGGTCTACCGGCTCTCGGAGCGATTTCTTCTCCCGGCGATCACCCACCGCACCGGAGCCGGCGAGCGCCGCGAGATCCTCGAACGCTTCCGGGAGGGGGCCTACTCCAGAGTCGTCGCCTCGAACGTGCTCGACGAGGGGGTCGACGTCCCCGATGCCAGCATCGCGGTCGTCCTCTCGGGCAGCGGCTCCGAGCGGGAGTTCACCCAGCGACTCGGTCGGATCCTCCGTCCGGGGGAGGGAAAGCGGGCCTTGCTCTACGAACTCGTGAGCGAGAACACCGCAGAGGAGAACGTCGCGGCCCGACGACGGTGAGGGGAGTCAGGTATCGGAACGGTGGTTCTGGCGGCCGGGGTCGACCGTGCCGTGTTCGCTCCGCTCGTGGGCCTGCATCACGCGGTGATGGTCGGCCCGGCTCCCGACGACGACGACGTAGAAGGGACAGAGCCTGCATTTGTCGACGATCATTGGCGGTAACGGGTTGACCGCCACGACCGAATAACGGGTCGGCTTGCTCGGGCGCGTTACCGGCGTTTGGGCGCGCTTTTCATCCCCGACCACCTACGAGGAAACCGTGCTGACGAAGGACCTGTTGCGCGTCTCGCGGTCGGGCGGGGGCTACCATCTGGAGTTCGTCGGCCGCGAGCACCGCCCGCTGGCGGCGAAGGTGATCGGCGCCTTTCAGGCGAACCTCGGCGCGCCGCGGTCGGAACTCGATGCCGCGCTCGCGGCCCTCGAAGCCGATCACGAGTTCAAGCTCGTCCGCGGGCTCGCGAAGCTCCTCGAACGGGAGGCGACCTTCGAGACGCGGGCCGCCGTCGATCCCGAACGTGCCCGCCGGGCGGCCTTCGAGGCCGGGGACGCCCTCGCAGTCGCAAACGAGCGAACGAGGGGGCGAGCACTCGCGCGCGCGGCCGATTCGCTCGGGGTCTCGCCAGCGGAGCTCGACCGCTCGCTGTACGCCGACCGCGAGGAGCGCCGAGTGCTCGCCTCGCTCGAGGAGCGCTACGACCCCGAGAGTCTGCTGACCCAGTACAACCTCTCGCTGGCTCAGACCGCGCTGTTCGACGCCCGCGAGGTCCGCGTCCGAAGCGACGACCCCCGACGGCTCGTTTCGACCACCAAGCGCCTCGGCCTGCTCTACGAGGTGCGAAAGACCGACCGGGGGAGGGAACTCGTCGTCACCGGCCCCGACGCGCTCTTCCGGGCGACCCGTCGCTACGGCACCCGCTTTGCCCGCCTGCTACGGGCGGTCGTCGGAGCCACGGACTGGGAGCTGACCGCGACGATCGACGACCGCGGCACCGAGCGCACGCTCTCGCTTTCGGATGCGGACCCGCTTCGGCCGCCCGACGCCGATCCGGTCGTCGAGGTGAGCTACGACAGCGGCGTCGAGCGCGACTTCGCCGCCCGGTTCTCGGCGCTCGACCTCGATTGGGAGCTCTCTCGCGAGCCCGAACCGCTCGAAACCGGTGCGAGCGTGATGATCCCCGACTTCGCGTTCGATTACGTTCCCGCGAGCGTCCGCAAGCGGGAGCAGGGGGAATCCAGTCCCGCCGCGGGCGGAGACGCGACCGACCGTGCCTACGACGAGTTCCGCGTTCACTTCGAGATCATGGGTTTCTGGACCCCCGAGTACGTCGAGAAGAAACTCGACCAGTTCGAGCGCGTCGAGGACGTTGAGTTGCTCGTCGCAGTCGACGAGTCGCTGGGCGTGGGCGAGGAGATCGAGGCGCGCGATCACCGCGTCATCACGTACTCCGGTACGGTACGGATCAAGGACGTCCGCAACGCGTTGCGGCGCTACGAGGACGTCCTCGTCGACGAGAGTGCTGCCGCCCTCCCCGCCTCGCTCTCTCCCGAGGAGGACGTCCTCCCGCTGACCGCGCTGGCGGCCCGTCACGGCGTGAGCGAGGACGCCGTCGAGGACCGTTCGTTCCCCGACCACGTGCTCGTCGGCCGAACCCTCGTCCGGCCGGTCGTCCTCGAGGGGCTCTCAGAGCGCCTCGCCGCCGGGCAGTCGCTGGCCGAGGCCGAAGCCGTCCTCGAGGACGTCGGGATCACCGAGACCAGTGCCGCGCTGTCGCGGCTCGGCTACCGCGTCGAGTGGTCCGGCCTCTCCGGCGGAACCCTTCGATCAGCTGATGAGTAGACGTCTGTATTCATCAACCGAAAGGTTTTTTATTTAGAGGGATATACGTTGTATTACTTCCCGGTCCTGCTGATTCCCCTCCCCACCCCAGTGGATTCGGGAAGTGTTTCTCCTTTCGCCACGCGCCTCAGAGCGCGAGCCCTCGCCCCCGGACGACCGCGAGGCTTCCGGCTGCGATCGCGAGCAGTGCCGCGAGCGAGCCGAACGCGACGCTCCAGCCCGCGACGTCCGCGAGCACGCCCGTCACTACGCTTCCGAGAGCACCGAGCAACATGTAAACCGTTCGTACCAAGCCGAATCCGGTGTTCCGTTCCTCGGCCGGGAGCCGCACGATGTAGCGGTCCTGCAGCGGGGCGCTCCAGCTCATGGCGACGCCCGCGAGCAGGACGCCCGAGACGCTCACGAGGAGCGATCCCCCGATCGCCAGCAGACCATAGGCCACGATCCCGATCCCGAGGACGGCGATCAGGATACGGTCCCGGCCGATCCGATCGGAGACCGAGCCGATAGTCGGCACACAGACGCCCTGAACCACGAAGTACAGCGAGAACAGCGCGCCCGCGATCCCTGTCGAGTAGCCGTGATGGGACGCAAGCAACGCCGGGAGAAACGAGGCGGTCGCCTGGAACGTGAACGCGGCGATCACCGCGAGCACCGTGGTGTATGCGATCCGGGGGCGTGCGAGCAGTTCGAACACCGTTTCGGGATCGAACTGCTCTCGCATCCCGCGTTCGGGATGTTCGGGCGGGGTCGGTTGGATCCGAAGGGCAAACGCCACCCATACCGGCACCGCGGCGGCCGCACCGATCGCGATCGCGGCCCGCCATCCGTAGCGCGTCGCGATCGCCGCCGCGAGCACCGGGGCCGCGAGACCCGCGAGCGGGCTGCCGGTGACGTGGATCCCGATGGCCCGGCCCGTGTTCGAGAACAGCCGGGTCAGAAGCGTCGTTCCGACGACGTAGTGCAGTCCGGCCCCGGCACCGAGGACGACGGCGAACAGCCCGAACGTCGCCATCGACGGCGACAGCGAGAGCAACACGGAGCTCAACGCGGTGAGTCCCACGCCCGCGAGGATGATGCGGCGTTCGCCGTAGCGATCCGCGAGCACGCCCGAGGGGAACTGCGTGAGGGCGTAGGCCGCCCACATCCCCGAGAGCGCCAGTCCGATCACCCCGGAGGAGGTGTCGAACGCCGCCTCGATGGCGGGGACGACCGGGCTGATCGCGATCCGCGCGAGCATCGTCGAGAAGAAGGCGGCCGTACAGAGGGCGAGGACGGTGTTTCGGTACTCCCAGCGCACGGTGAGGGTTCTCACGATTCCGGGTAAAGGGTGTGGGTGGCGGTAATCTCAGACGTCCCGACGGCGACCCTTCGGCACCATCGATCGCAGTTCGCCGTGAAGGTAGAGCCCGACGCCGAGGGGCTCTCGGCCGCCCGCGAGCCGGTGGGCGGCGATCAGGTATCCCCAGTCACCGTCCCAGTCGATATCCCGGTCCTCGCCGCGGACGAACGCCGCCGCCTCCTCTGCTGGGAGGTCGATCACGTTGCGCGTCGCCCCGCGACCGAAGCGCTGGACGGCGTTGGTCGTGGGCTTCCAGTGTTCCTGGCGGGTCCTGAGGAACGTCATGCCCAGCCCCTCGATTCCGGTCGGACTCGGGAGTTCGCCATGGAGGATCCAGATCTTGCCCGCACCCTTCTCCCAGAAGGAGTACTCGTCGAAGGTTCCGGGACCGATCCCGAACCGCTCGTCCCACCACTCCGTGACCTCCCGGCGGGTCGCCCGACCCTCGACCTCGCGCTCGGCCGTGGTGGCCGGCAGGCGGTCGAACCGGTGGCCCTCGTTGGTTTCGGTCATCCCGCCACCTCCAGTTTCGCACAGAAGAAGCCGCCGGTGTCGTTGTGATGCGGGTAGTACCGCTGTGCCTTCCGAACCGACTCGTCGTAGGACTCCCCGTCCCACTCGGTGACTCCCGACACCGACTCCAGCGGCGTGTCGAACCCGACGACGCGACAGTCCTCCTCGGCCAGAACGTGATCCACCACCGCCTCGTTCTCCTCGGGGGCAAAGGTGCACGTCGAGTAGACGACGATCCCTCCCTCGCGGGTGGCCTGGATGGCTCTCTTGAGTATCCCCTTCTGCACGCCTGAAACGCCCTTGACGTGCGACAGCGACCACTCGTCGAGCGTGTCGGGGTTCTTCCGGATCGTGCCCTCACACGAACAGGGGGCGTCGACGAGCGTTCGATCGAAGGGCTCGTTTCCGAGGGGCTTGAGCGAGAAGTTCCGGGCGTCCTGGCGGGTGACGGCGACGTTCGTCACCCCGAGTCGCTCGGCGTTGAATCGGAGCGCCGAGAGCCGGCCGAGGTTGTTGTCGTTGGCGACCACCACGCCGGTGTCGTCCATCAGTGCGGCGATCTGTGCGGTCTTGCCACCGGGGGCCGCACAGGCATCGAGGACGCGCTCGCCGGGTTCCGGTGCGAGGACGGTCGCCGGAAGCGAGGAGACCTCCTCCTGGCCGTGGATCCAGCCGTGGTAGTACGGCCAGGTGTTGCCGGGTTTGTCCGTGTCGAGTTCGAGGACGCCGTCGTTCCATTCTCGGGGTTCGTAGCCGACGCCCGCCTCGTCGAGTGCGCGTTTCGTCCGCTCGACGCCGGCCTTGATCGTGTTCACGCGGACGACCGACGGGAGCGGGCGCTCGCAGGCGGCGAGAAACGCCTCGAAGTCGTCGACGATCGGCTCGTACCGAGAAAGCGCCTCCATCGATCGAGAGTACCCCGGGCGCGCGCTTGTGGGTTTCGCTATCGCTCGGGGTGCTTGCCCTCCTTGTACTCGGCGTGTTCGAGCCACTCCTCCAGCGACGGCATGCGGTGGTAGCGGACGGTGTCGCTTCGCTCGTCGTACTCGACGACGCCCATCTCGGCCAGCCACGGCACGTGGTGGCGACGGATCTCGCCCGCGATGTCGGCCGGGCTCCGGGCGTGCTCCGTGACCGCCTCCTCGGCCTCCATCCCGCGTACCCGTTCCGCCAACCGGGGAACCGTCATCGCCTGTTCGTCGGCCCGATAGAGCGCGTACAGAACGTACCGGTTGCGTCGAACGCTCAACACCTCGAAGACCGTGTCGAGGGAGAGGGCCGTCGTCGACGTTATGGTACTCGTTTCGCTCATATCATTGTGATTATTACCGATGTTTTTCCTGTTGACTGATCTACTTGAACACCGTAATTATGTATCATGGTTGTCACGATTTATGATATCTATGACGTAGCAATCCATTAAACCCGTGCTTGGTATGTCTGGCCCGGGCATGCGTTAAAGGGGGCTGGGGTCGACGTTGTACCATGGCACGAGTTATCGTCCGCGACGACTCGATCGAACTCGACCGACCGTACCTCGTCGAGGGACTGCCCGGCGTGGGGCTGGTCGGGAAGATCGCCACCGACCACCTCGTCGAGGAGTTCTCGATGACCCACTACGCGAGCGTCCACTGCGAGGGGATCCCACGTATCGGCGTCTACCACGAGGAGAGCGACCGGCTTCTGCCGCCGGTCCGGCTGTACGCCGACCCCGAGCGGGACCTGTTGGCGCTCCAGAGCGAGGTGCCGGTCTCGGGCGGGAGCACCTCGGAGTTCGCGGCCTGTCTGTCGGGATGGCTCGCGGAGAACGACGTGACGCCGATCTACCTCAGCGGGCGACCCACCGAGAAGGACGGCACCCCCGACGTCGCCGGGGTCGCGACCGGCGGGGCCGCCGACCATCTCGACCGGGGGGGAATCGCTCCGCCCCGGGAGACGGGGTTCATCAGCGGGCCGACCGGCGCGTTGCTCAACCGGGCCACCGAATCCGACCTCGACAGCGTCGGTCTGGTCGTCGAGAGCGACCCGAAGTTCCCGGATCCGGAGGCCGCCCGCGCGCTGATCCAGGCCGGGATCGCTCCTATCGCCGGCATCGACGTTGACGTCGATCGGCTGGTCGAGCAGGCCGAGCAGATCAAGGATCAGCGCGAACAGCTCGCCCAGCGCATGCAACAGGCCGGCGACGACGAGAACACCCAGGCGACCCCGCTGGGGATGTATCAGTAACCCGCTCTCGGCCGAAGGTGCCCCTCCGACGACCCCTCCTCGACGGGCTTCGTCCCGTGTTATTCGCCCTCATTTAACTCGGAATAATTATATGTTCGATGTTTGTAGGATGATATAGACAACCCATGAAGGTGGATACCCGGAGCGAGGTGAGGACGTGCGTGCAGCCGACCGACTGATCGAACTGGTCAGGGGGCGTAGTCGTGTCGTGATCGCGGTCTTTCTCGTCGTCACGCTGCTGCTCGGAAGCGGCGTCACGGCGATCGAGCAGTCCTCGTCGCTGGATCAGTTCCAGACCGACAGCGAAGAGGCCGACAAACAGGCGTACATCGACGAACACTTCGGTAGCGGTGAGAGCACCACGACGGCCCAGCTGATCGTGCGCGACGAAAACGCGCTGTCGAAGGAGTCGCTGATCGCGACCCTGGAGCTCCAGGAGGAGTTCCGGGCCGACGAGACGATACGCGGGACGCTCGCCGATGAGCCGTTCGGCGACCTCTCGAACGTCATCGCGACGGCCGCGATCCAGCAGGAACGCGCCGCACTTGGAAGCCAGCCCGATGGCCCCGAGACGCGCCCGGAGGCACGTGATGAGGGCGATTTCGGCGCCGCTTCGGGGAACGAGCCCGACACGGCCGAGCAGATCGAGCAGCTCGAATCGATGGAGCAGTCCGAGATCGACGCCGTGGTCGGGACGGTGCTCGGCGAGGACGCCCCCCAGGAGGTGTTCGTCTTCCTGCCGACGGATTACGAGCCCGGCTCGACGACCGCCGACGCCCGAGCGATCTACGTCACCCAGACCGCCGAGGACGCCTCAGGTGCCGGGGGCGACGCGTCGGCGTCGCTCGTCGACTCCCAACTCGCGATGGCCGACCTCGTCGAGGAGCGCTTCGGCTCGGCGGGCTTCGTCTTCGGCTCCGGGATCATCACCGACGAGATCGAGCGCTCGCTCACCGACAGCCTGGGGATCGTCCTGCCGCTCGCGCTCGCGTTCGTCGCCGTCGTGCTGGTGATCGCGTATCGCGACCCGCTCGACATCGTCCTCGGCGGCGTCGGCATCCTTGCCGTCCTGCTCTGGACGTTCGGATTCATGGGCTGGGCCGGGATTGCGTTCAGCCAGATCATGATCGCCGTGCCGGTTCTCTTGGTGGGACTGTCGATCGACTACGCGATCCACGTGTTCATGCGCCACCGCGAGCAGCGCGCCGAGGGCGACGCTGGGACGAGACGGTCGATGGCACTCGTCCTCTCGGGGCTCGGGATGGCGCTGGTCTGGGTCACCGCGACGGCGGTGATCGGGTTCCTCTCGAACCTCGTCAGCCCCGTCGGACCGATCAGCGACTTCGGGATCGCGAGCGCGTTCGGGATCGCCTCGGCCCTTTTGGTGTTCGGTCTGCTGATTCCCGCGGCGAAGGTCGAACTCGACGCCGCCCTCGAATCCCGCGGGTACGACAGGAGGAAACGGGCCTTTGGTACCGGCGGTCCGGCGAGCAGCTTCCTCTCGCTGGGCGCTCGGGCCGCCCGACGCACCCCGTGGGGCGTGATCGCCGTCACCCTCCTGCTCACGGTGGGTGGTGCCTACGGGGCAGCGGGCGTCGACACCACCTTCGAACAGGAGGACTTCATCGCCGACGACCCGCCCAAATGGATGAAGAACCTGCCCGGACCGCTTGCCGCGGGCGACTACGGCTCGAAGGCGAACCTGGAGTACGTCAACGGGAACTTCCTGCGCGAGGACGCGCGGACGGAGGTGCTCGTCGAGGGCGAGATCGCCCGTGACGACGCCCTCCAACGTCTCGCCGAGGCCGAGGCGGTCGCCGCCGACGGCGAGTCGGCGGTGGTGCTCTCGAGCGGCGAGGCCGACCTCAGGAGCCCGCTGTCGGTCATGGAGTCGGTCGCCGAGACCGACGACGGGTTCGCGGAGACGTTTGCGGCCGCCGACGCCACTGGCGACGGCGTTCCCGACCGGAACGTCGAGGGCGTCTACGACGCCTTGTTCGCGGCCGATGCCGAGGCTGCGAGCGACGTGCTCCATCGGACCGATGCCGGCGAGTACGAGTCGTTCCGGCTCGTGATCTCCGTACAGGGTTCGGCCGCGACCGACCTGGCGACCGAGGAGACCCGCGAGGTCGCCGCGGTCCTCGACGGCGACGGGATGGAGGCGACCGCGACGGGTCAGCTGATCGTCTTCGGCATCGTCGAGGACGTGCTCTTCGAGACGGTGATCGAGAGCATGCTCGTCACCCTGGTGGCGGTCTTCGCCTTCCTCATGCTCGCCTACCGGTGGGCCAACGACAGCGCGCTCCTCGGTGCCGTCACCCTGCTGCCGATCGTCTTCTCGGTGGCGTGGATCCTCGGGACGATGTATCTCCTGGGAATCCCCTTCAACGTGATGACCGGCACGATCACCAGCCTCACCATCGGGCTGGGCGTGGCGTACAACGTCCACATGACCGAGCGGTTCCTGCTCGAACGCGAGCGAGGCCACGACACATGGGCAGCCCTCGAGCGCGCGGTCACCGGCACCGGCGGGGCGCTTCTGGGCAGTGCCGCGACCACCGTCGGCGGGTTCGGGGTGTTGGTGTTCGCCATCCTACCCCCGCTCCAGCAGTTCGGGCTCATCACCGGATTGACCATCGTCTATGCCTTCCTCGCCAGCGTGTTCGTCCTGCCGAGCCTGCTGGTTGTCTGGGCGCGGTATCTCGGACCGGATCGCGGCCTCGATGCCGAGACTCGGACCACCACACCGGCCGGGTCGGATTAGGTTCATTTCCCCCGGGTACGTAGGGAGGGTATGGCAGAACTCGAAGAGAGCGTCGAGGAGTTCCTCGACGACGCCGGCTACGTGCTGTCGGAGTACCAACAGGGCTACATGGACGCTGACGCCGCCCTTTCCGTGTTGGACGGTCATATCGACGACCTCCGCGAGGAGTTTCGGGGGTAGTAGCAAGCGTTATGCGGGGGCGGACCGCGCCCCCATGCATGACGGAGTTCTCACAGCGAGTCGAAGGGGTGTCGATCAGCGGCATCCGCGAGGTGTTCGAGGCCGCCGGCGAGGACGCGATCAACCTCG
>CAYVQH010000043.1:0-12866 GCA_964454105.1 uncultured Halobacteriales archaeon | reverse complement strand
ATCGCGGACGAACACGACGTCCTGTGTATCTCCGACGAGGTCTACGAGCACATCGTCTTCGAGGGCGAACACCGCTCCCCGATGGAGTTCGCCGAGACGGACAACGTCCTCGTCGTGAGCGCCTGCTCGAAGACCTACTCGATGACCGGCTGGCGACTGGGCTGGGTCGTCGGCTCGAACCGCCGGATCGAGCGCATGCTTCGGGTCCACCAGTACGCCCAGGCCTGTGCGAGCGCCCCCGCTCAGTTCGCTGCCGAAGCGGCTCTCTCTGGCACCCAGGAACCGGTCAGGGAGATGGTCGCGGCCTTCGAGGAGCGCCGCGACCTCGTTCTGGAGGGGCTGACCGACATGGGCCTCGAAACACCGACCCCGCAGGGGGCCTTCTACGCGATGCCGAAGGTGCCCGAGGGCTGGGTCGAGGAGGTGATCGACCGGGGCGTGGTCGTCGTCCCCGGCGAGGCCTTCGGCGAGCGCGGCGCGGGTTATGCACGGCTCTCCTATGCGACGGGCACCGAGGAACTCGAGGACGCATTGGCGGTCATGCGCGAGGCGACGCGAGCGGTGCGGTGATCTCGCGACCGGTCCAACCGGGTTAAAACTCCGTCGAACTCTCCCCGTATCGACGGTCGTTTATCCGAATCCGAGTAACGTTCGTGAGAATGGTGGGATTCAATCCGACGCGCGGGCGTCGTGCTACGAAGCGAAACGGTGGGGGACAGCTACCGGAACCGAGCACCACGTCCGGGGGTGAGCGATGGACGTAGTCAACCGGGTGTTCAACGCGGAGAGCGATCACGGCACGTTCGTCTACTTCATCGCCGCCATCGCAGCGCTCAACGGGCTGTTGTTCGGGTTCGACGTCGGCGTCATCTCCGGGGCGCTGTTGTACATCGACCAGTCGTTCACCCTCTCGCCGTTCCTCGAAGGGGTCGTCACGAGCAGCGTGCTCGTGGGGGCGATGATCGGGGCCGCCATCGGCGGGCAGTTGGCCGACCGGTTCGGTCGCCGTCGCCTGACGCTCGCGGGCGCGGCGGTGTTCTTCGTCGGCTCGTTCGGGATGGCTCTCTCGCCGACGCTTGGCTGGCTCATCGTCTGGCGGGTCATCGAGGGTGTCGCCGTCGGCGTCGCCTCGATCGTCGGTCCGCTGTACATCGCCGAGACGGCCCCGCCCGACGTTCGGGGGGCACTCGGGTTTCTCCAGCAGCTGATGATCACTCTCGGCATCCTGCTGGCCTACGGCACCAACTACTTCTTCGCGCCGGAGTTCCTCGGGATCATCGGGTGGCGCTGGATGCTCTGGTTCGGGGCCGTCCCCGCCGCGGTGCTCGCCGCCGGGACGTACTTCCTGCCCGAAAGTCCCCGCTGGCTCGTCGAGAACCAACGGGTCGAGGAGGCCCGGAGCGTGCTCTCGCGCATCCGCGACACCGACGCGGTCGGCGAGGAGATCGACGAGATCCGCGAGGTCAGCGAGATCGAGGAGAAAGGAGGTCTCTCGGATCTGCTCGAACCGTGGGTCCGTCCTGCATTGATCGTCGGCGTCGGGCTGGCGATCATCCAGCAGTTCAGCGGCATCAACACGATCATCTACTACGCGCCGACGATCCTCAGCAACATCGGCTTCGGCGACATCGCCTCGCTGGCGGGGACGATCGGCATCGGGGTCGTCAACGTCGTGTTGACGATCGTGGCTGTCCTGTTGGTCGATCGCGTCGGCCGGCGGCCGCTGTTGCTCGTGGGTACCGCGGGGATGACCGTCATGCTCGCGATTCTCGGGCTCGGCTTCTTCCTGCCGGGGCTGTCGGGCGTCATCGGTTACGTGACGCTCGGGAGCATGTTCCTCTACGTCGCCTTCTACGCGATCAGCCTCGGGCCGGTGTTCTGGCTGTTGATCTCGGAGATCTACCCGCTTCGGATCCGCGGGACCGCCGAGGGCGTCGCCAGCGTCTTCAACTGGGGCGCGAACTTCCTCGTCGGGCTGACGTTCCTCCCCTTGATCGACCGGATCGGGGAGGGCTATTCGTTCTGGATCCTCGGGGCCTTCTGCCTGCTCGCGTTCGTGTTCATCTACACCCGCGTTCCGGAAACGATGGGCCGGTCGCTCGAGGAGATCGAGGCCGACCTGCGCGACAACGCCATCATGGGTGCCGACGCGGACGCCGGACCCGCCGAACGCGAACACCGCACTGAGTAAGACTGACCGCCGGCGCACCCGGACCGACGGCTTTCGCCGGTTTTCGACGCTCAGTCGTGAACGAGCACGTCGAGCACCGTCGCCCCCTCGTTTTCGAGGGACCTCTCGACCGCCGGGGCGATCTCCTCGGGGGTCTCGACCAACTCGGCCTCGGCGCCGTGGCTCCGTGCGTTCGCCACCAGGTCGACCGGCGGCTCGAAGTCCATGCCGACGTACTCGTGGTCGGCGTCCTCGCCACCCAATAGCTCGATCGTGTTGTCCTTCAGGATCCGGTAGTTGCGGTTGTCCGAGACCACCACCGTGAGGTCGACGCCGTGGCGCGCCGCCGAGTATAGCGTGTGTGGGTAGTACAGATACGAGCCGTCGCCGACGAACCCGAGGACGTCGCGGGACTCCTCGCGCTCGCCCTCGGCGATCGCCGCGCCGACCGAGGCGGGCAGCCCGTATCCAAGACCGCCGCCCTTGTTCGAGATCATGCCCTCCGCCTCGAGTGGCCAGCGCGTCAACAGGGCGTACTTCGAGGTGACGCCCTCGTCGACGAGATAGGCGTCGGGGACGGCCTCCCGCAGACGGTCGACCAGTTCGGCCTTCGAGGCGCGCGGGTCGTTCTCCGCGCTCCCCCGTCCGATCGAGTCGAGGATGTCCGCGAGCGCGGCCTTCGTCTCGCCCACGCGGTCGAGCCGGGCCGCTCGCGTGCGCTCGTCGACCTCGATCCGGTCGGCGAGCGCGGCCATGACCTCGCCGGGATCGCCCAGCACGGCGGCGGCCGCGGGCTGGTGTTTCCCGAGTTCCCACGCGTCCGGTCCGATGTGGATGCAGGTCGTTTCAGAACCGACGAGGGGGTTCTCGTGGCGCGTCAGCGTCGTGTTGGTCGAACAGCCCGCGAAGACGAGCGTGTCTGTCTCCATCAATCGCGCCGCGAGCCCCTCGTCGGGCGGGATGTACGACACCCACTGCTCGTGTTCGGTCGGGAAGTTCACCTCACAGGAGAGGATCTCGCCGTGGACGCGCAGGCCCGCCCTCTCGGCGAGGTCCACCGCGGCCTCGACCGCGTCTCGGCCGGCGCGAGCGACGTGGTCGCCGACGACCATGGTGGGGGCCTCCGCCTCCATCAGTAGCTCCGCGGCCCGCCGGATCTGGGCGGGATCGCCGCCGCCGGCGGTCGGTATTTCACCCAAGCCTTCGGGCTCCGCGTCCGTCTCGGCCATCATGGTATCGAGCGGGAGTCCCAGGAAGACCGGACCGGTCGGTGGGGTCAGCGCCGTCCGGAAGGCGCGCCGGATCATCGCCGGTAACGCGGCCACGTCCAGCACCTCGGCGCTCCATTTGGTGAACTCATCGGCGATGCCCACCAGATCGCCCGAGAGGATCGGCTCCTCGTGGCGGAAGTCGGTGCTGTGGTTGCCCGCCGTGACGACCACCGGCGCGCCCGCGACCTTCGCGGCATACAAGTTACCCAGCCCGTGAGCGAGCCCCGGCGCGAGGTGCAGGTTCGCCACGCCCACTGGGAGGACGTCCGAATCGTGGTGAGAGTGGTATCGCCGGGTGCTCGCGTAGCCGCCGGCCATCCCCACCGCGACGTCCTCGTGGAGCCCGAGGACGTACTCGATATCGCTGTCGCCGAGCGCGTCGAGCACCGGGAGCTCGGTCGTACCGGGATTGCCGAACACTCGGGAGACGCCGTACCGTTCGAGGGATTCGACGAAGAGGTCGGCTCCGGTCCGCGTCATAGCGGCTCGTCGCCCTCGATGATCCGGGTCGCACGCTCGGCGAGCGCCGGGACGCGTTCCCGCATCTTCGGATACATCGGGTCGTCGGAGTTGCCCTCGAGATACCGCCGGAAGAACATCTCGCCCAGCGCGGCGAGCTTGTAGACCGCGAGCGCGCGATAGAACCGTTCGCGTTCGAATTCGAGGCCAGTCTCCCGTTCGTAGCGTGCGACGAGGTCCTCGCGGGTCGGATACCCCTCCCGTTCCATGAACTGCGCGGTGAGTTCCGGGACGGCGGGCTCGGGGTCCTTCGGGTCGCGCCAGTACGACAGCATCCAGCCCAGGTCCGCACGCGGGTCCCCGAGCGTGCTCATCTCCCAGTCGAGGACCGCCACCAATTCGGGTGGCGTGCCGGGCGCGAACACCACGTTGTCGAGCTTGTAGTCGCCGTGGACGAGCGCGTGGGGATGCGAGTCCGGCCTGTTCGCTTCGAGCCAGTCACCGACCTCCCGCAGCGTGGACACCTCGCGCTCATCGGCCGTGACCTCCGAGGCCCACTCGATCTGCGTGCCCCAGCGCTCGACCTGCCGGTCGGTGTAGCCCGCGGGTCGGCCGAACTCTCCCAACCCCACGTCGTCTGGATCGACCTCGTGGATCGCCGCGAGGGTGTCGACCAGTTCGTGGCCGATCCGCTCGCGGTGAGCGGGGTCGGCGAACCGGTCGGGCTCTTCGTCCCTGAGGACGCCACCCTCGACGCGCTCCATGGCGTAGAAGTCGCTTCCCATCACCTCCTGGTCCTCGCAGGCGAGCACGGTCTCGGGCATCGCCACCGCGGTGTTTTGGAGGGCGTCCATCACCCGATACTCGCGAAGCACGTCGTGGGCGGTTTCGGCCGTCTCCCCCGGCGGAGGACGGCGAACCACTAGCTCCCGGTCGCCCCAAGTGACGAACAGGGTCTCGTTCGAGTGGCCCTCCGGATGTCGTTCGACGTCGAACCGTTCTACGGGACCGAGTTCGCCCTCGAGATACGCCGCGAGCGCCTCGCGGTCGACGAGTCGCTCGAAATACTCCTCGCTGACGTCCGTCATGCGTGTGGGTACTCGGCCATCGTATGAATATCTATGGTCGGGAATTACCGCCGTGTACGATCGCGGCCAAATGCTTTTACAGTGTATCCCCGATACGGGGGTATGGAGTACGACGACACGGAGCGTGCACGCGAGTTCGCGGCCCGGACCCGGCAGTTCGTCGAGGAAGAGGTGATCCCCGTCGAGCGCGAGGTGCTCGGCACCGGACCGGTCTCGGAGGGGCAGGTCGCGGAGCTCCGCGAGGCCGCCCGCGAGCGCGGGCTGTACGCGCCACATCTGCCCGAGGAGTACGGCGGTCAGGGGCTGAGCTATCGGGACATGCTCCCGGTCTTCGAGGCCGCGGGCCGGAGCCTGCTGGGGCCGGCCGCCCTGCGGGTCGACGCCCCCGACGAGGGGAACATGCACACACTCGAACTCGTCGGGACCGAGGAACAGAAGGAGAGATGGCTGGAACCGCTGGTCGCGGGCGAGATTCGGTCGGGCTTTTCGATGACCGAGCCCATCCAAGGGGGTGGGTCGGACCCGAAGATGCTCGAAACCCAGGCCGAGAAACGGGGCGACGAGTGGGTGATCGACGGGCACAAGTGGTGGACCACCCAGGGATCGGAGGCCGACGTGCTGATCGTGATGGCGCGCACGGATCAGGATGCCCACCCCTACGCCGGCTGCTCGCTGTTCCTCGTGCCCAGCGACACCGAGGGGGTGGAGATCGTCCGGGACATCCCCCACGTCGGCGGCGAGGTCACGGGCACGAGCCACGCCGAGATCCGGTACAACGGTGTTCGTATCCCCGAGGAGAACCTGCTCGGTGAGCGCAACGAGGGCTTCACCCACGCCCAGGAACGGCTGGGTCCCGCACGCCTGACCCACTGCATGCGCTACTCGGGGATGGCCGAGCGCGCGCTGGACGTCGCGAAGGCCTACATCAGCGAGCGCGAGGCGTTCGGCGAGTCGATCGCACAGAAACAGGCCCCGCGCTTTACCATCGCCGAGGCAGAGACGAACCTGCACGCCGCGAGGACGATGGTGCGCCACGCCGCCCGCGAGATCGACTCCGGCACCGAGGCTCGGATCCCGGTCGCGATGGCGAAGGTCTTCACGGCGAACACCGTCCAAGGGGTGATCGACGACTGCATCCAACTGTGTGGCGGCAACGGGATCGGCAAGGACCTGCCACTGGCCGATTTCTACGAGAACGTCCGTCAGTTCCGCATCATCGACGGCGCCGACGAGGTCCACAAGCGCCTGATCGCCCGCGAGGCCCTCGAGGACGTCGACGAGGGCGAGATCGAGGGCATCACGCGCTACGGCGAGTGATCGGCCATCGAGTTCGACGTGAATGTTTATTAACGATGGGGGGAAATATCGAACTCGAATTACCGATGGTAACTACAACTCGAATCGAGGAGTGGCGATGAGCGGACGGTTCGGCGTCGAAGGAAAGACGGCGATCGTGACCGGCGCCTCCAGCGGGATCGGCCGGACGATCGCCGAGCGCTTCGCCGAGGGCGCGGCGAGCGTGGTCGTCTGTTCGCGCGAACAGGAGAACGTGGAGCCGGTCGCCGACGGGATCCGCGAGTCGGGCGGCGATGCGCTCGCCGTCGAATGTGACGTCACGGACCGGGAGGCAGTCGAGGCATTGGTCGAGGCCACGGTCGAGGAGTTCGGGTCGATCGACACGCTCGTCAACAACGCCGGCGCGAGCTTCATGGCGGGCTTCGACGACATCTCGGAGAACGGCTGGGAGACGGTCGTCGACATCAACCTCCACGGGACCTACCACTGCACGCAGGCCGCCGCCGAGCACCTGAAAGACGGCGGCGGAACGGTGATCAACCTCTCGTCCGTGGCCGGTCAGCGGGGCTCGCCGTACATGAGCCACTACGGCGCGGCGAAGGCGGGAATCATCAACCTCACGACGACGCTCGCCGCCGAGTGGGCCGGCGACGACGTCCGGGTGAACTGCATCGCGCCGGGGTTCGTCGCGACGCCCGGCGTCGAGTCCCAGATGGGCGTCAGTGCAGAGAACGTCGACCGCGAGTCCGTCGAGCGGCGGATCGGTCTCCCCGAGGAGATCGCCGACATCGCGCAGTTCCTCGCCAGTCCCGCCGCCTCCTATATCGTCGGCGAGACGGTCACCGCGGGGGGCGTTCCGCGCGTCGAGGAGAGTCCCGACGTCTGATCGCTCGCGCCACGATCCGCCCGACGCGGTCGTGGCTCCGAGCGCCGCCGGCCGTCGGCGCAGCGGGGCGTTCAGCCGTCGAACGAGAAGGTGTGTTCGCGGCCGGCGTCGCAACTCGGACAGACGTGGTGATAGACGATCCGCCGACCGTCCGTCCGGCTCTCCCAGTTCCCGTCCTCGTCGACGTACCCACACGCCGGACACTTCTTCTCGCTCTCCTCGTAGCGCCTCCGGACCCGCTCGAAGTGGCTCCCTCCGCCAGTGTGTCGTGTTGGCATGCTACATCGTTATCGCTACCTCCGTATAAGGTTTGAGTGGCCGTGACGTCCGGAGGTGACTACGAGACCGAGTAGCCCCCGTCGAGCACCAGCCCGTGGCCGGTGACGTAGCTCGCCTCGTCGCTGGCGAGGTAGGCGATGGCGTCGGCGACCTCTTCGGGTTTTCCCAGCCGTTTGAGGGGGTACTGGGCCTCCATTCGCTCGCGGGCCTTCTCGGGGTCGTCGTGCTGGTCGAAGAACTCCTCGCCGAGCGCCGTCTCGACGAACCCCGGACAGACGGCGTTCGCGCGTACCCCGTAGGGGCCCGCCTCGGCGGCCACCGTCCGGGTGAAGTTGAGCACCGCCCCCTTCGTGAGGGTGTAGGCCGCTTGCTTGGGCAGGCCGATCATGCCCCCGAGGGAGGCGACGTTGACGATCGCGCCCGAGCCCCGCTGCTTCATCGCGGGCAGGGCCGCCCGACAGCCGTGCCAGACGCCCCGGCAGTTGACGTCGATCACCCGATCGAGCGTCGAGAGGTCGGTCTCCTCGACGGGGGCGGCCTCGTGGCCGATCCCGGCGTTGTTCACCAACACGTCGAGGCCGCGGTCGGCCGCGACCGTCTCCACCGTCGCCTCGAACGTCTCCGGATCGGTGACGTCCAGCTCCCGGAACTCGGCGTTCCCGCCGTCGTCCTCGATCAGTTCGACCGTCTCCTCGCCGCCCCGGCGGTCGACGTCGGTCACGACCACGCGTGCGCCCTCGCCCGCCAGTCGCTCGGCGGTCGCCCGGCCGATGCCGGCGGCCGCCCCGGTCACCAGCGCCGTCCGTCCCTCGAACCGTGTTCCAGCCATGGTTACCAACTACCACGATATACGGACGGATAAACACCGATGTTGGTGATAACGGCACAAAGAAGAAACACCGATAATCTCCGTCGGTGGAGTTAAGTCGGTCGTGGCCGGACTCGGAACCATGAACGTCGAGGAGATCGACCGCGTCGCGGTGCTCGGCGCGGGCAACATGGGCCACGGGATCACGGAGGTCGTCGCCATCGCCGGCTACGAGGTGACGATGCGCGACGTCGAACGGGAGTTCGTCGAGGACGGTTACGAGTCGATTGAGTGGAGTCTCGATAAGCTCGCCGAGAAGGGCCGCATCGACGACTCACCCGAGACGGTGCTCGACCGGATCGACGTCGAGGTCGACCTCGAAGCCGCCGTCTCCGACGCCGACCTCGTCATCGAGGCCGCACCCGAGCGCATGGACCTCAAGCGGGAGATCTTCGCGGACCTCGACGAGTTCACCTCCGAGGAGACGATCCTCGCGTCGAACACCTCATCGCTGTCGATCACCGGGATCGCGGAGGCGACCGACCGCCCCGAGCGGGTCGTCGGAACCCACTTCTTCAACCCGCCGGTCAAGATGGACCTCGTGGAAGTGATCTACGGGGCCGAGACGACCGACGAGACGGCTGAGACGGCCCACACGTTCGTCGAGTCGATCGGCAAGACGCCGATCTACGTCCGCAAGGACGTCAACGGCTTCGTCGTCAACAGCGTGCTGGGCCCGTTCGGCGACGAGGCCGGCTGGATGGTCTCGGAGGGTCTCTACGGGATCCGCGAGATCGACGCCGCGATGGTCCATCAACGCGGGTATCCGATGGGACCGTTCGAACTCGGCGACCTCACCGGGATTGACATCGGCTATCACGTCCGTAAGGAGGCCGGTAAGGACGTTCCGCCGATCGTCGAGGAGAAGGTCGAGGCCGAGGAACTCGGCCGGAAGACCGGGAAGGGCTACTACGACTACGAGGACGGCGAGGGCGCCGACTACGAGCGCGGCGAGGGCCAGGGCGTCGACACGCTGCGGATCGAGGCCCGGATGATCAACGAGGCCGCGAAGCTCATCGGGACCGAGGTCGCGACCGCCGAGGCGATCGACACCGGGCTGCGGCTAGGTGCGGGATTCCCCCAAGGACCCTGCCGGCGGGCCGACGAGATCGGGCTCGATACCGTCCTCGAAAAGCTCGAAACGCTTCACGAGGAGTACGGCGCCGAGCGCTACGAGCCCAGCGAGCACCTCTGGGAACTCGTCGAAGCGGGACGGACCGGTGAGGAAAGCGGTGCCGGCTTCTTCGACTATGGCGAGGGCACCGAGCGCGACTACACGACGCTGAACCACACGCTGGATGAGGGGCTGCTCGAGATCGAGCTCGACCGTCCGGGACGATTGAACGCGCTCAACGCGGATCTGATGGACGAGATCGTCCACCTGCTCGAGAACGCCGACCTCGATGCGGTTCGGGCGGTCACCTTCGAGGGGGCGGGCGATCGGGCCTTTTGTGCCGGCGCGGACGTCTCGGAGTTCGCGGGGACCGAGCCCCACGAGAAGGAGGTGACGCAGGTGTTCACGACCGTCGCGGAGTTCCCCCGGCCCACGCTCGCGAAGGTCGACGGCTACTGTCTGGGCGGCGGGCTCGAACTGGCGCTGGCCTGCGACCTGCGGGTCGCGACCGAGGGCTCGGCCTTCGGCTTCCCCGAGATCGACCTCGGGCTGATCCCGGGCGGCGGGGGCACCCAGCGCGCGATCAGGATGCTGACCGACGCCCGCGCAAAGGAACTGATCTTCCGGGGCCAGCACATCGACGCCGAACGCGCCGAGAACTGGGGACTGATCAACCGCGCCGTCCCGGAAAGTGAGTTCGATGACGTCGTCGGGGAGTTCGTCTCCGATCTCGCGAACGGCCCGCCGATCGCGCTGCGGAAGGCAAAGCGGGTGCTGAACGAGGGGCGCGACGGGGACCTCGATGCGGGGCTCGAACTCGAATCGCAGGCGTTCGGCCTCCTGTTGGGCACCGAGGACGTCGCCGAGGGCACCGCAGCGTTCTCCGAGGACCGCGAGCCGGAGTTCCGGGGGGAGTGATGGACGGCCTGGAATCGTTCATCGCCGACCACGGCTATCTTTCGTGGCTCGGGCTGCGCCTCGATGGCGCCGAGGAGGGCCGGGTCCGCATGAGCGTCCCCGAAAACGAGGCACTTCGCAACCCCGGTCCCGGCGGGTCGATCCACGGCGGGATCGCCGCGACGCTGATCGACACCGCGAGCGGCTTCGCGCTCCGAACCACCTTCGAGGACCCCGCGAGCGCCCGCCTGGCGACGACCGACCTCGACGTCTCCTATCTCCGGCCGGCGATCGGTGACCTCGCTGTCGAGACCGAGGTGCTTCGCGCGGGTCGGACGACCGGCGTCACCGACGTCACGGTCGGCAGTTCGGAGTCGGACGAGCCGGTCGCCGTCGGACGAACAACCTACCGGCTGTTCAGGGAGTCGTGACTCGCTTCGAGGAGATCGAGGTCGGCGACGTCCTCGAGACGGCGGGCCGGACGATCACCGGGGCCGACGTGGCGAACTTCGCCGGCGTGAGCGGCGACTTCAACCATCTGCATACGAACGCCGAGCGAATGGCCGAATCGGGCTTCGGTGAGCGGATCGCCCACGGCGCGCTCGTGTTCTCGATCGCCACGGGGCTGCTCTGGCAGGCCCGCGAGCGTCCCTCACACGTGGTCGCGTTCTACGGCGTCGACCGTCTGCGGTTCGTCGCGCCGGTGTTTCTCGGCGACACGATCTCGGTGACGACCGACGTGACGGAAAAAGAGCCACGCGACCATCCCCACGCCAGCGGCGTCGTCAGGTACGACGTCACGGTCTCGAACCAGGACGGCGAGACGGTGCTGTCGTGTGAGTTGCTGTCGCTGGTCGCCTAAGTCACTCGCCGTGTTTCGAGAGGTCGTTCAGGAGCTCGGGATCGGTCCGGAACTTCAGCACGTTGTGAATGACGGAGTTGCGAATGTTCTCGATCACCGCGCCGTGTTCCTTGTAGAACTCGTGGATCCAGCGCGATTCGGACTGCCGGTCCGGGAACATCATCACCGACTTCCACTGGTATTCGCCGTCGGAGAGGAAGTAAAACAGGGTGTGCTGGTCGTCTCGGATGTACTCCATGGCGTCGCGCCATCCCTCCTCGAAGTTCTCGGGGTTGAACTTGAACTCGAAGAGCCCGAAGATGAAGTACTCCTCGTTTGGAACGATCGTCTCGCGGAAGACGCCCTCCTCGCGCATCTTGCGGATCGACTCGCTGACGGTCACGTGCGAGACGTCGATCCCGTATTCTTCATCCAGGATCTCGGTGAGTTTGCGCGAGGAGATCTGCGGGTTCGCCGACAGCTCTCGAAGGATGACGATGTCGCGTTCCTTGAACTGCCAATCGGGGGGGCTTTCTGCCATTGCGTGCGGATTTCTCGTCTCGCGTACTGGTACTTTCGACTCAGAGCAACTGGTCGGCGATGATGTTCTTCTGGATCTCGCTGGTGCCCTCGTAGATCTTGGTGATCCGGGCGTCGCGGTAGTAGCGTTCGGCGGCGTGGTCGGTGACGTAGCCCGCCCCGCCGTGGACCTGGATCGACTCGTCGGCCACGTCGACGGCGTGCTCGCTCGCGAACAGTTTGGCCATGCTCGCGAACTGCATTGCAGCGCGCCGGTCGTTCTCCTCGACTCGGGCCGCCGCCCGGTAGGTCAGCGAACGGGCCGCCTCGACCGCTGTCGCCATCTCCGCGAGTTTGTGCTGGATTGCCTGGAACTCCCCGATCTTCCGGTCGAACTGCTCGCGCTCGCCGGCATAGTCGAGCGCGGCCTCGAGGGCGCCCTGTGCTGCGCCGACCGCCTGGGCGGCGACGTTGACCCGCCCCCCGGCGAAGAAGTTCATCAGTTGGTAGAACCCCTCGTCGACCTCGCCGATGACGTTCTCCTCCGGTACGCGGACGTCGTCGAGCAGCAACTCCCCGAGGTCCGAGGCCCGGATGCCGAGCTTGTTGTCGATCTTCTCGCTCGAGAAACCCTCCGCGTCGGTCGGGACGAGGAAGGCGGTGATGCCGCGCTTTCCGGCGTCGGGGTCGGTTTTCGCCATCACGACCGCGACGTCGGCGACGGTGCCGTTGGTGATCCACATCTTGTTGCCGTCGATCACCCACCCGTCGCCGTCGCGCTCGGCGCGGGTCTCGATGCCCGCGACGTTGCTTCCGTGAGCGGGCTCGGAGATCGCGCTCGCACACGCCGTATCGCCGCTCGCGATCCGGGTGAGCCACTCCTCTTTCATCCACTCGTCGCCGAACTCGAGGATCATCTTCGAGCCGAACCCCCGTGAACCGATCGCGCTCCCGATCCCCGGATCGGCTCTCCAAAGCTCCTCGGTGACGATCGCACTCGACAGCGCGTCCATTCCCGGACCGCCGTACTCCTCCGGGATGTTCGGCGCGACCAGGTCGTAGCGAGCGGCCTGCTCGATCAGATCGGCGGGGTACTCCCCGCTCTCGTCGTGTTCACGCGCGACCGGCGCGATCTCGTTGTCCCCGAAGTCCCGCACCGCGTCCCGGATCGCTCGATG
>CAYVQH010000042.1:0-13047 GCA_964454105.1 uncultured Halobacteriales archaeon | reverse complement strand
GGGGATCCGACTCGCGGTCGTCGCTCACGAAGAAGGTGAGGATCCGTCCGTCGCCGGTGTCGAAAAAGAGGTGCGTGACCTCCGGCTGGTCGAGGTTGGGCTGGCGCAGCACGAGGGGCATTCCGAGCAGGTCGCGGTAGAACTCCACGGTATCCGCCTCGTTGCTGCCGATGAGCGTGATGTGGTCGGTTCCCGAGAGTCGAATGGGGCTGTCGGGCAACTCGGCGGTGACGGGCGTGGGTTCGTCCGGCATGCGTCTGATATCGTTTTCTATATGTTTTTGCCTGTCGGTTTCACAGCGTGTAGGGCCACGCGGTCGCGCTCAGCGCGAGCAGCGCGAGGGTCGCACCGAGCATGGTGGCGTTTTTCATGAAATGAATCATCTCCTGTTCTCGCTGGGTGTTGGGGACCTTCCAGAAGTCGTGCATGATCGGCGTCGCCAGGAGAAGGAACACGGCGAGTGCGCCCGTCGAGAACACTCGAAACACCCCCAAGACGGTCCCGATACCGCCGAGCAGCAACATGCCGCCGGT
This sequence comes from uncultured Halobacteriales archaeon, assembly GCA_964454105.1. Taxonomy (GTDB): domain Archaea; phylum Halobacteriota; class Halobacteria; order Halobacteriales; family Halalkalicoccaceae; genus Halalkalicoccus. The sequence continues at coordinate 12,514 of CAYVQH010000042.1, read as the reverse complement.
GACGATGACCGCTCCTCTCGGCCTCGGCACTCCCTTCGACTCGGCGTACTCCGTCATTGCCTCCACGTCCAGGAAGTGATTCAGCCCATTGAACGCGAGTACGCTCCCGAACAGTATTCGACCGAGCAGGAACAGCTCGGCGGCCAGTGGCGCGTCAAACACGGTACTCTGGAGGAGGGTCGTAGAGACGATTCTGGAAGAGACGACGAGATCGGACATCATAGTGTGCTTCGGACTTACGATACGGGCCGTTATATTCCTTCCCAGATGAGGAGGAGAGCGACTGAGGTCGCTCCGTTCTCGAACCGTGTACTAGCGCCGGGAGAAGCCGCGCTACGGCGAACGAGGTCGCGTGAGGCGGACCGGGAGGATCACGCGTAATCGTCGGGATACGCCCGCTTGAGCAGTCCCGCTTCCGTCTCGAAGCGCTCACGAACCGGCGCGATGATCCCGGCGATCGCCTCTCCGGTCGCCATCTTGAGGTCCTGTGGATGGAGTTCGCCGGAGACGAAGTCGGCCTCCAGCTCGCCGTAGTCCTCGTAGACGATATCGCCGCCGTACTGCTCGGGACGTTCGATCACGAACGATTCCCCGTCCTCCTCGAGGACCGGAAAGACGAGGTGATGTAGATACTCGAGGACGCCGTTGTCCTCGACCTCGCCCTGGGGGCAGTACGCGCCCTCGATCTTCTCCTCGACCGTCTCGGGGTCGTCGGTGAGGTTCACCTTCGAGCCGGCCTCGCTCGCGCTCATCTTCCCGCCCGACAGCCCCGACAACAAGGGAGCAAAGAGACAGAGGGGCTTGTCGTGGCCGTGCTCGGGCAGCATCTCCCGGGCGAGCATGTAGATTCCGCGCTGGTCGATCCCGCCGTAGGCGATGTCGGCGTCCAGCGCCGCCACGTCGAGGCTCTGCATCAGCGTGTAGACCAGCCCACCCAGTTTGGGGTTGTCCGACTGGCGGACGACCTCGCTGCCGGCGCGCTGGGCGCGACTGATCGTCGTATCGGCGAGCAGTCGATACAGTTCGAGGGTATAGGGCTGATCGAGTTCGAACTCCGTTCCCTTCACGAACTCGATCTCGTCCGAATCGGCACCGGCGGCCTCGACCATCGCCTCGATGGCCGTTCGGTAGTACGTCGAGCGCGCCTCCAGCAGTTCGAAGGGGCTCTTCTCGTCGTCGAGGTGGGCGTGGAGGTCTGCGATGAGGACCGTCACGTCGATATCGGCTTCGAGGAAGTCGGCGAGCTTTCTGATGGTGGTGAAGTGGCCGATGTGCATCTCGCCGGTGGGGGCGTAGCCGATGTAGATGCTCGGGTCCGGTCGTTCGAGGAGCTCCGTGAGTTCCTCCTCGGTGACGACCTCCTCGGTATGGCTGGTAACGAGGCGTTTTCGCTCCGCGGTGTCCATATCGGGGAGAGCCAACCGACCGGGGTAAGTGGTTCGGTCTCTCGGTTGCGTCGATCCGTGGGGCTAAGTAGGATCGGCGATCGACTAGAGGTACCGAATGGCCCTTGACGCGAACGACCGATCGATCGCCGGCTTCACGATGGCGGGCCACTCGCTGGTCCACTGGTTCGAGACCTCGATCCCGATCTTCCTGGTCGTGTGGCTCGCGGAGTTCGACGTCTCGGTCGCCGTCCTGGGACTCGTTCTCGCACCCAGCTACGGACTCTTCGGGTTCGGTGCGCTTCCGGCCGGGATCCTCGCCGACAAGTACGGCACCAAGCGGCTGATCCTGTCCTGTCTCGGCGGCATGAGCCTCGGATTTCTGGTCCTCGCGCTGGCCAACAGCATCTACCTCGTCGCCGCCGGACTCCTCGTCTGGGGGCTCGCCGCGAGCATCTACCATCCCGCCGGGCTCTCGCTGATCTCCACCGGCGTCGAGGAGCGCGGTACCGTCTTCGCCTACCACGGCATCGCCGGCAACGTCGGGATCGCGCTCGGTCCCTTCGTCGCCGCGACCCTGCTGATCTTCTTCCCGTGGCAGTTGGTCGCCGCGCTGCTCGCGATCCCCGGGCTGCTCGCGGTCGGCTACGGCCTCTCGGCCGATTTCGATCCGACCGGCGCGGTCGAGGAGATGGACGCCTCCGAGGCGAGCGACGAGGCGCTCTCGGTGTCGGATCTGCTCGCCAACTCCCGAACGCTCTTTGCGAGCGCGTTCGCCCTCGTTTTCGTGATCGTCACCTTCGAGGGGCTGTTCTACCGGGGGATGTTGACGTACCTCCCCGAAATCCTCGCGGGACTCCCCGTTCTCGACGGGGTCGTCGCCGGTCCCGACCTTCGAGGGATCGAGCCTTCGCGATACATCTACGTCGGCTTCCTCGTCGTCGGAATCGCCGGCCAGTACGCCGGCGGGAAGCTGACTGATCGGATGACGCCCGGACGCGGATTGCTCGTGATATTCGCCGTCCTCGCGGCGTTGGCGCTCTCGTTCATTCCCGTCACCTCGATGGGCCTCGGACCGTTGCTCGGGCTGTGTGGCGTGCTCGGGTTCTTCCTGTTCGCCATCCAGCCGTTCTACCAGGACGCCGTCGCGGTCTACACGCCGGCGAACACTCGCGGGCTCTCGTATGGCTACACCTACCTCGGGGAGTTCGGGCTCGGGTCGGCCTCGATCGCCATCGGCGGGTTCCTGCTCGACGCGTTCCCGCTCGCGACGTTCTTCGCGGTGCTAGCCGCCTTCGCGCTGACCGGGGCGGTACTCTCGGCGGGGCTACTCACCGTCCTCGACCGGTTCGGTTCGCCACGGACCGCCGAGAGCACCGGCTCGGACGACTGATCGTGTCAAGGGTTCGTTTTTGGGTACGTTTTTACGCTCCTTCGACCCTTGTCTAGAGGGAACATGGCCCACCGACGAATGACGACGATACAGCGCGTTCTCCTGGTTCTGGGGATCCTGCTGTTCGTCCTGGGGATCGCCATCACGGTCGGGCTCCCCTCGATGGAGTCCTTCCCGGACCTCCCGAACGCAGGCGCGCTTCCTGATCCGGGCGGTCTCCCGGATCCCGGGAGCCTGCTCGATCGAGAGTGGCCTCCGATCGCATGAGCCGAGGTTCGAGTCCACTGCTCGGCTAAATCACACTATCCATCTAATTTATATATGAAGAAATGCTACTGGAAGCAGAAGATGTCCACCGAGGACCGGCCCGTGGTGCTCGTCGTCGACGACGAGCCACAGCTCGCGGAGCTGTTCGCGCTCTGGCTCGAAGAGGAGTGGACCATTCGGATCGCCCACAGCGGCGACGAGGCGCTCTCACAGATGGACCCGTCGGTCGCCGTCGTGTTGCTCGATCGTCGGATGCCCGGGAAGTCCGGCGACGAGACGCTCGAAGCGATCCGCGAGGCGGGCTACGACTGCCGCGTGATCATGGTGACGGCCGTCGATCCCGACTTCGACATCATCGAAATGGGGTTCGACGACTACCTGGTCAAGCCCGTCGCCAACAGCGAGGTCTCTGAGACGGTCCGCCGGGTCCACCGCCGCAGCGAGTACGACGAGATCATGCGCGAGTACTACAGCCTCGCCTCGAAACGCGCGGTGCTTGAGACCGAAAAGCCCCGCTCGGAGATCGAGGACAACGAGGAGTTCAGGGAACTCGAACGGCGACTGACCGAACTCAGGGAAGCGGTCGATGAGACGATCGATGGACTGCAGACTCACGAGGATTACGCCGCCGCGTTCCGGGATCTGGACGCCTAGGACTGCCGGTAGATCAGGTTGCGCTGGATCTCGTTTGCACCCTCGTAGATGACCGGAATCCGGACGTCGCGATACACGCGTGCGATGCGGCGACCGGTGAAGATCGAGCGCCCGCCGTGGAGCTGCATGCCGCGCTCGGCACAGAAGTTCGCCACCTCGGTTGATTTCGTCTTCGCCATCGCCGCCCAGAGGCCGGCGTCCTCGTTTCCGGCGACCTTCCCGGCGGCCCGCCAGTTGAGCGCGCGGGCGGCCTCGAACTCCATTCGCATGTCCGCGAGGATGTGCTGGACGGCCTGGAAGTCGTTGATCGTCCGGCCGAAGGCCTCCCGGTCGTGGACGAATTCCCAGGCCTCCTCGATGGCTGCGGCGGCCATCCCCAGCCCGTGGCCGCCGACGACGACCCGGCCGTGGTTGAAGAACTCCGCGAGCATGTAGAAGCCCCCGCCCTCGCTCCCGACGAGGTGTTCCTCGGGGATCCGGCAGTCGTCGAAGACGATGTGGCCCTGTTTGGAGGCGCGCATCCCCATCTTCTCGGGGATGTGTTCGGCCTCGTAGCCCGGCGCGTCCGTCGGGACGATGAACATCGAGTAGTTCGAGTAGCGGTCCTCGCCGTCGCCCGTCTTCGCGTAGACGGTGAGCCAGTCGGCCTCGACGGCGTTGCCGACCCAGTACTTCTCGCCGTTGAGCACCCACTCGTCGCCGTCCTTCTCGGCGCTCGTGGTCATGCCGGCCAGGTCCGAACCGGTCTGGGGTTCCGAGACCGCCAGTCCGGAGATCTGCTCGCCCTCGGCGACTGGCCGGAGATACTCCTCCTTTTGCTCCTCGGAGCCGTACTTCTCGACGATCTCGCAGCCGAAACTCGCGAGCATCATCGTCAGTCCGATGCCCGCGTCGGCCCGATAGAACTCCTCGGCGATCGCGAACATCTGGTGGATGTCCAAACCGCGACCGCCGTACTCCTCGCCGATGTCCTGGGCGACGAGACCGGCGTCCTGGCCGGCCTCAAGGATCTCCCACGGGTACTCGCCGGAATCGAAGTACTCCTCGGCGTTGGGGGCGATGTGTTCGTCGGCGAACTCGCGGGCGTCTGCCTTCACGTCGCGGGCGGACTCCGGGACGACGGAGTCATCGAGCAGTTCCATACCTCCTCATTGATTTGGAGGGACAAATAACTCGTGAAACGTGGAACAACGGGGCGGGGATTGTGCGTTCATTCCCGGCGGGCGTGGCTGACCGCGATGCCTTCTCCCAACGGTAGGGCCTGCGTCTGGAACGACGGTTCCGCGCGAACGCGATCGAGGTAGTCGGCGATCCCGCGGGTCCCCTCGTTCATTTCGGGATCCCCTCCCTCGACGTGGGCGAGCAGGTCCTCGAAGACGACCGCCCCTCCGGCGCTCATCGTGTTGTCGGCGATCACAACCCCGCCAGGTGCGAGCTTTTCACGAACCGCCTCGAACGCCTCGACGTAGCGTCCCTTCTGGTGGTCGAGCAACACCACGTCGAACGGGCCGTCGTAGCGTTCGACCGTGTCGAGCGCGTCGCCGACCTCGTAGGTCGCACGGTCGGCATAGCCGCCCCGTTCCAGGTACTCGCGGGCCATCTCCAGTTTCCCCTCGTCGATCTCCGTAAGGACGATCTCGCCGTCGTCGGGCAGCGCGTCGGCGAACCAGTAGGCCGAGTATCCGTAGCCGGAACCGAACTCGAAGACCGACTCCGCGGTCACCATCCGTGCGACCAGCCGGAGAAAGCCCCCGACTTCGGGGCCGACGTGGGGAAAGCCGTTCGCCTCCGCGTACTCGTCCATCTCCTCCAAGACGTCGTCGGGCTGCGGGCCGGTCGCCCGAACGAATCGGCGCACGTCGTCTGCGAGGTGTGCCATACGACCTCTACAGGAACCGGGACCAAGAAATCAGCCCTCCATCGTCGTTCCCGCGAGCCGCGCCATCGCGCCCGCGAGCACCCGCGTCGCGGTCGCACAGTCGTCCCAGTCGGTCCACTCCTTGGGCGTGTGTGAGAAACCACCCCGAGAGGGCGCGAACAGCAGCCCCGCGTCGGTCACGCGCGCGACCTGCATCGTGTCGTGGGCCGCTCCCGAGTGCATCTCCATCGTCGTGATCCCGGCCGCCTCGCCGGCCCTGCGGGCGGCGGCACGACAGCGATCGGCCATCGGGACGGGCTCGACGTCGAACTCCCGCTCGAAACCCGTCTCGACCCCGCGATCGGTTTCGAGGCGCGCGAGGCTCGATCTCGCGCGATCGACCAGTTCGTTCATCGATTCGTAGTTGACATCGCGGATATCGACGCTACACTCCACGTGTCCGGGGACGACGTTCGTCGCGTTCGGACGCACCGCATGGCTTCCGACCGTGCCGACCGCCGTTTCGCTCCCGCTTGCGACGGCCTCGTTTGCCGCACGCTCGACGTCGAGGACGAACTCGCTTGCGGCTGCCAACGCGTCGGTCCGATCCTCCATGGGTGTGGCCCCCGCGTGGTTCGCCTCACCCCGGATGGTGACCTCGCAGTGCGTGATCCCGGTGATGTCGGTGACGATTCCCACGGGGACGCCGACGGTTTCGAGGCGTTCGGACTGTTCGATGTGGAGTTCGAGCCACGCCTCCCAGCCCGCGGCGTTGACCCGCCCCTCTCCTCGAAAGCCGATCTCCTGGAGCGCCTCATCGAGGCTCACCCCATCTCCGTCCTCGAGCGCGAGCGCCTCCTCGACGGTTCGCTGCCCTGCTGCGACCGAGGAGCCGAGCATGCCCGATCCGAACCGGCCGCCCTCCTCCTCGGTGAACGAGACGACGGCCATCGGGCGTTCGGGCGCGGCACCTGCCTCCCGCATCGTGCGGACGGCCTCGAGGGCGGCATAAGTACCGAGGGGTCCGTCGAAGATGCCGCCCTTGGGCACCGAATCGAGATGGCTTCCCGCGGCGACGGGAGGGAGGTCGTGGTCGGCGCTTTCGGGGACCCACCGGCCGACGATATTGCCCACGGCGTCGATCCTGACCTCCAGTCCGGCGTCCTCCAGTTTCCCGACGAGATACTCGCGGGCCTCACGGTTCGCCTCGCTCGCCGCGCGAACCGTCCGGCCCCGCCCCTCCTCGCTCCCGATGCATCCGAACTCGGCGGTCCGCTCGATGTCCTCGCGGAGTCGCTCCCGATCGATCTGCATACCCGAATCTCGGCCCCCCGAAAAAAGGTCGTTGCGTTAGGGGACGATGACGGTCCGGCCCTCTATCTCGCCGTGTTCGAGCGCCTCGGCGACCTCGTTGATCTCGTCGATCGGGTGCTGGGAGGTCTCGAGGTGCATCTCGCCCTGCTCGACCAGCGAGACGAGCTCCTGGAGTTCGGTGTACTTCCCGACGATGTTGCCGACGTACGAGAACTCGCCGTTGACCAGCGCCTGGGAGGGCTCGTGGATGTGCCCGCCGTAGCCGATGATGTGGTGGTCACCGCCCGGCGCGACGATGTCGGGCGCGAGCGCCGTGGTTTGGTCCGCCCCGACGAAGTCGAGCACCTGCTCCGCGCCCGCGCCGTCGGTGATCCCCTCGATCGCCTCGGCGACGTCCTCGTCGGCGGAGTTGATCGTGTGGTCCGCCCCGAGCCGATCCGCGAGCGACAGGGCCTCGTCCTTGAGGTCGACGGCGATGGTGGTCGTCGCGCTCATCGCCTCCACCGCCTGGAGCCCGATGTGGCCGAGCCCGCCGATCCCGATCACGACCGTGTAGCTGCCCGGATACAGGTGGGGCGTCGCCTTCTTGACGGCGTGGTATGCGGTGATCCCCGCGTCGGCGTGGGGCGCGATCTCGACGGGGTCGACCGAATCGAGTTTGATCGTCGCGCGCTCGGAGGTCAGCAGGTAGTCCGCGAACCCGCCGTCGACGTTCAGGCCCGGAAAGACCGCGTTCTCACAGTGCATGTCCTCGCCGAGACGACAGGCGCGACACTCCCCGCAGGTCACGTGGGGATGACAGAGCACCTCGTCGCCGACCTCCACGGTCGAGACCTCCTCGCCGACCTCCACCACCTCGCCGGCGTTCTCGTGGCCCAGCGTCATCGGGAGGTCCTGCTCGACGTAGTCGGTCCACATCCCCTCGATGATGTGGTTGTCGGTCTGACACCAGCCAGCCCCCTTGATCTCGACCACGACGTGGTCCGATCGGGTCGCCTCGGGCCGGTCGACCTCCTCGATCGTGAGCCCCTCGCTCATCTCCTCGGTGTACTCGTGCAGTCGCGCTGCTTGCATGATACCAGATAGCAGGACGACCGATGTCGTCAAAAAGATTCTGCAGACTTCCATGAACGATGTGAGGAATTGATCTGTTCGCCATCGATCAAAAACTATAATGATAGATGACGGCATACGTTCCGGCGAATGTATCAGTACGAGGGCGAGGACGTGTTCGTGATCGACAGCCACGTCCATTGGTGGGACGCGAGCAAGGAGAACATCAGCCACGAGGGGGGCGAACAGTTCATCCGCTGTTTCTACGACTACCACACCGGGTTCACCCCCGAGGAACGCCAGTGGAACCTGGAGGAGTTCCGCAAGCAGGACGCCGACCGGCTGTATCGTGACCTGTTCGGCGACGGCCACGCCGATCTGGCGATCTTCCAGCCGACCTACCTTCACGAGTTCTACGCCGAGGGGTTCAACACGATCGACCGGACCGCCGAACTCAAGAACCAACACCCCCAGCGGTTCGTCCTGAACGGCCGGTTCGACCCGCGCGAGGGCGAGGCCGGCCTCCGGGAGCTCGAACGCCAGAAGGAGGAATACGACATCCGGGGGGTGAAGCTCTACACCGCCGAATGGCGCGGCGACTCGAAGGGCTGGCGCCTCGACAGCGACGAGGCCTTCGAGTACCTCGAGAAGTGCGTCGAACTGGGAATCAAGAACGTCCATCCGCACAAGGGTCCCACGATCAGGCCGCTGAACCGCGACGCCTTCGACGTGTCGGACGTCGACGACGCGGCCACCTCCTTTCCGGAGCTCAACTTCATCGTCGAGCACGTCGGGCTCCCCCGGCTGGACGACTTCTGCTGGATCGCTGCCCAGGAGCCGAACGTCTACGGCGGACTGGCGGTCGCCGCACCCTTCGCCGAAAGCCGTCCGCGGAAGTTCGGCGAGATCATGGGCGAGCTGCTCTACTGGCTCGGCGAGGATCGGATCCTCTTCGGCAGCGACTACGCCATCTGGGAGCCCGAGTGGCTGATCGAGGCGGTCATGGAGGCCGAGATGACCCCCGAGCAACGCGAGGAGTACGGCGTCGAGCTCGATCTGGAGACGAAAAAGAAGATCATGGGCGAGAACGCCGCCCGACTCTACGACATCGACATCGAGCGCCAGAAGGAGATCCTCCGGGACGACCCGATCAGCGACGAGTTCGGGCTGGTCGACCAGTACGGCGAGAGCGCGGCGGTCGACGACTGATCATGAGCCAGGATCGAACCCAGCGGATCGATCGAGGCGTCCTCACGGAGCGGCTCGACCGGGTGACCGACCCCGAACTCGATCGGTCGATCGTCGAACTCGAGTACGTGGACGGGATCCGGATCGACGGCGGGGACGTTGCGGTGACGCTCACGCTCCCGACGGCGTGGTGTTCGCCGGCCTTCGCGTGGATGATGGCGACCGATGCCCGCGACGAACTCGCCACTTTGCCCGCGGTTTCGGACGTGACGGTGCGACTCGACGATCACATGCACGCCGAGGAGATAAACCGGGGCGTGAACGAACGAGCCGCGTTCGAGGACGTCTTCGGTGACGCCGACGATGACATCGAGGCGGTCCGCCGGACGCTCGACGGGAAGGCTCGGCTCGCCCGGCAGTATCGAGCGGTCAGCGCCCTGCTGGATGGTGGACTCGACCCCGAACAGATCGTCGGACTCGTTCGTGACGACGTCGAAATCGATGCGGAGGGCGACCATGCGAGGGTACGGATCGACGACACCCTCTCGATCTGCGTCCGAGGGGAGCCGATCGAGCGGTATCTCGACAAGGCGGTTGTGACGGGTGTTGCGAACGCCCCCGACGAGCGGCTGTTCGCGACCCCCGAGGGTGATCCGATAGCCGAATCGGAGTTCGAGACGGTCCACCGGCGCGGGCGACTGGCTGCGACCAACATGAGCGGCCAGGGTCACGTGTGTGCGAACCTCGCCGACGCTCGGATCGGGTCGCCGAGCGACTGACGCCGGTCAGTCAGACCGCCCCAGACCGTATCGACCGCCGTTCACCCACCGTGATTTCTCCCAGCCACACTCCGGACACGAGTCGTCGGTCCACTCGAACTCGGCTCCACACCGCTGACAGAGCGCCGTGTTCGGTTCCGTTCCCTGTGCCAATCTCGGCTCGTTCTCGTCGGAGGTGCTCTCGTCGCTCATGCGTGAACGAATAGCACATACCAGTATAAATGTCCGGGTACGGATCGGACCGTGGGTCGCTACAGCCGCTCGACGACCGCGCTCGTGACGTCCTCGGTGTTCGCCTCGCCGCCCAGATCCGCAGTTCTGGGGCCCTCTTCGAGCACGCCGGTCACCGCGTCGTCGACCCTGGCGCTCTCCTCGCCGTAGCCCAAGTGGTCGAGCAGCATCGCCGCCGAGAGGATCGCCGCGGTCGGGTTGGCGACCCCCTCGCCCGCGATGTCCGGGGCGGTGCCGTGGACCGGCTCGAACAGCGCGTTCTCCTCGCCGATGTTCGCGCTCGGCAGCAGGCCGAGCCCGCCGACCAGCCCCGCGGCCAAGTCCGAAAGCACGTCGCCCGCGAGGTTCGGACAGACGACGACGTCGAACCCATCAGGGTCGAGACAGACGTGGGTCGCGAAGGCGTCCATCAACACCTCGTCGGCGTCGACGCCGCGCTCCTCGGCGACCTCTAGAACGGTTTCTCGAAACCGCCCGTCGGTCTCGCGCATCACGTTGGCCTTGTGGGCGACGGTGAAGCCGTCGTGCTCACCGTCCTCGACGTACTCGCAGGCGAACTTCGCGAGCCGCTCGGACGCGGAGCCCGTCACCACGCGTGTGAGCGTCGAGAGGTCCTCGGAGAGCCTGTTCTCGTGGCCCGAGTAGACGCCCTCGGTGTTCTCCCGGAGGAAGACGAGGTCGGTCTCGGGGCGCAGCGCGTCGACGCCGGGATAGGCGCGGGCGGGCCGGACGTTGACAAACGAGCCGACCGCCTCCCGCAGCGGGAGGATGACGTCCACGGCGGTTTCGCCCGCCGCGCCGAACAGGGTGGCGTCCACCGAGGCCACGAGGTCGTAGGTCTCCTCGGGAAGCGCCTCGCCGGTCTCCTCCTTCACCGCGTCGCCGGCGTCGGCCTCGACGAACTCGAACTCGCCGACTGTTTCGAGCACCTCGACTGCGGCCGGCGTCACTTCCTGGCCGATCCCGTCACCGGGGATGACGGCGATCTCCTCAGTCATCGCTCATATACGGCAGGGAGTCGGCAGTCTTGCGCACCGCGTTCTCGTTGGCCTTCATCAGCGCCGTGGTGTCCCAGACGCCCTCGACGAGCGCCTTGTGTTGGGCGTCGGCGACGTCGGCGTTGACGGCCGTCTCCTCGTCGCCGCTCCCGTAGGTGACGAGTTCACGCTCGACGTCGACCGTGATCTCGGCGTCGGGGTTCTCCTCGACATGCGCCTGGAGAGCCCCGATCTCCTCGATGCTCGCCGTCACGGTCGGAATGCCGAGCGCCAGACAGTTGCCCGCGAAGATGGATGCGAACGACTCGCCGACGATGGCGTCGATTCCCCAGCGCTGGAGCGCCTGAGGAGCGTGCTCGCGCGAGGAGCCACAGCCGAAGTTCGAGTTCACGACGAGGACGTTCGCCCCCTGATACTGCTCCTCGTTGAACGGGTGGTCCTTTTCGTTATCCTCGCTATCGAAGCGCTGGTCGAAGAAGGCGAACTCGCCCAGCCCGTCGAAGGTGACGACCTTCATGAACCGGGCGGGGATGATCTGGTCGGTGTCGATGTCGTTGCCCCGCACCGGTACGCCGGTGCCCGAGACGCGGTCGACGATATCCGCCGGCCCGTCGTCGCCGGCACTCATACCCGAGCCACCTCCTCCAGTTCCCGCACGTCGGTTACCTCGCCGGTCACGGCCGCCGCGGCGACCATCCGGGGATTCATCAACACCGTACGACCGTCCTTCGACCCCTGGCGGCCGACGAAGTTGCGGTTCGACGAGGACGCACACGCCTGATCGCCCTCCAACTGGTCCTCGTTCATGCCCAGACACATCGAGCAGCCGGCGTTTCGCCACTCGAAGCCGGCGGCCTCGAAGACGTCCTTCAGACCCTCCTCCTCGGCGGCGCGCTGGACGCGCTGGCTGCCGGGGACGACGAGCGCGCGGACGTCGTCGGGGACCCCGCGGCCCTCGACGAGTTCGGCCGCGCGGCGCAGATCGGGCAGTCGGGCGTTCGTACACGATCCGAGGAAGGCGACGTCGATGGGGTAGCCCTCCATCGTGTCGCCGGGCTCGACGCGCATGTGTTCCTGTGCGCGCCGGGCGGTGTCCTGCTTGTCCGCGGGCAGGTCCTCGGGACGGGGAATCGGCTGGGTGATGCCGACGCCCTGGCCCGGCGTCGTGCCCCAGGTGACGACGGGTTCTAGCGAACTCCCGTCGATCGTGACGACGTCGTCGTACTCGGCGTCCTCGTCGGACCGAACGGACTCCCAGTACGGCTTCAGCCGCTCGAACTTCTCGGGGTCGTCGCGGAACTCGTCGGTCTCGGCGAGCCACTCGTAGGTGGTCTCGTCTGGGTTGACGTAGCCCGCGCGGGCGCCGCCCTCGATCGACATGTTGCAGATGCTCA
>CAYVQH010000041.1:0-13159 GCA_964454105.1 uncultured Halobacteriales archaeon | reverse complement strand
TGCCCGCGAAGAGGTCGATGAACGTGTTGCCGTCGGCGTCCCGAAGCGTCGCCCCCTTTCCCTCCTCGAAGGCCAGCGGGATGTCGTTGGGATAGGCGACGGCGCTGCTGTCGATCTCGCGCTGTTTCTGAACGAGGCGCCTGGATTCGGGGCCCGGCACCTCCTCGACGTCGGGCGCGTCGAAGTGGAGTTCCTCGATCGGTGGTCCTGCCATGTGTCACCCCATGACTACCGATCGTAAATACCTTATCAACGATTACCGAAATCGTCGTACACGGAATTCGATACTACTGGTAACCGCCGGAGTGTTCTTCGATGTAACTGTACCCGTCATCAACGCTCTCTGTGTACAGTTAAGTAACGGGCGTTGCATGAATCCCGTATGTCGATGCTGATTACGGGCGCGGAGAGGGGTGATCGGAATGACGGGTGAACACGAACATCCGGTTTCGGTCGAGGACGTCGAGGCGGCCCGCGAGCGCCTCGCCGAGGTCGCCCACCGGACGCCGCTGGATCGCTCGGCGACGTTCGCGGGAATGAGCGGGGCGGCCTCGGTCGGGCTCAAACTGGAGAACGCCCAGCGAACGGGATCGTTCAAGATCCGCGGCGCGTACAACTGCATGGCCCAGCTCTCGGAGGCGCAGCGCGAACGGGGCGTGATCGCGGCGAGCGCGGGCAACCACGCCCAGGGGGTGGCACTCGCCGGCGAACTGTTGGGGATCGAGACGACGATCGTCGTCCCCGAGATCACGCCGGCGTCGAAGATCGCGGCCACTCAGGGGTACGGCGCGGAGGTCGTCGTCGAGGGCGAGATCTACGAACGGTCCTACGAACACGCGCTCGACCTCGCCGAACGCGACGGGCTGGAGTTCGTCCATCCGTTCGACGACGAGCGGGTCATCGCCGGGCAGGGGACCGTCGGACTGGAACTGCGCGAGCAGTATCCCGAACTCGATACGGTTCTGGTGGCGATCGGCGGCGGCGGGCTCATCTCGGGAATCGCGACCGCGCTGAGGGCGGACGATCCCGACGTCAGGGTGATCGGCGTCCAGCCCGAGGAGGCCGCCCACGCGGGTCGCTCGTTGGAGGACGACGAGATCTACGAGCGCGAGTCGGTTGACACCGTTGCCGATGGAATCGCCGACACCCGGCTGCTGGAGACGACCTTCGAGACGATGCGCGGACGGGTCGACGACGTGGTGACGGTCTCGGACGGAGAGATCGCCGCCGCAGTGGCGCTGCTGGCCGAACGGGCGAAAACGGTCGCCGAGGCGGCCGGAGCGGCACCGCTCGCCGCGCTGCTGTCGGGGGCGGTCGACCCCGTGGACGGGCACGTCGGCGTGATCGTCTCGGGCGGCAACGTCGACCTCACCGACCACGCCGGGCTCGTTCGGACGGGACTGATCGAACTGGGACGGTACGGAACCCCCCGAATCGCGGTCGACGACCCCACGAGACGGCTGTGTGCGATCACCGAGCGCCTCGCGGACCACGGCGCGGACCTCGACGAGATCCGACGGTGCCGGCCCACGGCGGATCGCCCGAACCGTCGGCCGCTCGAACTACGGATCGAGAGCAGCGGTCCCGATCACCTCCGTGGGGCCATCGACGCGGTCGACTCGATCGAGGGCGTGACGGTTCTCGACGAGGGCCTCCGGCCGGCCGGATCGATCCCCCACCGGGACGTTGATGGGGGCGACGGCCCTACCGGGTGACGATGGCGACGGAGACCCCCGAAGGGAGCGAGGACGGGGCTGGTCGTCCGTGTCCGCGCTGTGAAAGCCCGATGTACCACCGCCACTGTAAGTACGTCTGTCCGAACCACGGCGTGATCTACGACTGCGCGGACACCTTCTACTGAGCGCACGTTCCGTGCCCTGTGAACGCGTATCAAACCGGAAAATGGTGGTGAGATACGACCGTTAAACTACCAGCAGTGATTCGGACGAGGCAGTGAGAGCATGACACGGTGGGACAGGGGGTTCTGGCGGTATCCGTGGGACCCCAACGACCAGACGAAGGCGTATCTGCGGCTCGACGGGGCGCGGATCGCCGAGGACACGAACGCGAGCGAGAAGGAGGACGGTGGGGGACGCGATCCCGACGATGGCGACTCGCCGTTCGACGGCGGCGACTACGGCCGCCGGAAGAAGGCCGGCTTCGTCGCCGGGCCGTTGCTGTTCGCGCTGGTCATGCTCGCACTGACGCCCGCGGGGCTCGACCCGAGCGCGCAGGCGGTCGGCGCGGTCACGGCCTGGGGCGCGACGTGGTGGATGAGCGAGGCGATCCCGATCCCGGCGACGTCGCTGCTGCCGATCGTCCTCTTTCCGCTCACCGGAGCGCTCGACGCCGAGACCACGACCGCGCCGTACGCCGACCCGCTGATCTTCCTGTTCATGGGTGGCTTCTTCCTCTCGATGGCGATGCAACGCTGGGACCTCCACTGGGGGACCGACATCACGATCCTGCCCGAGTGGGCAGTGTAGATGAAGCGCTCGACGCGACTGGTCTCGGTCGTGCTCGCCTGGCAGGTCGCTGCGAGCGTCTGTTACTACGCCGTCTTCGCCTCGACGACGTTCTTCCGGGAGGCGTTCGGTCTCTCGCGCTTTCTCGTCGGGTTCGTCATCACTGCGCTGACGCTCGGGTACACCGCCTCGCTCCTGCCGACCGGCGGACTCATCGACGGCTACGGTGAGCGCCGACTGCTGGTCGTGGGACTTCTTGGAATGGGACTGGTTGCGGTCGCAGTCCCGTTCGCACCGTCGTTTCCCGCCCTGCTCGTCGTCGTCGCGCTGCTCGGGATGCTGTACGCGACGGCCATTCCGGGAACCAACAGGGCGGTTTTCGAGAACGTCCCGGAGGGGAGACAGCACCTCGCGCTCGGGATCAAACAGGTCGGGGTGACCGCCGGCAGCGGGATCAGCGCGGTGTTGGTCACGTCGATCGCGGGGACCCGCTGGGGCTGGGAGGCCGGCTTCCTCGTCGCCGCCGGTCTCGCCTTCCTGGTGGCAGTGGCCTTCGCGTTCGTCTACCGGGAGGAGACGGGCACCGGCAGCGTCTCGTTGCCGAACCTGCGCGCGCTGTTCGGCCGCTCGACGTACCGTCGGCTCACCGCCGCCGGCTTCTTCCTCGGGGCGGGACTGTTCACCACGACCGGCTACACCGTCCTCTACGTCGAGAGCATCGGCGCGAGCGTCGGCTTCGCAGGGATCGTGCTCGCGGCGGTCCAGGTCGGGGGCAGCGCCGGCCGGGTCCTCTCGGGAGCGGCCGGAGATTATCTCCCCGGCTCCGAGCGGGTCGCCACGACGCGGGTCCTGCTCGCACAGGCGGTCGGCGCCTCGCTCGCGTTCGTCGGGGTCGTCCTCGTCGATTCGCCCGTCGTGGCGCTCGGTGCCTTCACCCTGCTTGGATTCTTCGTGCTGGGCTTTACGGGGATGTACTACTCGTGTATGAGCACGCTGGTCGCGAGCGAGGAGATGGGACGGGCCACCGCGGGCGGCCAACTCAGCCTGAACGCCGGCGCACTACTGGGTCCGCCCGCGTTCGGCTTGCTTGCCGACCTGTTCGACTACGACGCCGCGTGGC
The DNA here is from genome assembly GCA_964454105.1 of uncultured Halobacteriales archaeon. Lineage (GTDB taxonomy): Archaea > Halobacteriota > Halobacteria > Halobacteriales > Halalkalicoccaceae > Halalkalicoccus. The sequence continues at coordinate 9,574 of CAYVQH010000041.1, read as the reverse complement.
TCGCGCTGGCGGCGGCGGGCATCGTCGCGGCCGGATTGTTGCTCTCGATCGAGCGTCGAGCCGCGTGATAAACGCTTTGTGGTCCGCCCAGATAGAGAGGGTGATGAGCGACCCGGTCGAACTGGGCTGTGAACTACTCGAACACAGCGAGGAGGAGTCCCTTTCCGTCTCGGAGGCGGTCGACCGGATCGAGACGGTCACGACCGATCCACACCTCACCCGTGAGATCCTCGACACCGCCGAGAAGCGCGGGATCATCGCGCGTGAGGACGGACTGATCCGCCCGCGGCGCGGCACGTTCGTCCGTTTCGAGAGCGAGGTCGTTACCAGGGAGGGTGAGTTCACCTGTCGGCGCTGTGGGGCCGGCCTCTCGACCGGCCACTTCATCCGGTTCGATTCGGGTGAACACGGTCCCTTCGGCTCGTCGTGTGTCCGGAAGGTCACCGGTCGGGAGTGAGTTCCTCGCGCAATCGATCGATCTCCCGACGCTGTCGGTCGAGGAGGTCCCGTTGCTCGTCGAGGGCGTCGGCGAGCGCATCGAGACGGTCGATCCCAGCCATCACGTTGGTCCCGTCGGGATCGCGACGGGAGGCCGCTTCGGCGGTCGGTTCGGGGCTCCCGACCGTCGCCGGTTCGATCGGAGTATCGGCTCCGACTGTCGTCTCGTCGGCGTCTCGCTCGTCATGGTCGGACTCGGGAAGCTGGGAGATCGATTCGATCCCGTGGTATGCGAGGAGGCCCCCCTCGAGACGCTCGCGGAAGACGCGGACGCGTTCGTTGGGGAGTTTGAACCGTTCGTGCCGGCCCGAAACCGTGAGAACGAACTGGGTCGCGACTCGCCCCTCTTCGACGGCGAACGCCGAGACGTCCTCGTAGGGGAACTCCTCGAACTCCTCGTCCCACACCGCCCGTCCCACGTGTTTGATCAACCGATGATCGGTGATGACGAGCGTGAGTTCGCTGAACCGGAACGTCTCGCGGACGGCCTCGCCGGGGTCGGTCACGCCGGCCACCGAGAGTACGCCCGCCAGTATCGGGTGGAGAACGGCGTCAGCATGCCGGTTCGGCACCGTGAGGGTTCGGATCCCGTCGAGTCCGTAATCGAGTTCTATCGTCGCCTTTCGGCGGCCCGCGGCGACCGAGAGGCGTTCGGCCTCATGGGGGTACTCGTCGACCGATTCGTCGCTGAGCAGGCTTCGGCCGCGGTAGTGAAGCGTTCGCGTCGGCGAGACGAACAGGGCGTCGTCGTCGCCAAGCGTCACGCTTGCGACGGCCGCCTCCTCGCCGAGAGTGGATCGAACGAGTTCGGGCGCTGACATGCATTTCAATTCATTTCAGAATTTATATCTGTTTCGGCGGCTTCGGGAGCGGAGATGAGAACCTTAAAGGTCGCAAGCCGACAATCGACGGACGCGCCCGGGTGGCTTAGCTGGACATAGCGCCGCACTCATAGGGTTTCAGAGTCGAGGCGGTCGCCTTGGAAGCCTCCCATGCCCGCGCCGTGCCACGGCTCGAATCTGGGTCATGCGGAGATCGAGGGTTCGGAGCCCTCCCCGGGCACTTTCCTTCTCGCTTACTCGTAATTATCGGCATCGGGGAGGGTCGGTCGATCGGGTCCGTAGTAACGCGAGACTCGTCCGAGGGCGACGAGCACGCTCCCGCCGCAACTCCATGCGATCGTACACGAAAACGTTCCGGATCCCGACAGGTAACGAAAACGGGAGAACGTCGCGAAGACGACGCTACCACACCCGACGCCTGCGGAACCCGAGATACCACGACGCGGCCACTTCCGCGACCATCAGACCGGCGATCAGCGGGACCAGCAGCGTCATCGTTTGTAGGGGGACCATCGTTCACCTCCGAATTGTTATGTATTTAGCTAGGATAAAAATATTGCTATTCTTATATGAAATTATATCGAGAGGTTCTCCGGATCGTGGACTGGAAGCGACGCCGGCCCGATCGGAATCCGACCGGAGGAGGGCGTCCCCGGATGCGGGGTGCAGGAGGTCGGTTCACGTCCCGCGAACGCGTGGGGCGGCGGCCGGGCCACGGATCCCAGACGGACATAGATTCCACGCAGTGGCAGGGTCAACCGCAAGGTGGCTGGGAGACGAAGGGTTTGTGATGGACACCGATACGACCGAACGGCTGCCGGACGGCTGGAAGTGGGACCGCGTGGAAACCGACCGGATCGTCCTCGGTCGTACCGGCGGACCGAGTCTGATCGGTGAGCGCGACGCTCGTGACGAGTGGCGGGTCATGTATCGAACCGAGCGCGAGGGGGCCGTCTTCGTCGACGCGCTCGGGGACGTCCCCGAACAGCAGGACCCGCGGCCCGTCCTCGCGGACGCTGCTCGACACGCCGAGCGCCACGACGTTCCGGAGAACCACCTCGGCGAACTGGTCGTCGTCGAGGACGGCAGGATCCGGTGTCGCGAGTGGCGGATCCAGTGATGGGACGGAGGCGCCGGTGTGACCGCGATCGGCGCACGGCGAGGCGTTTTTAGGGTGTGGGGGCACACGTCCGGTATGGACGTCGGCATCGTCGCCCAGAAGGACAACGCCCGCGCGGCGAATCTCGCCGACGAGATCCGGGAGACCCTCCGCGAGGAGGACGTCTCCGTACGGGTCGACGAGGCGACCGCAGACAGCCTCTCGCTTTCGGGCGTCGAGCCGACCGCGATGCGCGACTGTGACCTCGTGGTGAGCATCGGCGGTGACGGCACCTTCCTCTTCACCGCCCGGGGCGTCGGCGCGACCCCGATCTTGGGCGTAAATCTCGGTGAGGTGGGCTTTCTGAACGCCGTCTCGCCCGACGACGCCGTCGAAGCGGTCCGCGAGGAACTCGGGTACGCCCGCCGGACCGGGACGGTCCGCTCGCGATCGGTCCCCCGGATCGAGGCCCGCGGCGAGGACTGGTCGCTCATGCCCGCGGTCAACGAGATCGTCATCCAGGGTCCCCAGCGCGGCCACGGACAGGGCTGTACGGTCGAGGTCCGGGTGGACGGGTCGCTCTATACGGGCGGGCACGCCGACGGCGTGTTGCTCTCGACCCCGACTGGCAGCACCGCCTACAACCTGAGCGAGGGCGGCCCACTCGTCCATCCGGACCTGTCTGGGATCGTGATCACTGAGATGTGTGCGACCGAATCGATGCCGTCGCTCGTCGTCGATCCCGAGAGGCGTCTCTCGGTACGGATCGATGACGCCGACCTCGCGTACGTCATCAGCGACGGCAAGGAACAACGGGCCATCGAACCGCCGGCACGAATCGATATCGGTCTCGCAGAGGAGCCGGCCCATCTCGCGGGTCCGCCGGTGGACTTCTTCGAGGCGCTTGGCAAACTCGACTGACCGACCGAGATGGAAACGTTGAATCGCGACGACCCATTAGAGCACACCCAATGAGCAAGCAACTGCCGGACGTACAGGCCGACCGGCCCGACGTCACCGTCGGACTGAGCCAGGTCGGCGTCACCGGCGTCGAGAAGCTCGTCAAGATCGCCCGGCCGGACGAGCGCCCGATCGTCCTGATGGCCGAGTTCGAGGTGTTCGTCGACCTCCCCAGTTGGCGCAAGGGCGCCGACATGAGCCGGAACATGGAGGTCATCAACGAGGTGCTGGAGGAGGCGGTGGACGAGCCGAACTACCGGGTCGAGGACGTCTGTGGCGACGCCGCCGAACGCCTGCTCTCGAAACACGACTACACCTCGCGTGCGGAGGTCTCGATGGAGGCCGAGTACATGACCCGCGACCGGACCCCCGAGAGCGACCGGGAGACCCAGGGCACCGTCGACATCATCGCCGGGGCCACCGCGACCGAGGAGGGCACCCGCGAGAAGATCGGGACTCGAGTCACGGGAATGACCGTCTGTCCGTGCTCGCAGGGGATGTCCGCCGCCCGCGCACGGGACACGCTCGAGGAGCTCGACGTCGACGACGGGACCATCACCGAGTTCCTCGATCGGGTGCCCCAGCCGGGCCACTCCCAGCGCGGCCACGCCACGCTGACGGTCGAGAGCGAGGGCGCACCCGAGGTCGACCTCCGCGATCTGATCGACGTCGCCCGCGACTCGATGAGCGCACGGATCTACAACCTCGCGAAACGCCCCGACGAGGACCACATGACCTACGAGTCCCACGCCGACGCGAAGTTCGTCGAGGACTGCGTGCGCGCGATGGCCGAGGGCGTCATCCGGGAGTTCCCCGACCTGCACGACGACGCGGTCGTGACGATGAAACAGTCCAACGACGAGTCGATCCACCAGCACAACGCCCACGCCGAGCGGATCGCGGAGCTGGGCGCGCTCAAATCGGAGTTCAACGACGAGTAGAACCGGATCCGACACCCGTTTAGGCGCGCCGCCCGCAGAGTTGCCAATGACCTTACGCGTGACCTTTCTGGGGACCAGCGGCGCGGTTCCCACGGCGCGGCGCAACCCGAGCGGGATCCACGTCAACCGCGAGGGCGAGGAGCTGCTGTTCGACTGTGGCGAGGGCACCCAGCGCCAGATGATGCGCTTCTCGACCGGCTTCTCGATCTCGGCGATCCTCCTCACGCACGTCCACGGCGACCACGTGCTCGGCCTGCCGGGACTGCTCCAGACGCTCGACTTCAACGATCGGGCCGCCCCGCTTTCGATCCACACACCCCGAGGGACCCGCCGCACGGTCGAGGACCTCGTGGGCGCGCTCGACGCCCGGCTGGGTTTTCCCGTCGAGGTCCGCGAGGTCGACCCCGGCGAGGCCGTTCACGAGGGCGAGGACTACGAGGTCCGAACCTTTCGGACGGAGCATCGCACCCGGTCGGTGGGGTACACGCTGGTCGAGGACGACCGAAAGGGTCGGTTCGACCGCGAGCGCGCCGAGGAGTTGGGCGTCCCCGTCGGCCCGAAGTTCGGCCGGCTCCACGCCGGCGAGACGGTGGAACTGGCGGACGGTACCGTCGTCGAGCCCGACCAAGTGGTGGGCGAGCCCCGTCCCGGCCGCAGGGTCGTCTATACGGGCGATACCCGCCCCGTCGAGGCGGTCCGCGAGGCCGCCGAAGACGCGGACCTGTTGATCCACGACGCGACCTTCGGCGACGACTGGGACGAACGCGCCCGCGAGACGGGCCACGCCACCGCCCGCGAGGCCGGCGAACTCGCCGCTCGCGCCGGCGCCGAGCGCCTCGCGCTGACGCACGTCTCCTCGCGCTACGCCGGCGACGCCTCCCGGCTCGCCCGCGAGGCGAGCGAGGAGTTCGAGGACGCGTTCGTCGCCGAGGACGGACTGGAGGTCGACGTGCCGTTTCCGGAGTGAGCCGAAAACCGCACGCGATCGGGCGTGTGACACGGGAGACACGAACCGGCCCGCTTCACGACCGGCGCATCGTTAATATATCTCGCATTCGTATCGACGGCCGTGAGCGCGCGAACGAGTGCCCTCGACACGCTGATTTTCGGCGTCGACGTCCAGAGCGGCGACGTCCGGGGCGACGCACCATCCTACGCCGTCGTCGCGTTCGACGGCGAGCACATCGATCGGGACGTCGTCTCGTATCGAAAGCTCCGGCGGCTGATCGACCGCGAGGAGCCGGCGATCCTCGCGACGGACAACGTCTACGAGCTCGCCGCCGACAAGGACGCCCTCGTGGGCTTTCTGCGGGAGCTGCCGAGCGAGACCAAGCTGGTACAGGTGACGGGTGCACAACGGCCCGAACCCCTCTCGCGGGTGGCCTCACGCCACGGCGTCCCCTACGGGAAGAAGCCGATGAAGGAGGCCGAGGCGGCCGCCCGGCTCGCGGCGGGCAACGTCGGCCACGAGGTCTCGGCGTTCACCAACACCACCCGGATCAAGGTCTCTCGGGGGCGTTCGACCGGCAAGGGCGGCTGGAGCGCGGATCGCTACACTCGACGGATCCACGGTGCGGTCAAGAAACGGGCCCGCGAGATCGAGTCCGACCTCGACGGGGCCGGTCTGAGCTACGGGACGGACGTCACCGAGAAGTACGGCGGCTACTCGAACGCCGTGTTCACGGTCGAGGCCGATCCCCACGAGATCCCGGTCTCGTCGGGGCGGGCGGGCGACACCCGCGTCGAGATCGAGCGCGAGCGAACGGACGGCATCGAGTTCGAGCCGCTCGCCAAACGGCGCGATCACGTCCTCGTCGGGATCGACCCCGGCACGACGACGGCGGTGTCGATCGTCGGAATCGGCGGCGAGGTGCTCGACGTCCTGAGTACGCGAACCGCCGACACCGCCGCGGTCATCGAGTGGATCGTCGAGCGCGGTCGACCCTTCCTCGTCGCCGCCGATGTGACGCCGATGCCCAACACCGTCGAGAAGCTCCGACGGAGCTTCAATGCGGCGGGCTGGACTCCCGAGACGGACCTGCCGGTCGACGAGAAACAACACCGCACCCGCGAGGTCGGCTACGACAACGACCACGAGCGGGACGCGACCGCCGCGGCGCTCTTCGCTCACGACGATCACGAAGAGCAGTTCCGCCGGGTTGCACGGAAGACGCCCGCACGGATCGACAGCGGCGAGGTGATCGCCCGGGTCGTCGGCGGCGAGAGCGTCGAGGCGGTGCTGGACTCATACGAGGAGGAGGAGGAGAGCGACGAGGGGGAGTCCTCCGAGCACACCCAGCCCGAGCGCAGCCCCGAACAGAAGCGCATCGCGGAGCTCGAAACCCGGGTCGAGCGGCTCACGGACCACGCGGACGACCTTCGCGGGACCGTCGAGGAGAAGGACGACCGGATCGCCGAACTCGAGGACGAACTCACACAGCGACGCAGCGAGGAGCGGACGGAGGTCCGCAAGGACCGCGAGGTCACGCGCCTGAAGCGCGAGAGCGACCGCTTGGAGCGCGAGCGCGACGAGGCTCGCGAGGCCCGAGCGGAACTCGAAGGGAAGCTCGACCGGCTCAAGGAACTCTGGAAGCTCGATCACTCGAACTTCGCGGACGTCGAGGGCGAGAAGCGCGATCTGGTCTCGGTCAAGCCGATAGAGAAGTTCACCCTCGGCGCGATCGAGGCCGCAGACGAGGCCTACGGGCTCTCCGAGGACGACGTCGTCCTGCTTCGGGACGCCAGCGGCGCGGGGCCACGAACCGCCGAACGCCTCGCCGCGGTCTCGCCGCGGGTCGTGCTCAAACGCGGCGGGCTCTCCGATAGCGCCGACGAGATCCTCTTCGAGGAGGGGATCCCGGTCGGACCGGCCGAGGAGGTCACCGTCCAGGAGGTCGACGAACTCGCTGTCGCCCGCGAGAGCGAGGTCGAGGCCGTCATCGAAGGCTGGCACGAGCGCGCCGAACAGCGCCGCCGGGAGCAAAACGCCTCGATGGTCGATCAGGTCATCAGCGAACACCGCGCCGAGAGCCGCTGAGTTCAGAACATCCCGCCGCCCCCGCCCATCCCGAACGCCGAGAGCATCCCCGACAGAAGGGACTTCACCGCGAGGCCCAATCCGACCAGCACGAGTACGAGCCCACCGGCGATCAGAAGGTTTTCGAGGGCGACGAGGGCGAGACCGGCGAGCACGAGCATCAGTCCGACGATACCGCCGGCGCCGAGACGACCGAGCATGGTGATGGTGGGACCGGGTTCGACATAAACCTCCTGACACGCACCTCCGGCGGATTTAACCGTCATCCAGTCGAAACTCGACCCATGAGCGACAACGAGCGAGGGGAATCGAAGAACCTCCGAATGCCCGACGAGGACGAAGTGTTCGCCACCGTGACGGAGATGCTCGGTGCGAACCGGGTCAAGGTTCGGTGTGCCGACGGCACGGAGCGAACCGCTCGTATCCCCGGACGGATGCGAAAGCGCGTCTGGATCCGCGAGGACGACGTCGTGCTCATCAAACCCTGGGACTGGCAGGACGAGAAGGCAGACATCGAGTGGCGCTACGAGAAGAGCGACGCCGACCAACTCCGTCGCGAAGGCCACATCCAGTAGTCGAGGAACGATCACGATTCCGTCGGCTTCGACTCCCTGGTGTAGCGGACTTTTACCGCTGGCACCTGTAGGAAGTGTATGAGCGACATCGAGGGCGAGTTCGGACTGCTCGATCCGGAGGGCGCAGAGGGCGTCGGCGACGAGTGGGAGGAGATCGACGTCTCCGACACCGAGGAGGACCGCGTCGCCAGGAAGCGCGACCGGGAGTTCGACCAGTTTCGTAAACGGATCAAGGACGCGGACCAGTTCAAGGTCGAGGCGTCGGTCTTCGACGAGGCGACGTTGCTGGCGCTCTACCAGCTGGTCCATCACGGCCACCTCCAGGCGTTCGGGGGGCCGATCTCCACCGGAAAGGAGGCGAACGTCTACGAGGCGATGGGCGCCGACGAGCAGGTCGCGGTGAAGGTCTATCGGATCAACGCCAGCGACTTCAAGGACATGCGCGAGTACCTCATCGGCGACCCCCGGTTCGAGGAGTTCGGCGGCGACAAGAAGCGGGTCGTGCTCGCGTGGACCCGAAAGGAGTACGCGAACCTCGAACGCGCGCGGAAGGCGGGCGTTCGGGTGCCGAAGCCGATCGCCGTCGAGCGCAATGTATTGGTAATGGAGTACATCGCGACCGACGGCGAGCGCGCAAAGCGGCTCAACGAGGTCCACATCGAGAACCCCGAGACCGCCTACAACGTCGTCCGTGAGTACATGCGCCGGCTCGACGAGGCCGGGTTGATCCACGGCGACCTCTCGGAGTACAACATCGTCTTCCACGAGGGCCAACTGGTCTTCCTCGACATGGGACAGGCCGTCACCGTCCACCACCCCAACTCCGAGGCGTTCCTCCGGCGGGACTGCGAGAACGTCGCGAACTTCTTCGCCCGACAGGGTCTGACCACCGACGCCGACGACCTCTACGCGTTCGTAACCGGCGAGTCGTAGTCAGCCGTCCCCGAACTCCTCGGGCCAGGATTCGAGCGCTCCCGCCGCGGCGGCGGTCGTCGAGCCCGTATGGAGGATCTGATAGCCCGCGTCGATCTTCTCGGCGACGTCGTCCTCGCCGAAGCCCAGCCCGCCGATCGCCACGTCCGAATCGTGGGCCGCCTCGACGACCGTCTCGACCGCCTCCTGAACCTCGGGGTGGTCGGGTTCGCCGGGATGGCCCATCGCTACCGCGAGGTCGAGGGGGCCGAGAAAGACGAACCCCAGTTCGGGAACCGCGAGGATTTCGTCGATCGCCTCGACGGCCGCCGGTTCCTCGATCGTGACGCCGATCATCGTCTCGCGGTCCTCGCTCGCGACGTAGTCCTCCGTTCGACCCCAGCGGCTCGCCCGCGGGTTCGCAAAGCCCCGCTTTCCGGGCGCACCGTCGTACTCGAAGCGGGCGGCCTCGACCGCCTCGCGGACCTCCTCGGCGGACTCGACGTGCGAGACGAACAGGTTCCGAACGCCGGTATCGAGCGTCTTACGGATCGTCGCCGGGTCCGGCGAGGGGACCCGGACGAGGAGTTCGGTTCCGGCGGCGTCGGCCGCCCGGAGCAGGCCCGCGAGCGCGTCGGCGTCGCGCGGCGACGGCCCGGCGTGTTCGAGGTCGTGCCAGACGAAGTCGAAGCCCAGCTCGCCGTAGATCT
>CAYVQH010000040.1:0-13347 GCA_964454105.1 uncultured Halobacteriales archaeon | reverse complement strand
TGGGTGCCGTTCACGACTTCACCTCGCTGTCGGCGAGCCTGCGCCACGAGGGCAAATCGATCGGCTACATCATCGGCGAGTACGTCGGCGAGCGCGGCAAGGACATGCTGTTGTGGTTCGCTTTCTTACTCATCATCCTCGTGGTCGCGGTGTTCGCGCTGGTCATCGGCGTCGTCTTCAACGCCTATCCGCAGGCGGCGACCGCGAGCGTGCTGTACATCGGGCTCGCGGTCGTCTTCGGCGTCTGGCTCTACCAACTGGGCCTTCCGTTCGGCGTCGGGACGGCGATCTTCGTCGCGGGCGTGTTCGCCTCGGTCTGGGTCGGCATCCAGTACCCGATCGCGCTCGTCCCGGGCGACTACCCCGCGGGAACGTTCGTCCTCCTCGGGGGATTCCCGTTTGCCTTGCTCGGGAGCCAGAACATCGCCGCGTGGGTCGTCACGATGCTGGTCTACGGCGGCGCCGCGAGCATCCTTCCGGTGTGGACGCTGCTCCAGCCGCGGGACTACCTCTCGTCGTTCCTGCTGTACGCCGGCGTCGGCGGTTCCTTGCTCGCGGTGATCGCGGGCACGTTCCTCACGTCGACCGCCCAGCCGCTGGAGATCCAGATCGGCGCGTGGTACGGGTTCTTCGGACAGGGCAGCCCGCTCGCGGAGTTCCTGCCGGCGATGATGCCGCTTTTCCCCTTGCTCTTCGTCACCATCGCCTGCGGGACGATCAGCGGCTTTCACTCGCTGGTCTCCTCGGGGACGACCGCGAAACAGCTCAACCGCGAGAGCGACGCCCGGTTGATCGGCTACGGCGGGATGCTCGCGGAGGGGCTGCTCGCGGCCGTCGCGCTGTGTGCGGTCGCGCTGATCGCCATTCCGGCATCCGGCGGCGGGATCGGGCTGGCGCTGCCGAACTTCGCGGAAGGCGGCGGCGTCATCCTCACCGCCCTCGGGGTCCCGTTGCTGATCGGCGAGGTGTTCATGGCGCTGGTGCTGGCGAGCTTCCTGTTGACGAGCATGGACACCGCCGTCAGGCTGGGTCGCTACATGATGGAGGAGATCGTCGGCACCCCCGAGACGACCGTCGAGAGCTACGCCGCGAACAAGTACGTCAACACGAGCGTCATCGCGCTGGTGGCGTTCTTCCTGCTGGGAAGCGGCCGATGGGAGGACCTCTGGACGCTCTTCGGCGGCGCGAACCAGCTGCTCGCGGGGCTCGCGCTGTTGACCGGAACCGTCTGGCTCGCCAACTGGGACGAGTCCAAGCAGCTGCTCAGCACCGGCGTGCCGATGGCACTGATGGCGGTCATCTCGATCTCCGGCCTCCTCTGGGTCGGTGGCTATCAGGTCATCGGCGGGCGACTGTTGGGGATCACCGCCGAAGCCGAAACCACGCTGTTGGGACAGGTCTCGGCGGTCGCACAGGTCCTCATCATCGCCACGCTCGTCGGCCTCGCGCTGTCGCTGATCAGACTGGGCTACCGGAACCTGCGGACGGCTCGCGGGTCGAGTGAGGCGGTCGCGGCCGACGGCGGGACGGCGGAGGACGACTGACTGACTGGCTCAGGGATCGACAGTCAGTCGGGGAGAAGAGCGTGATACGAGGGTTCCAAGCCGGCTCGGAGCCCTACTCGCGATCGGCTCGGAATCCACCCACGAACTGCTGAAGCGTGTACGCGAGAGCGAACAGCACGAAAGCGAACAGGGCGATCACGCCGAGTTCCTGTCCGCCGGGAAGTTGTAACAGCCACATGGACCGTAAATATGTCTGATATATAATAGCCGTTCCGGCCGATCGAGCCGGTCCCCGAGCGGTCATCAAGGACCGAACGCGATCGGGCGCTATCGCAGCCGGCTCGCGATTCGAGCCAACAGTCCCGATTTCTCCGGTTCGATCCGATCCCACGTGGCGAACGCCGCCGCCACGTCGGCGTTCTCGCTGGCGACGAGCGCTTCGTCGTCGGGCGCGACGACCAGCAGGTTGATCTCGTAGTGGCCGTTGTAGCCGAACTTCAGCAGGGTCCGGTCCGAGAAGCCCGAGACGTGCTCGCGGATCCCCTCCCCGAGCTCGTCGGCTACGAGCGCGAACGTGAAGTCGGTGCTGTAGTGTTCGTCCGAGGGGACGATCCACTCGTCGGCCAGGTCGTGGCCCAGATCGACCAGTCGATCGAGATCCGCCGGCCGGACGCGGTCGACCCGACGAACGAACAGGTGTTCCGCCGATTCGTGGTGGGCGAACGAGATCGACGGGTGGAGGAAGTGTTTCTGACTGCGGAGCGTCATCTCGCCGTGGAGATCGAATCGTTCGCCCCGAACCGCGCGGTCCTTTTCGAGGTCGTAGCTGGCCGCGAGGCGGTCGGCGACCCGATCCAGATACTCGTCGTCCCACTCGGGAACCGCGTCGGGCCCCTCGACGCCGGCACTCATCGTTCGGGCTCGTAGGGGTGGGCGTCGTCCTCGACCGGCGGTGCGCCGATCGCGAGCACCCGAACCGGTCCTTCCGCATCGTCGGCGTTGTACGCCCGGTGGGGGCTGTCGGAGTCGGCGACGAAGACCTCGTCGGCCTCGACGGAACGCACGCCCTCGGGGGTCTCGACCGACAGCGTCCCCGAGAGGACGTAGAACGCCTCCTCCTGTTCGTCGTGGTAGTGGTAGGAAAGCGGGAGCTGTTCGCCCGGGTCGGCCTCGTAGACGTTCATCGCGACCGCCGAGAGGCCGGCGGCGTCGTCGATCGAACGGTGGACGCACGGTCGGTCCGGCGTCGGATCGATGGTCTCGGGGTCGAGAACCTGATAGCCCATACCGGCGGGTAGCGGGCGACGATCAAATACGTTGGCACGCTCCATCCTGTCGCGACAAGCTATAACCGGCTGGACCGCGTACGATGGATGAGATGGACGAGAGGAAGACCGAGGCCTGCGGTCGATGCAGCATCACGACCGTGGTCGACGCGACCGAAAGCGACCGGGACGTCCTCGGCGAGGATCGCATCGAGATGACGGAAGAGGAACTGCGCCGGACCTCGCTGCACCACGTCGCCGCGAGTCGGGCGAAGGAATGGCTCGATTCGGTGGGCGAGCGACTGATCTACGGCCGGTAGTGGGCGCAAGGCCAAGAGCTATATATTCAGCAATAGTGACATAATACTAATGGAAGAGACAATCTCGGGATTCAAGCAACGCGGGCGGTGGGCGGAAATCGTCGAACACGGCGAGCGGATCACCCGCGCGCTTCGCGAGGACGGCGTCTCGGGTCCGGCGTTCGAGGAGTGGAACGAGTGGCGGCCGAAGTCCCACGAGCGCATCGACACGGACGTCAGCGAGAAGACCGCCGCCCAGGCGAGCATCGGCGAGGGCGAGGGCGAGAAGGAAGGGAAGAACCCGGACGACGACCTGCGCACCGCCGGCGAGCGCCTCACCGAGTCCTACGAGAGCCTCGAGGAGGATGATGCCGACGCGGCGGTCGACAAGTGGGGAGAGTCGATCGGGTACGTCGCACGGGCGGCCGATTCGGCGAGCCGAAAGGCGCTGCGAGCGGTCGAGGACACCGTCTATCAGAAAGTGATGACCCAGCTCGCGCCGTACTACTTCGACAACGAACTCGTGAGCGCGAACCTCCAGCGCACGACCCGTGGGGAGGTCCCGGAGTTCGTCTTCGAGGTCAACGTCAACGACGACCGGCGCAAGGAGGAGGTCTCACGACGGCTCGCGGAGTACGAGGACACGATCGACCGCTGGCACGTCGAGAGCGAGAAGGAAGTCACGACCGTCCAGGCCGCGGAGGGCGTCGAGACGACCGATGCAGAGATCGAGGCGACGACCGCGACCCCCGAAAACGAGGAGAGCCCCGCCGACGAACTGATCGACCACATCGAGTCGGCCGAGCTCGCAGAGGGGGTCGAAACGACCGAAGCCGAACGCGAGACGGCGACGGCGCTCGCCGAGGACGGGGACCGATAGCCCTTAATGGCGAAGCGCGCGACTGACGATAATGGTTGATGCCGGGACCCTCCTCACCGTCCTGATCGCCGCGTTCGCGAGTCTCTTCATGGCGTGGGCGATCGGTGCCGGCTCCAGCGGCTCGACGCCCTTCGCCCCGGCCGTCGGTGCCAACGCCGTCTCGGTCATGCGCGCCGGTTTTCTGGTCGGGATCCTCGGGTTCGCCGGCGCCGTTCTGCAGGGTGCGAACGTCTCGGAGGCCGTCGGACGCGAGCTCATTCGGGGCGTGGCTCTCTCGGGCGAGGGAGCAGCCGTTGGCCTGCTCACCGCCGCCACGCTCGTCGCGATCGGCGTCTTCACCGGCTATCCCATAGCCACCGCGTTCACCGTGACGGGGGCGATCGTCGGGGTCGGCCTCGCGCTCGGGGGCGATCCCGCGTGGGCGAAGTACGCCGAGATCGTCACGCTCTGGGTTCTCACGCCCTTTATCGGCGGCGGGGTCGCCTACGGCACCGCGCGCCTGCTCCGGGCGGAGGGGATCCCCGAACGCCGCACCGTCCCCCTCCTGGCGGGGGTGATCGGCCTCCTGCTCGCGAACATCGAGTTCGCGCTGCTGGGCCCGCCCGACGCGAGCCAGTCGGTCGCGCTGACCGCCGCGGTCGCGCTCGGCGAACCGAGCGTCGGCGGGATCGACGTCGGCGTGGTGGGGGTCTCCCTGGCGGTGGCGCTGGTCTGTGCGCTGGCCATCGGACGCGATATGGATCGCGACGCCGCCGGCGCCCAGCGGCGGTTCCTGCTCACGCTCGGCGGACTGGTCGCCTTCTCCGCGGGCGGTAGCCAGGTCGGACTCGCGATCGGACCGCTCCTGCCCCTGCTCGACCCGTTCGACCTCTCGCTGACAGCGATCCTCGTCGGCGGCGGACTCGGGCTGCTCGCTGGATCGTGGACCGGCGCGCCACGCATGATCAAGGCGATCGCACAGGACTACTCCTCGCTCGGCCCCCGGCGCTCGATCGCCGCGCTCATCCCCTCCTTCGCGATCGCGCAGGCCGCCGTCCTGTTCGGCGTCCCGGTCTCGTTCAACGAGATCATCGTCAGCGCGGTCGTCGGCGCGGGCTACGCCGCCGGTGGCGGGGGCGTGAGTCGCGCGAAGATGGGCTATACGGTGCTGGCCTGGATCGGATCGCTCGCGCTCTCGATCGTGCTCGGGTACGGCATCCTGACGCTCGCGCTGGCGGTGTTGTAGGCCCCGCTCACTGGTCGATCTCGACGTCCGGACCCGCGTTCGTCTCGTCCTCCTCGGCCGGCTCCTCGACCGCGCCACGTTCGACGCGGGCCTTCATGATCCGGGTGTTCTCGACCTGTTCGACGGTGATCTCGACGCCGTCGTAGGCTATCGACTCACCCTCCTCGACGAGCCGTCCCGCCCGGTTGAAGATGAAGCCGGCGATCGTCTCGAACTCCTCGCCCTCGGGGAGGTCGATCTCCAGAGCCTCGTTGACCTCGTCGATGTTGACCTCGCCGCGGACGACGACGGTGTTCTCGTCGAGACGTTCGACGGGTTCGTCCTCGCCGCCCTCGAGGATCTCGCCGACGACCTCCTCGACGAGGTCCTCCATCGTCACCAGCCCCTCGGTGGTGCCGAACTCGTCGATGACGATCACCATGTTCAGGCGGTCCTCGCGCATCTCGGCGAGCAGTTCGTCGACGTTCTTCGATTCAGGGACGTGCAGTGTCGGCGTCGTCAGATCCGAAAGCGAGAGGTCGCCCTCGCCGTAGTGTGAGTGACGGACCAGATCGCGGATGGTGACGATCCCGATGACGTTGTCGAGGTTGCCCTCGTAGACCGGGAGGCGTTCGTGGTTGCTGTGGACGCAGGTCTCGATGGCCTCCTCGACCGGCGTCTCGACGTTGACGGCGGTCATGTCCAGTCGGGGGGTCATCACCTCCTTGGCGATCGTGTCGGTGAATCTGAATATGCGCTGGAGCATCTCGTGTTCGTCCTCCTCGATGACCCCCTCGCGCTCGCCGGTCTCGATCAGGTCCTGGATCTCGTCCCGGGTGACGTAGGCCGTCTCGATCGCACCGCCGGTGCTGCCGGTGAGGCGGTTGATCTGACGGGTGAGGTAGTCGAACAGGACGACCAGCGGATACATCAGATACTCGGCGTACTTCAGCGGGCGGGCGACCCGCCGGGCCCAAGTGTCGGTGTGTTCGACGGCGTAGGACTTCGGGGCGCTCTCTCCAAACAGCAGGACGATCGCGGTGATTCCGAACGTGGAGATGGCGACGGCGACGGCGCCGCTGAAATACAGCCCCAACAGTCCCGTGGTGATCGCCGACATCGCGATGTTGACGATGTTGTTACCCACGAGGATCGTTACCAACAGACGATGGGGATCCCTCTTGAGCGACTTGACCATCTGTGCACCCGGGAGGTCCTCCTCGACCATCGTGTCGATGCGGTGTTGGGCGAGCGAGAACAGTGCTATCTCCGAGGAGGAGAAGAAAGCCGAGAGAGCGACCAGAACGACGATCGTGGCGATTCCCAGGGTCGTCACCATCTCGGACGTGAACTCGATTCCGAGGGCGTCGATTTGTGCGAGAAGCGAGAACTCCATTCGGTACTCGTCCTTCAAACGCCGCGGGATTAAACGTTTCTCCGCACCGAAACGCGGGGAAGCGTTTAGGCCGCCCGAGCGTGTAGTGGCCCCATGAGCCAACCGCCGATCACCTTCTATCGGCTCCAGGCGTGTCCCTACTGCGAGCGCGTCGCCCGCAAACTCGAGGAATACGACCTCGAGTACCGTTCGCGGTTCGTCGAGCCGCGTCACTCCGAACGGAACGCGGTCAAGCGGGTCAGCGGCGTTCGGACCGTCCCCGTGATCGTCGATGAGGACACCGGGGTAACGATGGCCGAGAGCGCGAACGTCGTCGAGTATCTCGACCGAACCTACGGCGAGGAGGCCGCCTGATGGTCGAGTTCGACGTCATCGACCTCGGGCCGGCGGAACACCCCGCGATCGGCGAGACGGCCCCCGACTTCACCCGGCCGCTGGTCAACGCCGAGTACTGGGAGGACGCCTCCCTGTCGGCGGTGGCGAGCGAGGGACCGGTCCTGCTGGTGTTCACGCCAATGGACGGCGCGTTCCCGACGACCTACGTCTGGAACGAGATCCGCGATCGGGGCTGGGACTCGGTGCGGATCGTCGGACTCTCGATCTCGACGCCCTACGAGCACAAGGACCTCATCGAGGACCGCGGGATCGACTACGAACTCTTCAGCGACCCCGGAAACGGCGTCGCACGCGAGTACGGCATCGACCACTCGCTCGACGGGATGGCGGGGATCAGCGAGCCCCGACCCGCGGTCTTCCTGCTCGACGAGGACCGGGTCGTCGAGTACGTCTGGGTCGCGAGCGAGTGGCCCGACTTCCCGCCGTACGACGAGATCGAGGACGCGATCGAATCGCTATAGGGGGCCGCGAACGACCGACGAGACATGGACATCGAACGAGCGACACGGGCGATCCGCGACGGGAAATGCGTCGTCTATCCCACCGAGACGGTCTACGGGCTCGGTGCGGACGCGCTCGACCCCGCGGCCGTCGAGCGCGTCTTCGAGATCAAGGGTCGTCCGCGCTCGAACCCCCTGTCGATGGCCGTTCCAGACGTCGAAACCGCCGCACGCCACACCCGGCTCACCGACCGCGAGCGGGCGTTCATGCGGGAGTTCCTGCCGGGACCGGTCACGGTCGTCGTCGAGGCCGGCCCCGAGGTGCCCGAGGTGCTCACCGCGGGCCGCGAACGCGTCGGGATCCGGATCCCCGACCACGACGGCGCGTTGGCACTGCTCGCCGATACGGCTCCGATCACGTCCACCAGCGCGAACCGGAGCGGGAATCCGAGCGTCCGGCGGGTCGCGGACCTCGATCGCGACGTCCGCGAGGCCGTCGCCTGCGTCCTCGACGGCGGCGATACCGCGGGCGAGGAGAGCACCGTCGTCGACGTCGAGCGCGGCGAGATCCACCGCCGAGGGGCGCTCGCGGACGAGATCGAGACCTGGCTACAGGCCGAGCAGTGAGCGAAGCGACCGGGTACGGGTCCCACAGCGCTCGCGGTACGCACACGAGTCACACTTCGCGCTGTTCTTCAGACGCGGCGGCGGGCCGTCGATCGCCTCGGCCGCACGGATCGCGCCACGGTAGGCCGCCTTGCGGCGGGTCGTGAGCGATACCCGTCGGACGACGCCGTGGGCTGGGTACTCGACGAACGCCGTCTCGACGGGGCGCTCGCGTTCCCAGGACAGCGCCTTCGCGAGCGCGACCGCCCGCACCGAGTGGGGCTCCCAGACCCCGTTTTCGGGCGGCGAGCCGGGCGAGACGTACGACGGTGCGAGCGGCGTTTCGAGGACCTTGTGGGCGATCCCGCGACACTCGCGGCCCGTGAGGAGGACGTCCCGTCGGGAGGGATCGGTGAGGGCGTCCCAACAGTCGAGACGATCGCGGGTGCGCCGGAGGGTCGCGCGGTACTGCTCGGGCCGGAGTTCGATCGGGGCCTCGGCGAGAGCCGCGTCGTCGGCCCCGATCGAGCGCTCGTACTCGAAGGCGAGTTCGCGGCGTCTCCCGACCGACGGTGGCGGCTCGCGGTCGTCCCGGGAGCGGTAGTAGAGCTGTCGCGGGCAGTAGGCGGCGAGCGCGAGATCGCTTGCGGCGTGCACGACCACCCTGGTCCCCTCATCGGGTATAAACGTTACAGCGTCGGAACGTCACATCTCGAGGTCGTTTTCCATCCCTTCGGTGGCCTCCGCGAGACCGTCCTCCTGGGCGTCGCGTGCCAGTTGTGTCGAGAGGTCGCCGTCAGTGACTATCTCCTCGAACTCGTCGCGATAGCGGTCGTTCGCGGTGCGTGTCTCGTCCTGGGTCTCGATCACGTCCGTCGCCCGCTCGATCGTCCCCTCGTCGGCGTCGAGTTCGGCCGCCGGGTCGACGTCCCCGTCGTCGTTTCGCAGCCGGCGCAGTTCGCGCAGTTCGAACGGGAACTCCGTATCGCTCTCGCGAAGCAGGTGGAGGTCCCGGCGCGCCCGAAAGACCGACTCCTCGTCGACCGACAGGGCTGTCGCGAGGGCGGTGTCCGACTCCTCCTCGAAGAACCCGCGCACCAGCCGACGGTACTCCTCGTCGTCCCAGTCGGTCTCGAACGCGTAGGTGTCACGCATTCGATCGATGACGCGGTCGAGGCGTTCGTCCTCGGGTTGCTCGTCGGTCAGCGATCCGGGGGTCTCCTCCTGCTGGTCGGTAACGCTCTCCTCGCCGGCGACATCGAGGAATAGATCGCGTAGCTCCTCCGTTTTTTCGTCCATCGTGACCCCTCTCTCGGGGGGGCTGGGTATAAAGCCTGTTGGCCGCATATGCAGGGTCGTCAACCGAAGATTGAACTGGGTTGACGGGGAGTTCGGGACGTGAGACGACCATGAGTACGGGAACGGAATCGGTCGAACTGGTCCACGATCGAACGGTGAGAAACGTCGCACGGGCGGCGCTGTTCGCGGCGCTGACGGGAGCGTTCGCCTACGTCTCGTTCCCGTTCCCGCTGTCGCCGGCGCCCGTGACCCTCCAAGTGCTTGGCGTGTTCCTCGCGGGCGTGTTCCTGGGGCCGACCTGGGGAGCGGGAGCGATGGTGCTCTATCTGGTGTCGGGGGCGGTCGGGGCGCCGGTGTTCTCGGGCGGGGAGGCCGGCCTGGGAGCGCTCGTCGGGCCGACGGCGGGCTACCTCTGGTCGTATCCGTTCGCGGCGGGTGCGGTCGGCGCGCTCGCCCACGGGCGGACCGTCGACTCGCCGGCCGCGGTTGGCACCGTTCGTCTGCTCGCGGCGTGTGCCGTCGGCGTCGCGGTGATCTACGCGGCCGGCGTCGCGGGGCTGATGGCGGTGCTCGGCCTCTCGCTTCCCGAGGCGGTCGTGACCGGGGCACTCGTCTTCCTGCCGGCCGAGATCGTGAAGATGGCTGCCGTCGTCGGAATCGTTCGCAGCGACCGGCTCACCGCCGCATGATCGAGACGAGCGAACTGGTTCACGAATACGACGGAACGCGAGCGCTCGACGGCGTCTCGCTTTCGATCCCCGACGGCGAGTTTCTGGTGCTCGCGGGACCGAACGGCTCGGGCAAGACGACGCTGGTTCGCCACTGGAACGGACTGCTCGAACCCGACGCCGGCGAGGTGCGTGTCGACGGTACGCGGGTCGACGAGGACCTCGTGGCTGCGCGCACTCGGATCGGAATGGTCTTTCAGAACCCCCGTGACGGGTTCGTCGCCGCGACCGTCGGCGCGGACGTCGCCTTCGGTCCGGAGAACCTCGGGCTCGCCTATGGGGAGATCGACCGGCGGGTCGGGGAGGCGCTCGCGGCCGTGGATCTCGATGGGCGGGAGTCCGAGCGGATCGAGGCGCTCTCGGGCGGCGAGCGCGAGCGGCTGGCGATCGCTGGCGCGCTCGCGATGGAACCCGCCCACCTGGTGCTCGACGAGCCGTTCACCGGGCTGGACGAACCCGCGAGACGGTCGGTGCTTGAGCGTCTCGCGGCGCTCAAGCGCTCTGGCACCGGGATCGTCGTCGTCACCCACGACCTGCGGGACGTCCTCTCGCTGGCCGACCGGCTGGTCGTGCTCTCCGCGGGTCGGGTGGTTCGGGACGGGGCGCCCGGATCGCTCGATCTCGACGGGCTGGGCGTTCGCTCGCCATGCTGAGCTACTCGCCGGGGAACTCGCCCGCCCACCGGCTCGACCCGCGGACGAAACTCGCCGTGCAGGTCGGGTTCGCGGTCGCCGCCTTCGCCAATACGACGCCGACGGGACTCGGGGCGCTGACGGTGCTCGCACTCGGAATCGTCGTCGCGGCGGACACCCCGCCCGTCGAGGCACTCCACGCGTATCGGTTCGCCCTGCCGTTCCTCGTCGTCGGTCCCGTCATCGCGGGGCTCTCCCTGGACGGCTTCGACGCCGCCGCGACCCGGGAGACGGCGCTCGCGAGCTACCGGGTGCTGTTGATCCTGCTTGTCTCGGCGGCCTACGTCCGTTCGACGCCCGTCCGGGAGTCGCAGGCGGCGATCCAGTGGGCGGTGCCGGGGAAGGCGGGTGCGTTCCTCGGAATGGGCACCGCCGTCGTGTTTCGTCTCCTTCCGCTGCTGGTCGCGGACCTGAACCGGAGTCGGGAGGCGATGGCCGTCCGTCTGGCGGGCGAGCGAGCAGTCCACGAGCGGATGGCGCTGCTCGCGGTGACGGGCGTGAATCGCGCGCTCTCGCGGGCAGATCGGCTCTCGCTCGCCCTTCGTGCCCGGTGTTTCGCGTGGAACCCGACGCTCCCGGCGCTCTCGTTCACCCGGCTCGACGCGCCGGCGCTTGCGCTGGGGCTCGGACTCGGACTCTCGGCGCTTCCCTAGGTGTTCCGTACGAGAACGATCCGCTCGTCGGTGATCTCGTCGATGTCGCCGGCGTGGACCTCCTGTTGGCGTTCCTTTTCCATCTCCGTTCCGGTGAAGTTCACGTAGAACTGCTCACCCTCGATCGCTGATACGGTGCCGATCTGCTGGCCGTCCTGCGTTTCGACGTCCCTGCCGATCAGGTCGTCGGTGAGTTCGTCTGCCATGGTCGGTCGTTCGCTGTACGTCCGATTAGGTCCACTGCACGCGATGGCCGGTCAGTCATCGGCGAGTTCGCCCGCCGCCCCGGGTGTGCCGAGCGGTTCGCGCTCGGGATCGGCTCCCATGGATCGTATCTTGACGCTTGCCATCTTGTAGTCCGGAATGCGGCTGATGGGATCGAGCTCCTCCTGGGTGAGCTCGTTGACCGCGCCCGTCGCGAAGTGCATGGGGATGAACACCTTCCCCGGCGCGGTGCGGTCGGTGACCTTCGCCTTGACGACGATCGAGCCCCGCTTGGACTCGACCTCGACGTACTCGCCGTCGGAGACGCCGATCTTGCCCGCGGTCTCGGGGTGGATCTCGGCGAAGCTCTCGCCGACGTGGCTCATCAGCCCCTCGTCGCGGCGCGTGAGCTGGCCGGTGTGCCAGTGATAGAGTACCCGCCCCGAGGTGAGCGCGATCGGGAACTCCTCGTCGGGCAGCTCGGTGGGGTCGCCGAGATCCGCGGGGACGAAGCGGGCCTTGCCGTCCTCGAAGTTGAACTCCTCGGTGTAGAGGTTCGCGGTTCCGGGGTGGTCCTCGTCGGGACAGGGCCACTGGAGCCCGTCGCCGTTCTCCTCGAGGCGTTCGTGGGTGATCCCGCCGTAGATCGGCACCAGCTCGTTGACCTCGTCCATGATCCGGGTCGGGTTCTCGTAGCCCCAGTCGAAGCCGAACCGGGCCGCGAGCCGCTGGACGATCTGCCAGTCGGGGCGGGCCTTCCCCGGCGGGTCGGCGACCGGCCTGACCATCTGGACGCGCCGTTCGGTGTTCGTGACGGTGCCGTACTTCTCGGTGATCGCCGCCGCCGGCAGCACGACGTCGGCGTACTCGGCGGTCTCGGTCATGAAGATGTCCTGGACCGCGAGGAAGTCGAGCTCCTCCAAGCTCTCGCGGGCGTTCTTGAGGTCGGGCTCCGAGATCGCGGGGTTCTCCCCGACGATGTACATCCCCCGGAGGTTGCCCGCGTCGACCTCGTCGAACATCTCGGTCACGCGCAGGCCGGGCTCGTCCGGCGGCCGGACGCCCCACTCGTTTTCGAATTTATCGAGGACGTCGTCGTTCGAGAGCTCCTGGTAGCCCGGCAGGTTGTCCGGGATCGGCCCCATGTCGCCGCCCCCGCCCTGGACGTTGTTCTGGCCGCGGAACGGCGAGAGGCCGGCGTTTTCCTTGCCCAGATGCCCCGTCGCGAGCGCGAGGTCCGCGAGCGCCAGCACCGTCTGCGTTCCGTACGTATGCTGGGAGATGCCCATCGCCCAACCGAACACGCAGGTGTCGGCCTCGGCGATCGTTTCGGCGGCGTTCTCCAGTTCCTCCGGCGAGACGTTGGTCAGCTCCTCGACCTTCTCGGGGGTGAACTCCCCGACCTTCTCCTCGACGGCCTCGAAGTTCCGGGTGCGCTCCTCGATGAACTCGTCGTCCTGGAGGTCGTTCTCGACGATGTGGCGGATCATCCCGTTGATCCACGCGATGTCGTGGCCGCCCTCGGTGCGGGTGTACTGGTCCGCGTGATCGGCGAGCTCGATCCTCCGGGGGTCGAAGACGAACAGATCCGCGCCGTCGCGGGCGTTCTGCTTGATCCGCGTCGCGAGCACGGGGTGGCTCTCGGTGGTGTTGGCGCCCGTGATCAGGTAGCAGTCGGTGTTGCCGATGTCCTCGATCCGGTTGGTCATCGCGCCGTAGCCCACGGTCTGTTTCAGCGCCGCGACCGTCGAGGAGTGACACAGCCGCGTGCAGTTGTCGA
>CAYVQH010000039.1:0-13500 GCA_964454105.1 uncultured Halobacteriales archaeon | reverse complement strand
CGGCTCTCGCCGTGTATCCTCTTCATCGACGAGTTCGACTTCGTCGCCAAGACCAGAAAGAGCGACGAGCACGCCGCGATCAAGCGCGCGGTCAACACCCTGCTCAAGAGCATCGACGAGGTGAGCCTGATCGAGGACGAGGTCCTGCTCATCGGTGCGACCAACCACCCCGACCAACTGGACGCCGCGGCGTGGCGCCGCTTCGACGAGATCGTCAACTTCCCCAAGCCCGATCGCGGGATGCGGGGGGACATCTTCTCGATCATCACCCGCGAGATGGAGATCTCCGGGTTCGATCCCGGGGAAATCGCGGACGAGACCGAGGGACTGACCGGCAGCGACCTGCGGATGGTGCTCCGGGAGGCGGTGTTGGAGGCGCTGACCGAGAACCGCCGCACCCTCACCCAGCGCGACCTGCTCGACGCGATCGCCGACTTCGAGGAGCGAAACACGCTGAAGGACCTCGATATGATCGAGGGCGACCACGAGGCGCTGGTCGCGGGCGGGTCTCCGAGCGACGGCCACGACCACGATCACGACCACTGATGCGCGCAGTCGATCGCGCTCTCGGCACTCACACGACCCCCACGAGGTGGCTCGCGTGAAGGTCACGCTACTGGGGACCGGCGACACCACCGGAACCCCGACGCCGGGCTGTGACTGTGGGACGTGCGATCGCGCACGCGAACTCGGCGTCGAGCGCAGCCGGTTCTCGGTTCACGTCGAAAACGAGGAGACCGGCGAGTCGCTGCTGATCGACGCCAGTCCGGACTTTCGCCACCAGTTTCTCACCCAGGAGGTCGCCCTGCCGGACGCGATGGCCATCAGCCACATCCACTTCGACCACCTCGACGGGTTGGGAAACGCCTACCGGCTGTTCGACGACCTCCCGGTCCATGCGGCAAACGAGGTCGATCCCGCCATGAACGAGAGCGTCGCCGACACGATACGCGAGAAATACGACTACCTCGATCGGATCACCGTCCACGACCACACCCCCTTCGAGAGCTTCGAGACCTGCGGGTTCGAGGTGACGCTCGTCCCGGTCGACCATCCGCCGCTCGTCTGCTACGGGCTCGTCGTCGAACACGAGGGATCGAAACTCGCGTTGACCGGCGACACCAGCTACGACGTGCCCGACCGCTCTCGGGCGGCGCTTTCGAACTCGGACCTCCTGTTGGCGGACGCCATCGTTCCCGCCTCGCTCTGTGCGGACCACCCCATCGGCGGGCGCCATCGCGCACCCGACGGCACGCCCCGGACCTTCGGGACCAAGCACATGACTCGCGAGGGGGCGCTCGATCTGGCCGAGGAGCTGAACGCGGATCGAACTCGACTCGTCCACCTCGCACATTTCTACCCGCCCGGGGAGGCCTTCGAGGAGCCACTCGCGATCGACGGCGAGCGCTACGTGCTCTGAGCGTCGAGGCGATCGATCTCAGCGAGCAGCTGGGCGAGGCGTTCGCCCTCCTCGGTGAGACCATAGCGTACCGCCGGCGGCGAGGCGTCCTCGACCTCGCGGGAGACGATTCCTGCGGATTCTAGCCGTTTGAGTCGGTTCGAGAGGGTGCTCGTGGGGACCGCGGTGGCGCGTTCGATCTCGTTGAACCGCGCCTCCCCGCTTGCGAGATACTCGACGAGCCGCCGGCTCCATTTGCAGCCGAGCACCGCCCAGAGTTCCTCCCCCATCGTGCTTCGATTTCGTGGACCTACTCGCTTCACTCTTACTCCCGGATTTACGTCGCCGTCCGTGGTAGTCGATCACGTGATGTCCGAGGAGATACCCGGCTACGACTACGGCGACGAATCGCTTCCCGAGGCGCCCTACGACGAGGAGGACCTGGAGAAGCTACAGGCGGCGGTGATGTTCGACGAAGAGGACGAGGAGGCGCTCAGGGAGGCCGGCGAGGTGCTCGAACCCCAGATCGAGGAGATCCTCGACCTCTGGTACGACTTCGTCGGCGCGAACGACCATCTAGTCTACTACTTCACCGACGGCGAGGGCAACCCCGACGAGGAGTACCTCGAACGGGTGCGTGCGCGCTTCGGCCAGTGGATCCGGGACACCTGCAACCCGCCCTACGACCAGGAGTGGCTGAACTACCAGTACGAGATCGGACGCCGCCACACCCGCGAGAAGAAGAACCGAACCGACGACGCCGACGCCGTCGATCACATCCACGCCCGGTATCTGATCGCGTTCATCTACCCGATCACGGCGACGATCCGGGACTTCCTCGAAAACGGTGATCACGACGAGGGGGAGGTCAACGACATGTTCCACGCCTGGTTCAAGTCCGTCACCCTCCAGGTGACCCTGTGGACCCAGCCGTACTTCCCCGAGGGCGACTGGTGATGGATTAGGGCCACCGAAAACGGAAAGTACTATGTGTCTTTAGGCAGCCCTAAACCCTATGGAGGGTAGTTCAGGGGGAGTGCGGACGCGACGAAACGTACTGTTGTCGGGGGGAGCAGCGATGGGGATCGGGCTCGCCGGCTGTACCGGCGGCGGTTCCGAGGGGGGTGGCGGCGACGGCGGCAATTCGACAGAGGACGGCGAAAGCTACACGGTTTCGATGGAGCCGGTCGGCGAGGTGGAGTTCGAGTCGGTCCCCGAGACGTGGGTCGCGAACAACGGGAATTGGGCCGACATGGGGGTCGCGCTCGGTCGCGATCCGCCGGCGGCGCTGTGGCTCACCGGCCGGTATTACACCCGGTACTACGACGGGATTCCGGACGTCTCCGTGGACAAAAGCGGGATGCGGGGCCTCTATCAGGACGGCGTGAGCAAGGAGCTGTTCTACGAACTCGACGCCGACGTCCACGTCATCGACCCGAACTTCCTGCTCAACCGCTACAACGGCTGGGAACGGGAGGACGTCGACGAGATAAGCGAGAACGTCGGTCCCTTCTTCGGGAACAGCATCTTCTCGCGGGGCTACGAGTGGCACGACTATCAGTACTACACGCTCTACGAGGCCTTCGAGAAGCTCTCGCAGGCGTTCCAGCGAGAGGAGCGCTACGAGGCGTTCGCCACGCTCCACGAGGAGTTCCAGGGCAGGATCGAGGAGATCGTCCCCCCGGAGGGCGACCGCCCCGAGGTGGCCGTGCTGTGGGCCGACGGCGACCGGCCGGAGACGTTCCTCCCGTACCTGATCAACGAGGGGACGAGCTTCAAACAGTGGCGCGACCTCGGGGTTCGCGACGCGCTGGCCCAGTCGGACGTACAGGACTTCCACAGCAGTCGCGGCGAGATCGACTACGAGACGCTGCTGGAGGTCGACCCGGAGGTGTTGCTCCTGCGGGGTCAGGAGACGAAGACCGCCTCCGAGTTCCGAGAGACGGTGGTTTCGTTCATGGAGGGCCACGACGTCGCGAGCAGCCTCACCGCCGTCCGAAACGGCGACGTCTACCGGGGCGGCCCGCTCTACCAGGGCCCGATCACGAACCTCGTCCTCACCGAACGGGCCGCTGGACAGGTCTACGACGTTGAGGAGGAACTGTTCGACCGTGAGCGCGTGGCGGGGATCGTCAACGGACGATGACCACACGGGTCCGACGGGCGAGCGATCGGGTCGCACGGCGTCGTGATGACCGTGGAGGACTCGTCGACCACCAGGACCGCCTCGTGAGGCGGATCTGACCATGTGGCGACGTCGAGAACGCCGAACGAACGAGCACGAACGGGGGACGAATCGTGTCGAGTAGACGCGGCGAGGGCCCCACGGAGGCGGAAACGGAAGCGGGCCGGTTCGCGTGGCTTGTCGACGGTTCGTTGGTGGCGCTCGTCGTCGTGAGCACGATCATCGTGGTTCTGGCGGGCCTACTACAGGTCAGCTTCGGCGCCTATTCGATGGGTCTCGTCGAGGCGTGGCGGGCCGTGTTCGATCCCGCCGTCTGGACGAACCCGCAGGTGATTCTCAACCTGCTTCTGGGCGATGACCTCGCGACACGGGTGCTCTCGGCGGTGGGACTCTCGACGGCGTCGGTCGATCTCTCCCGGGAGACGCTGATCGTCTGGAACATCCGCCTGCCACGGGTGCTCGTCGGGATGATCGCCGGCGCGACGCTCGCGGTCTCGGGGGCGATCTTCCAGGCCGTGACGCGCAACGAGCTCGCGAGCCCCTTCGTGCTTGGCGTCAGTTCCGGCGCCGGGTTCGCGGTGCTCGCGACCCTGGTCGTCTTCAGCGGCCTCAGACCGTTCCTGCCGCTGATCGCGGCCATTGGCGGAGCGATCGCGTTCCTGATCGTCTACACGATCGCCTGGAAGGGCGGTACGAGCCCGGTCCGTCTCGTGCTCGCGGGCGTCATCGTCAACATGGTCTTCCAGTCGCTCCAGCAGGGGCTGTTCTTCTTCGTCGACGACATCGGCGTGGTCCAGACGGGAATCGCGTGGATAACCGGATCGCTCACCGGTACCGACTGGGCACAGGTCCGGATCTCGATTCTTCCGGCCACCGTGTCGATCGGGGCTGCACTCGCGAGCGCCCGACAGCTGAACGTCCTCTTGCTCGGCGAGCAGACCGCCCGGTCGCTCGGGATGCGCGTCGAGCGGGTCCGCTTCCTGCTGTCGGCCGTCGCGATCCTGGCCGCGAGCGTCGCCATCTCGGTGGCGGGCATCGTGAGCTTCTTCGGCCTCGTCGTCCCCCACATCGTCCGGAACATCGTGGGAAGCGGCTACCAGCAGTTGATGGTCGGATGTCTGTTCGTCGGCCCGGCCCTGATGGTCGTCGCGGACGCGGGCGCGCGACTCGCCCTGTCCCCGATCCAGGTCCCCGTCGGGGTCGTCACCGGGCTGATCGGCGGGCCGTACTTCCTCTATCTGATGCGGAAGAAACAGCAACTGGGTGAGATATGATGACCGAGAACACGACCACACACACGAGCCTAAACACACGACTGAACGCATCGATCGTCTCCGAGAGCCCCGATTCGATGAGCGAGCCCGGAACCGAGCCGAGCCGGGGGGCGACGTTCGCCGGCGAGGAACTCACCATCGGCTACTCGGGGGGCGCCGACCCGGTGATCGACGGGGAGTCGCTGGTCGTCCCTCCCGGGGAGGTGACCGCGCTGGTCGGCCCGAACGGGTCGGGAAAGAGCACGCTCCTCAAGGGCCTCGCGAACCAGCTCTCGCTCGACGGCGGGTCGGTCGTCCTCGACGGCCGGGAGATCCACCGGCTCGGAGCCAAGGAACTGGCCCGCAAGCTGGGGCTGCTCTCCCAGGAGAACGTCGCGCCGGGATCGATCAGCGTCGAGGACCTGGTGTATCACGGCCGATACCCCCATCGCGGGTTCTTCGAGCAGGTGGGAGGGGAGGACGAACGCGCCGTCGAGTCGGCGATCGATCTGGCGGGGATCGACCACCTGCGCGACCGGGAGGTCAGCAGTCTGAGCGGCGGCCAGAAACAGCTGGTGTGGATCGCGATGACCCTCGCCCAGGAGACGGACGTCCTGTTGCTCGACGAGCCCACGACCTTCCTCGATATGCACCACCAACTGGAGGTCATGGAGATCGTCCGCACCCTTCGGGAGGACAGCGAGATCACGGTCGTGCTCGTGCTCCACGACATCGATCAGGCCGCCCGCTACGCCGATCACATGGTCGCGCTCAAGGAGGGGACGATCCACGCGCGCGGGAGCCCCGAGGAGGTCGTCACCGAGGAGTTGCTCGCGGAGGTGTTTCGCGTCGACGCGACCGTCGAGCAGGGAACTGAGGGCCCGCAGGTGACGCCACACGGCCCGCTTCACGGACCCTAAAACCGATCGAGGCCGACCTGCCGGCGTTTCGTGCCCTCCGGATCGGCGACCCAGGGGGTCCGGCGGTCACGCTCGTCGCTCAGATCCACATCGGGCGCGCTCGTCCGTTCGTAACCCGGACAGGCGGGTCCGCACTCGCCGGGGTTGACGATCCGGTCGTAGTACGTACAGTACGGCACGCTCGCACCCGCGGTCTCGCCGACGGATCCGTGGGTGCACGCCGGTGTCGGCGGGTCCGAGCGCCAGCCCTTGCCGTAGGCGCGCTCGGCGATCCGGCGGCGTCTCCGTGCCTTCTCGGCGGGCGACACCGGCGTCACGTCGGTTCGCAGCGGCCGTCGCTCGCCGAGCTCGATGCCCCACCCCTCGACGTCAAGCGGGGTCGGCTCCCGGATCACGTCGATATCGCCGTCGACGAACCGCCAGACGCCCACCGGCTCGGGGATCCGATTCAGATGGGCCCCGGTCACGTAGCTTTCGGTCGCGAGGACCACCCGATCGACGAGCCCGAGGCTCGCGTCGAGTCGGAGTTGGCGATCGAGGTCGCCCGGCGAGTCCAGATCGGGCTTGTTCTCGATGGCGGTGATCGCGCCGAACCAGTCGGGATACCGGGTCGTCTGGCGGACGTACTCCCGGCCGCCGCGGCGTTCACGCTCGAAGAATCCGACCTCGACCGCGCGCTCGACGGCGCCACGGGCGCGCTCGGGATGGATCGAGAAGGCGTCCTTCCAGTAGCGCGCTCGTCCGGTACCGACGTCCGATTCGATCGCCGGGCCGGGGATCCGTTCGGGAGTGATCGCCGCGCGCTTCTCAAACTCGGGGCCGGAATCGATACGGACGACGTCGAGGATCCGGCTCCCCGGCGAGGCGACCGCACCGCCGAGCTGTCGAGCGACGATTCGCTCGTCGTCCTCGCGTTCGAGGTGGGCGCACAACGACAGCTCGAATGCGAACTCGCGCACGGGGAGGGTACGGGACCGAGCGAGAAAAGGCCGCCGCCGGAGCGACAGGCCTAACCCCCTTCTCCCGAACCATCGGGTATGGAAAGATACTCCCGGCGGGCGCTGCTCGCGGGCGCCGGCGCACTCTCGGCGGGCACGCTCGCGGGCTGTCTCGGCGGCGGAAACGGCGGCTCAAGCGGCAGCGACGAGCACGAATGTTCGGGCGAGCAGCGAAGCGTCGAGGTGCCGCCCGCGGGCGACCCCGAGAGCGACGTGACGGTCACGGCCTACGAGGACTTCGCCTGTCCCCACTGTCGCCGGTACGCCGAGGACACCGCTCCCGAGATCAAGGCCGACTACGTCGAGACCGGCGAGATCGCCTACGTGCACCGCGACCTTCCGATTCCGATGGACGAGACGTGGTCGTGGGCGGTCCCCAACGCCTCGCTCGCGGTCTTCGAGGACGCGGGTGCGGACCCGTACTACACGTTCGTCGAGGAGGTCTACCAGTTCCAGGACGAGTACTCGGCTGACAACGTCGCGGGGCTCGGCGCCGAACTGGGCGCCGACGAGGAGGTGGTACGGACAGCGATCGAGAGCGGCCCCTTCTGCGAGCAGGTCAAAGAGAGCAAGGCCGAGGCCGAGCAACGGCGCGTCTCGGGCACTCCCACCGTCTTCGTCAACGACCGGTCGTTGCAGAACCCCTCGGTCGACGAACTGCGCGAGGCCATCGAGTCCGCGCTCGGCTGATCCACGCGGCGGCCGGGATTACTTCCCGGATCCGCCGCCCGTGACGGTCACCTCGTCGGTCCCCGAATAGCCGTGTTCGCCGGACTCGTCGCGCTCCCAGATAAGTCGTCCCTCGGTGCTGTCCTCGTCGAACCCCGTCTCCTCCATCGGGAAGTGGAGCACCAGCGCGTCGCCGTCGGTGTCGGATCCGTCGTGGCCGTCGTGAGCGGGTCGAGCGCCGCCGCCGTCCTCGACGACGGCGGGTTCCCCGAACCGATAGCGCACGGCCTCCTCGGTCGGATCGAACCGGACCGTCTCGCCGTTCTCGTCGGTGAACTCCGTCGGCATGACGGCGACCGGGACGACGCCGCGACTGTGCGGGTCGAGCGTGTTCTTCTCACAGTCGGGTCTGACGTCGATCTCGAGTTGGTCGGGGAAGTGGGCCGCCGCCGATCCGCTGAGAAGCGGGACGGCTCCGGCGGCCGCGAGCGCTCCGGCGCCCGTCTTGAGAACGCGTCGTCTCGTCGTGTCGGTACCGTTCGTGTCGTCGGTCGAGGGTCGCGAAGGTCCTGTCATACGGCACCGAACGTCGGTCGCGAACTAGTCTATAGGTTCTGGTCCGATCGTCGAATCCGACGGGCCGCGGTTCCGTTCAGTTGGACTGGGGAGGATGTCGGTGGCCGGCCGGGCCGCTCAGGTAGATGGCGAACAGGACGAGGGCCGCGATGAGGACGTCCAAGCCGTGCCCGACGAGATGGTGGACCGGCATCGGGACGATCGCGAGGACGGTTCCCAGTCCGACGACCGATCGAACGACGAGCGCGCCGAGCGCGACGGTGACGAGCAGGTACTGGCGGGTTCGGCGCCGCACGAACGCCAGAACGCTGAGGGCGAACAGCGTCGCCGTCCCGAGGCCCGCGGCGAGGATGATTCCGATGAGCGGCAGCGAGTAGTGCACTCCCGACCACTCCGTCGCCGCGAGGACGAGCGCGGTGGGCAGTTCCATGCCCGTTTCACGGGAGCTATCCGTATCATTTTGCCGATCCAGCGACGACGAACGAAATCGAAGACGGCACGCAGCGGTCGTCGAGGCCGTCTTTTCGTCTCACTCCTCGCACGTTTCGAACAACTGGTCGGTGAGCCGGACGAACCGATCGACGAACCGATCCGGCGTCGAGGGACGTACCCCCCGCAGGAGTTCCACCGTCCGCTCGGGGCGCAGTAGCGCGAGCGTCACCCGGTTTTTCGAGTCGTACCGCTTTTCCAGTATCTCGTGTGCGATGAATTGATCGAGATGCCACTCGAGCGTGCTCCGTGCGATGTCGAGGTCGACGGTGATCGTCGCGGGAGTCGTCGGCCCGTCTTCGAGGAGGTACAACAGGACTTCCCGGGCAGTTTCCCGTCGGAACAGCGCCAGCACGCCGCATTCCCAGCCGTCGTATCCCGGCGGGTAGTAGTGGGTCCGGCCGGAGATCCGTTCGAGCACGATCCCCTCGTCGAGCAGTTTCCGGACGTGATACTGGACCTGCCCCGGCGCGATATCCAGCGTCCGGACGATGTCGTTGAAATGCACGCCCGGGCGGGCGACGATGTGATCGTGAATCCGCTTGCGAGTGTCGTTCATGGTTCTCTAGTCGATCGGACGGGGTCCGACGACGCGTCGGGCGTCTCGTTCGAACGTAGCGCGATGCGCGTGAAGTCCCCTTCGCTCCCTCTCAACTGGTGAACGGGGCCCCGACGGACCGCTGCCGTTTCCACGCTGAAAGGGCGTGAACGGATCCGATCGTACCGAATCGGGAGTTTCGACGGCCGAACCAGAACCCACAATGGCATGCGACTCCAGGCGTCGACATGGACCGACGTACGTACCTCGGTGGGGCCGCAACGACCGCGGGGGTTCTCGTTGCGGGTTGTCTGGGAAGCGGTACGGGGAACACGAGCCTCAGCAAGCCCGAAGACCAGGGAGCCGACAGCGAGGACCTGCCCTACCCCGCCTACGGCGAGACGTTCCCCGAGTCAACCCTGCCCGATCCGCTCGCGGACCGGGAGGTCTCGACGGCCGACTTCGAGGGCGGGCGGGTCGTCCTGATGACCTTCATCTACACCCGGTGTCCCGACGGGATCTGTCCCGCCCTGACGCAGGTGCTTCGCCACGCGCAGGCCGACGCCGTCGAGAACGACTATACGGGCGAGGTCGCCTTTCTCGCGACCACCTTCGACGTCGAACGCGACACCACCGAGGTCCTCCGGGAGTACGGCGAGCAGCAGGGCGTCGACTACGAGGCCGGGAACTGGCACTTCCTGCGGCCCGAAAGCGAGGAGCGCGCCCGCGAGGTCGTCACCGACACCTACGGCGTCGAGTACGAGCGGATCGATCCCGAGGAGATACAGGGCGACCACTCGGGCCACGACATGGGCGAGTACGCCTTCGACCACTACCCGATCACCTACCTCGTCAACCGCCAGGGCTACGTCGAGCGGGCCTACGCCGGGGTCCCCGAGACATCGCAGGTCCTCGAGGACTTCTCGACGGTCGCCGGGGGCTGATGCGCCGGCGCGATCTCCTCGCGGGGGCCGCGAGCGCCGGCGTCCTCGGATTCGGCGCGTGGACGGTCACCTCGCAGTCACTCGGCAGCGGCTACGAGCCCGTGACCCTCGACACGATCGAGGCGCCCGGCAGCGAGGCCGGCGAGATCCGCGTACCCAAGCGCGGCACGGTGAGTTTCCTCGACTTCTTCGGCACCTGGTGTGGGCCCTGCGAGACCCAGATGCCCGCGCTCGTCGAGACCCACGAACGGGTCGAGGAGGTCCAGTTCCTCTCGATCACGAACGAACCCGTCGGCTCGACCCTCCCCCCCGAGGAGGTCGCCCAGTGGTGGGCCGACCACAACGGGGCCTGGACGGTCGCCCACGACGCCGACCACCGGCTCACCGAGCGCCACGACGTGACCCGGCTGCCGACCGCCGTCGTCCTCGACGCCGAGAACACGGTCACGTGGTCGCACACGGGGTTGGCCGACGCGGACGAACTGGTCGCGGCGATCGAGGACGCCCGGTAGATGGCCGACCTCGAACTCCTCGGAACGACGGGCTTCGCGTTCGGGGCCGGGGTGGCGACGTTCTTCTCGCCGTGTGCGTACCCCCTGTTGCCGGGCTACGTCGGCTACTACGTCTCGCAGGCCGAGGCCGGCGACCGGCGTCCCGTCGGCGGCGCGTTCGTTCGCGGGCTGGCCGCCGGCGCGGGCGTGCTCGCCGTCTTCGGGGCGCTCGCGGCACTCGCCGTCGGGATCGGACAGGCCGGCTTCGAGCGGCTGGTCGTGCTCGAACCCCTTGTCGGGGGTGCGCTGGTGGCGTTCGGTCTGCTCGTCGTGCTTGATCGGGCACCCTCGCTGCGGATCGCCCTGCCCGAGCGTCGAACGGGAATCCTCGGGTTCGCCATGTTCGGCGCGGTCTACGCGCTGGCCGCGGCCGGCTGTGTCGTGCCGGTCGTGCTCGGGGTGTTCCTGGAGGCGCTGACCGCACCACCGCTGGAGGCGGCGCTCGTGATGGGGGCGTACGCGGGCGGCGTGAGCCTGCTGATGGTCGCGGCGACCGTCGCGACCGGGGTTGGGGTGGCGCTCGGCACCGCGCGGCTCGTCGGCTACGGTGCCCGGCTGAAACGGCTGGCCGGCGCGGTCATGGTCGTCGCCGGACTCGGACAGCTGTACCTCTCGGTGGTCGTCCTCGACGTGCTCTGAGTCGCTCAGCGGTCGAGAGCGAGGAGCACGGCGAACAGGACCGCCGCCCCGGCTTCGGCGGCCTTCGAGACCAGGGCGTAGGCGTCCACGCGAAGGCTCTCGGCGAGCGTGGTCAGGACACCGTCCTCGGCGTGTCCATGGCCGTGGTCGTCATGGCTGTGCTCCCGTCCGTGACCGTCGCTGTGGCCGTGTTCCTGGCCGTCGCCGTGACCATGACCGTGACTGTGACCGGCGTCCCCGCCGTGGGTGTGGTCCGCCGTCGCGCCGGTCCCGTGGTCGTGGCCCGTCTCGATCCCGAGGCTCGACTCGGCGACGCCGACGGCGTGAACGTCGGCGTAGGCGAGCAAGAACAGCATCATCAGACCCCCACCGGCCGCGTACGTGGCCGCCGGCGGGATCCGGTCCGTCGCGATGGCGCCGAGCAGCGCCAGCGCCGCGAGGCCGCCGAGCAGGTACGAGGCGGGAAGCAGCGCCGACTCGCCGCCGGAGAACACCTCGAGAAGTCCGGCGAGTCCGAGCGCGAGGTGGATGGCCGCCGAGACGAACACCAGCACGCCGGCGATCGAGAGGAGTCGGGTTCGCATCGTGATCTCGAACGGCCCTCTTCGGTGCGTCGGCATCCGCCTATCGGTTCGACCGTCGAGCGCGTGCATCCGGTCCCAGTCGTGGCGCTCGGGCCGTTCGTATGGAGGTGTCTTTACGGGACGGTAGTACGACCACCCGATCGATGGAACCCGAACGGCACAGCACCCGACGTCGATTCGTCACACTGGCGAGCGGGCTGGGTATCACGGCACTCGCGGGCTGTATGGACGGACAGAACGGCGGAGGAGAGGGGAACGAGACGGATGGAGAGGGCGACGACAACGGCTCGACGCCCGAGGCGCGAAACGAGCCGCCGAACGTCGAGGGGACGAACCTCTTCGTGCGGGTGGTCGAGGGGGAGGGGGCTGCGATCGAGGGTGCGACCGTGACGATCACCGGCGGAACGCTCGACGGGGAGGAGTTCGAGACCGACCCGGACGGACGCGTCATCCGGCGGAACGTCGAGCCGGGCGAGTACACCGTCGTCGCGGCGGTGAACGAGCGGGAGGACGGCGAGGAGATCACCATCGAGACGGACGACGACGCGACGCTCACCTTCGAGTTTCCGGCCCCGTCGGACGAGAACGAGAACGGAAACGGAAGTGAAAACGGGACCGAAAGCGAGGGCGAGGGAGCCGAGAACGGCGGGTAGCTCTCGCTTGGAGGCACGGCCGGCGGCCACGGAGGACGGGAGAACAGTAGGTTTATCAGTCGTTCGGGGCGAACGTTCAGCAAATTACTATGGAGGCAACCGTGGCGCGGAACCAGCAGCAACCGGAGGTGAACATCGGACTCGTCGGCCACGTCGATCACGGAAAGACGACGCTCGTACAGGCGCTTTCCGGGTCATGGACCGACCAGCACTCCGAGGAGATGAAGCGAGGGATCTCCATCCGGCTCGGCTACGCCGACGCGACGTTCCGACGCTGTCCCGGCGTCGAGGGTCCCGAGCAGTACACCGTCGAGGAGACCTGCCCCGACGGTACCGAGAGCGAGGTCGTTCGGACCGTCTCGTTCGTCGACGCGCCGGGCCACGAGACGCTGATGGCGACGATGCTCTCGGGGGCGTCGATCATGGACGGCGCCGTCCTGGTGGTGAGCGCTACCGAGGACGTCCCCCAGCCCCAGACCGAGGAGCACCTGATGGCGCTCGACATCATCGGGATCGAGAACATCGTCATCGCCCAGAACAAGGTCGACCTCGTCGAGCGCGACCGCGCGGAGCGCAACTACGAGCAGATCCGCGAGTTCGTCTCGGGCACCGTCGCCGAGGACGCCCCGATCGTCCCGATCAGCGCCCAGCAGGAGGTCAACATCGACCTGCTGATCAGCGCGCTCGAGGAGGAGATCCCCACCCCGGAGCGGGATCCCGGCGCCGACACCCGGATGCACGTCGCCCGCAGCTTCGACATCAACCGACCGGGGACGACGTGGGAGGACCTCACCGGCGGCGTGATCGGCGGCAGCCTCGTCTCCGGTCAT
The DNA here is from genome assembly GCA_964454105.1 of uncultured Halobacteriales archaeon. Classification (GTDB taxonomy): domain Archaea; phylum Halobacteriota; class Halobacteria; order Halobacteriales; family Halalkalicoccaceae; genus Halalkalicoccus. Next base: position 272 of record CAYVQH010000039.1, on the reverse strand, counting down.
CTCGAGACCGAGGACGAACTCGAGATCCGACCCGGCCGCGAGGTCGAGGAGGGCGGCCAGTCGGAGTGGCAGCCGATCCACACCGACGTCCGTTCGCTGCAGGCCGGCGGCACGCAGGTCGAGGAGGCCACCCCCGGCGGCCTCCTCGGGGTGGGCACCGGCCTCGATCCCAGCCTGACGAAGGGCGACGCGCTCGCGGGCCAGATCGCGGGCACCCCCGGGACGCTCCCGCCCACCTGGGAGTCGTTCACCATGGACGTCGACCTCCTCGA
>CAYVQH010000038.1:0-13578 GCA_964454105.1 uncultured Halobacteriales archaeon | reverse complement strand
AAACGCCAGTGGCGGCAACGAAAGCGCCAACGCCAGTGGCGGTAACGAAAGCGCCGGTAACGCAAGTGCGGGCAACGCCAGCGCCGGCCAGTAAGAGCGACTTACCGACTCCTTCGTTCGAGTTCCCAGTCACCGGTTTCTTCGGGTTCACGTCGATGTCCGGTCCGTTCGTCGCGAAGTAGCACTGTTATTACGACGGCTGACGTACGGACCACGATGCCAGAAGACGTCCTCTTCGAAACTGAACAGTCCCACTCCCGTGAAGAGATCGCGACCTACCTTCGCTCGGTCGCGGACGGACTCGATGGCGGCGGCGATCTCGTGCTCAGCGCCGGCGACGAGTCGGTGGAACTCACGGTGCCCGACCGACCCACCTTCGAGGTGAAAGCCGAGCGCGAAACGAACGGATCGACGGATCTGAGCGTCGAGTTCGAGCTGGAATGGAAGGAGGGCCAGGACGCCGAGGACGGTGGCGGCGACCTCTCGATCGAGTAGTCGTCGGCGACCGCGGCCGCCATCGTCAGAACGCGAACGCATCGGTTCCGCCGTTCTCGGCCGAACACGGTATCTGATCCGAAGGAAGTGCCCGTTCTCAGGAAAGGGAGTCATCCCTCGTGGGGTATGGAACCATCGCTCCATGGTGTTCGCTCCCGGCAGGTAGAGGGGATCGTGGTGAACCTCAAATCGCGGCGAGAATGGATTCGCATCCGCGGGACGGTTTCGTTACGTGATCACGCGATCGGGCCGTACGTTCGTCGAGTATCGATCAGACGACCGCACCGAGGTAGAGCACGACGACGAGGAAGATCCAGACGACGTCGACGAAGTGCCAGTACATCGAGACGGTGCTGACGGAGGTGTGGCGTTCGGCGGAGTACTGTCCGAGGAGCGCACGGACGAAGAGGATCCCGATGAGCACCGCACCCAACGTGACGTGCAGTCCGTGGAGACCGGTCAGTCCGTAGAACGCGCTCGCGTACAGGGCCTGTTCGGCCGCGGCCAACGTGAACCCCTCGTGGATGATGAACTCGTAGTACTCGTAGCTCTGGCCGATGAGGAAGATCACGCCGAGAAACAGCGTGGCTCCGAGCCCGACGATGAAGTTGCGACGGTTGTTCTTGCGCAGTTGGACGTGTCCCCAGTGGAGCGTCACGCTGCTGATGACGAGGATGAGCGTGTTCACGAGGACGATCTCGCTGACGATGGGGATCTGGATCGAGCCCAGGGTGACGGTGCCCGATACCAAGGGTTCGGCCGCCACCTCGAAGTCCGCGGGCGGCCAACTAAAGAGTCGGACCCGGAAGTAGTAGACGAACAGCGCACCGAAGGTCGCGACCTCGGTACACAGGAACAGCAACATCCCCCACCGGAGACTGCTGTTGCCGTGGGCGTCGGCGTCCCAGAACGCCTTGACGAACGCGTGGTACGTCCAGCCGTACAGGCCAACGAGAAAGAGGACGACGCTCGCGAGGAACACGCCGCCGCCCACGATCGGTTCGAGCGGCAGGTCGCCCATCGCGAGGATGGTCAGTGCGGCTCCGATGTAGATCCCCGACGCACCCATCGCGGCGACGAAGGGCCACCAGCTGGCTTCGCCGAATCCCTGTGGCCAGTCCTCAACGGCCGGCAGATGATGGCCGTGGTCGTCTCCAGTGTCTTCGGACACGGTCATGGACAGGGCTTTCGCGTCGATTACCAAAAAGCCTCCCAACCGCTTCGGCGTCCGGAACCTACAACCGCCGGCGGCATCTACCGCGGACATGGTGGAGCCGGCATTCGAACGCGACGTCAAGAACGCACACGTCTGCCCCCAGTGTGATCGGCCGTTCGCGCGCGCGGAGTACGTGACTCTCCATCGGGGCCTCGATCACCCGGAGACCCTCTCCGAAGAGGGCCGCGAGCGGTTCATCGAGACTTACCGGGGTGAAACAGACGAAATCAGGCGGTTCCGGCTGAAGGCACTCGCTGCCCTGATCGGGATGTACTTCGCCTTTCTCTACCTCTATCTCGCCATCGTCTAGTTCGATGGGTTTTCGGTGGCCTACCCCGTAGAACGGCCATGGAAGAACAATCGGGTTTGAGCGAGCGACACCGAAAGGCCAGCCCATGGCCGCTGTTCATCGCGTTGGGGCTCGCCCTCGCCGAGGTGGGCGTCTTCCTCGATCTCATCCCGATCGCGGTCGGGGGACTGCTGTTGCTCGTGGGTAGCCTCGGAGGGATCATGAGCGAATCGGGATACGTGGCAACGCCGTGGCCCTTCATAGGAGGGCTCGGCCTCGTGCTCACGGTCGCGGGGATCATCCTGACCGTGCTCTATCCGCTGGGCGGGGGCGGCGCCCTCGACCTCGGTTTCCGCGCGATCTCGATAGCGGTCGCGGGCCTGCTATGTATGGGCGGGTCCCTGCTTGGGCGGGCGTTCACCGGGGAGGGATCGCCGCTGTAGGACGGGAACCACTAGCTATTTGATCGGCCGTACCACAAGTCCCGATATGAGCCGACTGTTCGACGACCGCGTCTTCAACAAGGAGACGCTGCTCGACTCGACGGTGAATCTGATACCCTTCGGGATCATGCTCGTCTTTCTGGTCACGTACGTGCTGTTGACCCCCCAAGGATGGCAGGACGGAGCATACGGAGGCATTTATATGATAACGCTCATCGTCAGCATGATCTGGGGACTGTTACACCTGACCTACGCGACCGCGAAACGCATCTGACTCGGGGCGGGCGGAACCTCACCTTTCATTACGCTCCGTTACTGAGGGTGGCGTATGCAGATTGACGGGCAGATAACCTTGACCGTCCTGATGGGGCTGCTCCTCCTGATCGTCGCAGGCTGGATCGCCCGCATCGAGGACTGGCGGTCGTACACGCCACTTTCCAGTGGGGGTGGGAGTGCGGCCGACGACACCGCTTACAAGACAGACGAGAAACCCGGCGGGCTCATTCGCTGGCTCACGACCGTTGATCACAAGGACATCGGAATCCTGTACGGTCTGTTCGCGACGTTCGCGCTCGCGTGGGGCGGGACGATGGCGACGGTGATGCGGACCGAACTGTTCAGCCCCACGTCGTTCCTTCTCGAACCGACGACGTACAACGCGTTGATGACCAGCCACGGCATCACGATGTTGTTCCTGTTCGGGACGCCGATGATCTCCGCGTTCGCGAACTACTTCATTCCGCTCCTGATCGGGGCCGACGACATGGCCTTCCCCCGGGTCAACGCCATCGCGTTCTGGCTGCTGCCGGTCGCGGGGATCCTGATCTGGGGTCCGTTCTTCCTGACGGCGTTCGGCATCGATCAGGCCCAGACCGGCTGGACGATGTACCCGCCGCTGTCGATCCAGCAGGACGTTCTCGGCGTCGACCTCATGATTCTGGGGCTGCACCTCTCGGGGATCAGCGCCACGCTGGGTGCGATCAACTTCATCGCGACCATCTTCACCGAACGCGCCCCGGACGTCGGCTGGGAGCGTCTCGACATCTTCTCGTGGACCATGCTCACCCAGTCCGGCTTGGTGCTCTTCTCGTTCCCGCTGCTGGGCAGCGTCCTCATCATGTTGTTGCTCGACCGCAACCTCGCAACGACCTTCTTCACGACCGAGGGCGGCGGGTTCATCCTCTATCAGCACCTGTTCTGGTTCTTCGGCCACCCCGAGGTGTACATCCTCGTGTTGCCGCCGATGGGTCTTGTCAGCCTGATCCTCCCGCGGTTCGCGGGCCGGAAGCTCTTTGGCTTCAAGTTCGTCGTCTACTCGACGCTCGCGATCGGGGTCCTCTCCTTCGGCGTCTGGGCCCACCACATGTTCACCACCGGGATCGACCCGCGCATTCGATCGGCGTTCATGGCCGTCTCGCTTGCGATCGCGGTGCCGAGTGCCGTGAAGGTGTTCAACTGGATCACCACGCTGTGGTCCGGCCGTCTCCGGCTAACGGTGCCGATGCTGTTCTGTATCGGCTTCGTCTCGAACTTCATCATCGGCGGCGTTACCGGCGTGTTCCTCGCATCGATTCCCGTCGATCAGGTGCTACACGCCACCTACTACGTGGTCGGTCACTTCCATTACATCGTGATGGGAGCGATCGGGTTCGCGCTCTTTGCAGGGGTCTACTACTGGTTCCCGCTCGTCACGGGCCGGATGTACCAGCGCTCGTTGGGGCTGATCCACTTCTGGCTCAGCTTCATCGGCACGAACGTCACGTTCTTCGCGATGATCCTGCTCGGTTACGGTGGCATGCCCCGCCGGTACGCCGAGTACCTTCCCCAGTACGCGGGACTCCATCAGATCACGACGGTCGGCGCGTTCCTCATCTTCCTCGGCGGCGTCGTCTTCCTCTGGAACATGATCCAGTCGTGGCTCGAGGGCCCGTACGTCGGAAGCGGCGATCCCTGGAACCTCAAGGAACACGGCCTCAACACCCAGGAGTGGGCCTGGTTCGAACGCGAGCGCGAAACGACGCTCGCTGACGGCGGCGAACGTTCCGAGGAGGGAGCGAGGATGACCGACGACGGCGAGAACGAGTAATCGTCGCTACTTCTTCCCACGAGCACGAACAGCAGTGTCCGTTTTCAACCCGTTACGACGATGAAAAACGCCGTCATCGCCATGAGGACGGCGATCCCGCCGAGAACGAGGCCCAATAACTCCGTTTCGGTCAGTTCCCTGTCGAGCATATTCACAGTCCGGACGGTAGAGGGAAAGCCTCATCGCTTTGCCGACCGAAGCCCCTCCGTGAGCGATTCTGCCACCGTCGGTACCACGACCGTCTCCGGCCAACGGACCGTCATCGCCATCTACGTCGGCCTCGTCGTCTTCGCCGCCGTCATGGGATACATCATCGGAATCACGGTCGAGGATCTCGAGTCAGTCGCGTTGCTCGGCGTTATATCCGTCCCGCCGACGCCGTGGGGACTGGCCGTCTACGGATCGGTGACGATCGCGCTCGTCCTCGGCGTGCTCCTGCTTGCGGTACGCTACGTTGCTCCCTCGGACTGATCCGCCCAATCCGACGTCCCAGAATCGCGGCCGAGCGACTTCCGTCCGGCCGGATGAGACCACAGCGGCCACGAAGTGGCTCGCCTGGATCGACGTCGCTATCCCTCGCCCACCATTCGGTCCTCCTCGTCCCATTCGCGCTGGCGGAGTTCGTACTTCTGGATCTTGCCGGTCGCGGTCGTCGGCAGCTCTTCGACGAACTCGATCTCGTGGACGACCTTGTATCCCGCCACCCGATCGCGGGTGAACTCAATAATCTCCTCGGCACTGGTCCCGGGGTTCTCGGGGTCGCCGTTCGTGGGCACGACGAACGCTTTCGGCGTCTCGCCCCACTTCTCGCTGGGGGCTGGTATCACGGCCGCATCGGCCACGGCCGGGTGTTCGAACAGGGTATCCTCGAGTTCGAGGCTGGAGATGTTCTCGCCGCCCGAGATGATGATGTCCTTCTTCCTGTCCTGGATCGAGATCATCCCGTGTTCGTCGACCACGGCGAGGTCGCCGGTGTGGTAGTACCCCTCGATCCGATCGGAGAAGGCCTCCTCGGTCGCCTCGGGTTTCTCCCAGTACCGATCCATCACCTGATTGCCACGGACGACGATCTCGCCGATGGTCGCGTCGTCCCGGGGGACGTCCTCGCCGTCCTCGTCGACGACCCGAACGTCCGTCCCGAGATATCCGAGTCCCTGTCGTTTCTTGATCGTGAACCGGTCGGGAGAGCCCTCCGAGAAGAACCGGCCGGAGTCGGAGGTGGTGATCAGCGGCCCCGTCTCGGTCGCGCCGTAGACGTGTTTGAGATACCAGCCGAACTCGTCCTCGACCGTTCGAATGGTCGCTTCAGGTGGTGCAGCGCCGGCAGTCGCCACTCGCACCGGATTCGCGCCGGTGGTCTCCTCGCCGGTGGCGTCGTGGCGCTCGATCAGCATGTTCAGAACCGTCGGTGCGGCACACAGATACGAGACACCCTCCTGCCGGATGGCTTCGAAGATCCCCTCGGCGTCGATCCCCCGGGTACAGACGTGTTTCGCGCCCATTCCCGTGATAGCATAGATGTGGCCCCAGCCGTTGACGTGAAACATCGGCAGGGTCCAGAGGTAGACGTCGTCGTCGCGGATCTCCTGGTGGGTGCTCACCAGATAGGCGTGAATCGTCTCGGACCGGTGGGTTCGACAGACGCCCTTCGGATCACCGGTCGTACCCGACGTGTAGTTGATGGTGATGACCTCGTCCTCGTCCATCTCGGGGCGGTCGTACTCACCCGGACGGTCGATGAACTCCTCGTAGTCGATCCAGTCGCCCTCGGTGGCGCTCGCGTCGTTCGATACGAACAGCTCCGTGGGAACTGACTCCCGAACGGGTTCGACCTTCTCCGCATGTTCGTGGTCCGCGATGATCGCCGTCACCCCCGCGTCGTTCAGGATGTACTCGAAGTCATCGGGCACCAGCCGGTAGTTCAGCGGCGTGTGGATCGCCCCGAGTTGCATGATCGCGTAGGCCGTCTCGAGGTGATAATGGGTGTTCGGATCCAGCACTGCCACCCGATCTCCCTTTTCGATCCCGCGTTCTTCGAGCGCCGCCGAAAGGCGATCCACCCGCTCGCCCAGCCGGTCGTAGGTGAATCGCTCCCCCGTCGTCGCGACCACGGCCTCCTGATCCCCGTAGTGGGCCCGTGCCCGGTCCAGAAAGTCCGTCGTCAGCAGTGGCTTGTGCATACCTCGTCGGGTGTTAATCACAAATAGTGATATACGTTTCCGTCGGCGCTCGGCTGTGGTTCGGAACGATCAGAGCAGCCGGCTCGAAGATCGGTCCTCCCCCGTAGTCGCTCACCACCGTAGCTAAGGGAGGCGGAAGGTGCACTGTCCCGACCGTGAGGGGCGAATCACCGTCTCACTCCTCGGAGGACGGGTCAGATCTATCGCGCTAACTCGGAGGTTTCCCGATACCGGCCGTGTTCGGCCTCGAAGACGTCCATGATCTCGCCCATCGTCGCGTAGGCTTTCACGGCGTCGACGATGGACGGCATGACGTTCTCCCCTTCCCGAATCGCGGTCCGTAGGTCCCCGAGGAACGCCTCGACGTCATCATCATCGCGCCGTGCTTTCACTTCCCGGAGACGCTCCGTCTGGTGCTCGTAGGCGGCCTGTTCGTCGACGTGGAGGATCTCGGGACTGGTGTCCTCCTCCAAGGTATACTCGTTGATCCCGACGACGACCTCCTCGCCGCGTTCGACGCGTTCCTGATACTCGTAGGAGGCGTCCTGGATCTCTCGATGGAAGTATCCCTCCGAAATACCGGTTAGGACGCCGTCCCGTACGGACCCTTCGCCCATTCCGCGGATCTCATCGATGTACTCCATCGTCCGCTCCTCGATCTCGTCGGTCAGTGCCTCGATGGCGAAACTTCCCCCGAGTGGATCGACGATGTCCGCCGCGCCCGACTCCTCCGCGATGATCTGCTGGGTGCGAAGAGCCACCCGTACCGCCTCCTCCGAGGGGAGTGCGAGCGCCTCGTCGAAGGAGTTCGTATGAAGCGACTGTGTCCCGCCGAAGACCCCTGCGAGCGCTTGAATGGTGACACGGACGACGTTGTTCAGCGGCTGTTGGGCGGTGAGGGATTGGCCCGCCGTCTGGGTGTGAAACTTCATCCGTTTCGATTCCGCGCTCTCGGCGCCGTACCGTTCGCTCATGATACGCGCGTAGATCCGCCGGCCTGCCCGATACTTCGCGACCTCCTCGAAGAGGGAGTTGTGTGCGTTGAAAAAAAACGAGAGCTGGGGTGCGAACTCGTCGACCGCGAGCCCGCGTTCGAGACAGTCCTCGACGTAAGCGAAGCCGTCCGCGAGGGTGAACGCCAGTTCCTGAACGGCCGTCGAGCCGGCTTCGCGGATGTGGTATCCGGAGATCGAGACGGGCTTGAACCGCGGGGTTTCCTCGATGGCGAACTCGATGGTGTCGGTGACGATCCGAAGCGAGGGTTCCGGAGGAACGACCCACTCCTTCTGGGCGATGAACTCCTTCAGCATGTCGTTTTGCAGGGTGCCCCGAACCTCCTCACGGGGCACGCCCTTCCGGTCGGCTAGGGCGACGTACATCGCGTAGATCACCGCTGCACTGGGATTGATCGTAAACGAGGTCGAGACCTCCCCGATATCGATCCCGTCGAACAGCACCTCCATGTCGCGCAGCGTGTCGACGGCCACGCCCTCCTTGCCGACCTCTCCCTCCGCGAGCGGGTCGTCCGAGTCCTTGCCCATCAAGGAGGGCATGTCGAAGGCGACCGAGAGACCGGTCTGGCCCTCATCGGTTAGGTAGTGAAACCGTTCGTTCGTCTCCTCCGCAGTGCCGAAACCCGCGAACTGGCGCATCGTCCATGTGCGCCCACGATACATCGTCGGATAGACCCCGCGGGTGTAGGGCTCCTCGCCCGGGAAGCCGAGGTCTTCGTCGTAGTCCAGATCCGAGACGTCCGCGGGCGTGTAGAGACGATCGACGTCCAGATTCGAGACGGTCGCGAAACGCTCCTTTCGCTCGCCGAACCGATCCAGAACCGGATCGAGCGTCTCCTCTTCCCATCGTTGCCTTCCCTCGCGGATGTGTGCAAGATCCTCGTCGTCGTACATACAGCTAGTTCATCCGGGACGTCCATTAAGAATTCGGCCCGTCCGCGAAGGCTAGTATCAGAAGTATAATTACTAGAAAGATATATATTTAGTACGACCATATCACGTGATGAGGAACTGACTAATGGTCCGATATCCCGACTGGTGCTGTCAACACTGTGGTGAACCGCTCCGTACCGTCCCCTGTCTGAACTGCATCCAACTCGAACGGATGGAAGAGGAGGATGACTCCGATAACGCGAACGGCCGATCCGCCGAGAAAGACGAAGCAACCGTCACCGGCACGGAGTGATTCGACGGATGAGGATGAACTGCTCCGCACGCGAGGAGTACGCTACGTGCTCACTGGAGGCGTTTGGTCGTCTCGACTAACGGATGGCGCGCGTAATCGACGACCGTGATGTCGTCGATCGAGGAGAGTCCCTCCCGGCGTGCGGTTCGCTCCATCCCGAGTTCGATCTCCTCGTCGATGACGATCACGTACGCGTCCATGTCCTCGATGTCGAGTCGGTCAGCGGCCATCACGCGGTGATGGCCGTCCGCGAGCAGAAGGCGGTCATCGACGTCGATCACGACCAGCGGCTCGGCGAGACCGTGTTCGAGTTCGTAGCGCCGCCCCTCGAGTTCGTCGGCGTATACCTTTCCCTGGGTCGGGATGAGGTTCGAGAGCGGGACGGTGCGGCGCTCCTCGCCGACGGTGATGTCGTGGAGACTTTCGAGGGTGCGGATCAGTTTGCCGACCTTCTCGGGTGTGGCACGCTCGATCTGGCTGCGGATCACGTCGGCGTTCGAGATGATGCCCACGAGATTGCCCGCATCGTCGACCACGGGGAGTTTCTGGATTCCCGAGCGGAGGATGACCCGGGCGGCGTCGGTCACCTTCATCTGGGGATGGGCAACGACCAGATTCGAACTCATCACCTTGAATATCGGTTCACCGTCGTCCGCGAGCAATAGGTCGCGGGCGCTGACGAACCCCTCGACGTGACGACCGTCACACACCGGAAAACCGCTGTGCTCTTGGCTTTCGGCGATACGCTCGGCCACCTCTCCGACGCTCGCATCCGGCGAAACCGTCACTACGTCGCGAGTCATGTACTCGTTGACGCGTGGTTTTCCGTCCGTGACGCCTACGTTCATGCGGGTCCACGGTCTTGCAAGGACTTCACGCTACCGGCGTCGCGCACTCACCAGTCGTCGGCGTCGTCCGAGAACCGGGTCATCTCGCGGTTTCGGGCCGACAGCGTCTCGAAGAACCGGCCGTCGATCACCTCGCGGACGATCCGCGTCAGCACCTCCTCGTTGTCCTCGGTCTCCTCTCCGAGGAATCCGAGGGGGATCTGTGCACCGGCCATCCCCGCGTGACCGCCCGCGCTTCCGATCTGATCGAACGCGTCACGCAACGTCTCGCCGATGTCGAGGCTCGACCCACGTGCTCTCGCCGAGATGTAGACGGTACTGTCGACGAAACCGTAGACGACCGTCGCGTCAACTCCCTCCATGTTCAATAGCCGATCGGCCGCCTGCGCGAGAGCATCCCGATCACGGAGACGTCCGACACCCGTCGTCAAGATGCCCTTCCTGACGCGACCGTTCCTGATCGCTCGGGCGAGCGTCTCGAAGGTTTCCGAGCTGATGGTCGGGCGCTCGACCTGATCGAGCACGCCGATGTCGACGTCCGGCAGCAGTATCGCCGCCGCCTCGAAGTCCAGCGGGCAGGCCTCCCGCGCGAAGTCATCGGTATCGGTCCGAATGCCGAACAGCAGCGCCGTCGCGAGGTCGCCGTCGAACCCGATCTCGAGCGCGTCGAAGTACTCGACGAGCATCGTGCTGGTCGAACCGACGGCACTTCTGACGTCGAGATGGCGTGCTTCGACCGCTCCCGGCGAGGGGTGGTGATCGATGACGACGTCGATCGGTGTCTCCTCCGGCAGTTGATCGTTGACCCCCGGCAGGGAGTGATCCACGAGCGCGATCGCATCGAAGGCTTCGGCCTCCTCCGGATCGTCGAGGGCGACGAGGTCCAGATCGAGGACGTTGACGAGCGCGCGGTTCTCCTGGTGGGAGATCTCTCCGAAGTAACACGCGTCGGCCTCGACGCCCATCGTTCGCGCGAGCGTCGCGAGTCCGATGCCGCTCGCGATCGCGTCGGGATCCGGGTTGTCGTGAAGAATCACCCCAAGACGTCCCTCGATCCGTTTGAGCAACGCCCGGAGGTGGCGGGCGCGGCCGGCCGGCTCGGCGGTGACGGCTTCCGCGACGTACTCGCGCATGGCGCTCTCCGGATCGAGCACCGTGGTGACGAGTTCCGAGAGCGTCTCGCGCTGGTCTGCAGTGGGTTCGTCGCCGGCGTAGGCGACGAGCGGAACCGAGGTGAAGACCCCGCTCGCCGCTCGTGCGATCGCGATGTTGCGTTCCGGGGAGTCCGTTCCGATGAAAACGCTCGTGACGGACGCATCGATCCCCGAGAGCACCTCTCGATCCGCTGGATCCGCAGCCGTGATCGTTACGTCCCGTTGGGGGAACTCCCGTTGTTCGGGGTCCAACGTGACGACGTGCACCCGGCCGCTCTGCTCCCGTGCGAGTTCGACCAGCGCGTGGCCGACGGTCCCGGCGCCGCATCCGAGGAGCAGTCGAGAGGCCATATATCACGCCGTAACCTATCGATACGCTAAAACCTACCGTCTCGATGAATCGAAAACCGCAGGATATCGTCGGGATCCCGCTTCGACGTTGAAATCTACCCGAGCAGCGCGCCCGCAGCGGCCTGCGCGAGGTCGACGACCGGGAACGCCGGCAGCAGTGCCACGGTCATCACCGCCGCGGCGATGATCGCCGCGTACAGTCCGACCGGTCTGTGCGAGACGTCGATCTCGCCGACGGGATCCTCGATCCAGATCGCCTTCACGAGCCGCGAGTAGTAGAACAACGACAGGGCGCTCGTGAGCGCGCCGATCGCGGCGAGCCACCAGAAGCCCGCCCCCACGGCCGCCGTGAACAGGACGTACTTCGAGAGGAACCCGCCCCCGATCGGGAGGCCGGCGAGGCTGAACAGGAACACCGTCATCGCGACGCTCGCGACGGGGGCCCGTCGCCAGAAGCCGTTGTAGTCCTCGAAGGTGCGACCCACGCCCCAGTACTCCGCGAGCGCGACGAAGAGGAAGGCGCCGGTGTTCATGAAGCCGTAGACCAGCAGGTGCATCATCGCCGCACCCATCACCAGATCGGGCTGGGTGCCGCCGAGCGCGGCAAGCCCGATCAACACGTAGCCCGCGTGTCCGACCGACGAGTACGCGAGCATCCGCTTGACGTTCTCCTGGACCGCGGCGGCGAAGTTACCGACGAGCATCGTCACGACCGCGAGCACCTGGAAGACGACCACCCAGTCGATGCCCAGGCCGACGGCGACGTCGAGGGGGAACGCCTCGACGAACACGCGGAAGGCGACGATGAAGCCCGCGGCCTTCGACGCCGAGGAGAGGAAGGCACTGACGGGCGCCGGTGCGCCCTCGTAGGCCTCGGGCGCCCAGAAGTGGAAGGGCACGCTCGCGGTCTTGTACGCGAAGCCGCCGACCAGCATCAGGGAACCGACGCCGAGCAGGCCGACGTTGTCGGTCTGTCCGACCGCTGCGGCGACCGCGTTGAGCTGGAGCGATCCGGTCGCGGCGTAGACCAGGCTGATGCCGTAGACGAGGATCGACGAGGAGAGCGCTCCGATCAGGAAGTACTTCATTCCCGCCTCGACGCTGCCACGGTTGTGCTTGAGAAACGCCACCAGCGCGAACGACGAGAGGCTCGCGAGTTCGAGGCTGATGAAGACCGTGACGAAACCGTTCGCATTGGCCATCAGCGCCATCCCGGTCGTCGCGAGCACGATCAGCGAGTAGAACTCGCCCTGGTTCGGTTGGTCCTCGAGGTAGTCGTAGCTGCCGAGGATGACGAGCGCGGCCACGCTCGTGACGATGAAGGTGAAAAACAGGCTCATCCCGTCGACGACGAGCTGGTCCGCAAGCACCACCAGCCCCTCGGGCCGGCCCACGCCGGCGAAGAAATACCAGACGCTCACCCCGAGCGCGCCCAGCACCCCGGCAAGCGAGAGCCCCGCGAGCAGCCCGCGGCTCTCGCTTTCGGGATCGATGCTGTCGGCCAGAAACAGCACGAACGCCGTCGTCGCGAGTACGACCACGGGAGCGAGGGCAACCCACGTGGCGAGTTGGGTGACCATCAGGCACCACCTCCCAGTTCGACGAGCGGATCAACTGCGTCCTGAATCATGGTGAAGAAGATGTCGGGGTTCACGCCCAACAGGATGATGAGGCCGATCAGCACGAACAGCGGCACGACGTCGTGAAGCGGCGCGCGCGTGACCTCGTAGTCGGTCGCGAGCCTGTACTCCCCGAAGAGGGTCCGCTGCATCGCAAACAGCAGGTAGCCCGCGACGATCACGATTCCGAACATCGCGACGGCCGTGAAAAGCGGCGCGCTCGGAAGCACGGTCGACTGGAACGCACCGAGGAAGATCATGAACTCCCCGGCGAACCCGGCCATCAGGGGCAGACCCATGTAGCCGAAGGCGGCGGCGACGAGGATCCCGACCGTGATCGGCATCCGGTCGGCCATTCCTGAAATATCGCCGACCATTCGCGTGTGAGTCGCGTTGTAGATCACGCCGACGGCCATGAACATCAACCCCGAGATCAGGCCGTGGGCGACCATCTGGAAGGTCGCCCCGCCGATTCCATACACTGTGAACGCCACCAGCCCGAGGATGACGTAGCCCATCGAGGAGATCGACGAGTAGGCGACGATCCGTTTCAGGTCCTGTTGGGCGAGCGCGAGCATCGCACCGTAGATGACGCTGACGACGCCGAGGGCCGCGATCGGGACCGCGAGCGCGACCGCCACGTCGTAGAGCATCGTGAAGTTGAACCGGAGCAGCGCGTAGGTCCCCATCTTCAGGAG
>CAYVQH010000037.1:0-13730 GCA_964454105.1 uncultured Halobacteriales archaeon | reverse complement strand
TGGTGTGACCGTAGAAGTCGGCGGCTCCGCGGTTCTCGGCCGCACGGGCCATCGCCTCGGAGGCGTCGACCGCGTGGGCCTTTCCATCAGTAGGGACGTAGTAGCCGCCGTGGATGACCGACTCGTCGATCTGGGGGATCCGATCCGCGACCGCCTCGGGCGAGAGTAGCTCGCCACCCTCAATCCCCCACGAACGGCCGTACTCGCGCTTTCGCTTGAGGTAGTCCCAGCGGTCCTCGGTGTAGGCGACCTCGATACCGCCACAGTCCGCAAAACTGTCTACTTCGCCGTAGAGATCGACGGTGTACTGGGCGAGCCGGCTCATCAGTTCGTTCTCGGCAGTCTGGAAGACCAGCCCCGGCGCGTGGGAGGTCGAACCCCCCGTCTCGAAGAGCGGCCCCTGATCGACCACGACCATTCCGTCGCGGCTCTGCTCGGCGAGATGGTAGGCGGCGCTACAGCCGACACAGCCGGCTCCGACGATGACGGTGTTCGCACTGTCCGGAAGCGTTCTCTCGGCGCTCATGTAGTTCGCTCTGGGAGCGTCGTACCAGCACATTAAGTGTCACGGTCACACACATCACAGCCGTGGTTCGGATGCGACGTCTTCCGCGAGTTCGGCTTCGAGATCGCGTGCGGCCTCGATGAGGGCCTGTAATGCCCCGGTATCGAAGGCATCGTTCTCACGACGGTAGGTCGGGACGGACATTCCCAGCGCGCCGAGCGGAGAACCGTCCGGGCTTGAAACGGCGATTCCGATCGCACACAAGCCGTCGACGTACTCCTCATCAGCAACGGCGTATCCACGCTCTCGCGTGCGCTTGAGGTCGTCGTGGAGCGTTCTCCGGTCGGTAATGGTGTTCTCGGTACGCGAGGGCAGTCCCCACTGGTCGACGATCGCCTCGATCCGGTCTTCGGGCAACTCCGCGAGCAGTGCCTTTCCACCCGCAGTACAGTGCATGCGGTAGTAGGTTCCCGAGTGCGAGAGGTCGCTAATGGTGGCAAACGGGTCGTCTCGATAGCTGTTCTGGGGGTGATAGGATTCGTAGACCGTGATCGTCCGCCCGTCGTTTTCGACGACGAAGTCCGCTTCCTCGTTGGTCTCCTCGGCCAGATCACGAACCGTCCGTCCGGCGAGCCGGTATTCGGGCTTCCGGAGGCGGGCGTACTCGCCGTGGTGATGGAACTTCAGACCGACGTGGTACTGTTCGCCTTCCTTGACGAGATAGCCGTGGGATTCGAGGGTCCGAAGGTGTTTGTACACGGTGCTCTTCGCGAGTCCGAACTCCGAAACGAGTTCCGAAAGCGTCGCCCCGTCGCGCCGTTGGATGCAGTCGACGAGTCCGAACGATCGCTCGGTCGTCTTCACCCCGTCCCGAGCGTCATCCGTTGGCATAGTATGACCTGTATGGAACACATACAAAAGAGTTCGGATCAATCGAACTGCACTCAGGAGATCGGGCCAAATGAGGACGAAGGGAAACCACTGCTTGCAACCAGCATGCCCGATCGATCGCTTGCGTCGTCTGGTTCGAAATACGTGAACGAACTGCTGCCGAGATCCCACCTCGGTACTCGGCGTACCGGAAACGCCGTTTATCCATTACGAGCGTATCCGTGTAAAGTACCGTTCGTCTCTATCTCGAATGCGGGTTATCGACGGCTAGCGCCAGTGATTGGGAGTTCGGACATTCCGAACGCTCCGAGGATCGACCGGTCCTACGGGCGGTGCATGGGCTCTCGAACGGGTCATGATACACGATATCGTGACACCAACTTTTTTACGGATAGGCGAACGAGTAGGAACGTATGACGCGGTGGAACGACGGGACAGACCAGACTGCATCGGTTAGTCCCGACATACGGGAGGAAACGAACGCGCTGCCGACAAAGTACTTCACGGACCCGTCCGTCCACGAGATGGAAAAGGAGAAGGTGTTCTCACGGTACTGGGTGTACGCGGGCCACGCGAACACCATCGAGGAGCCGGGAGACTACTTCACCCGCACGATCGGAGACAGACAGATCATCGTCGTCCGGGACAAGGACCGCGAGGTGCGGGTCTTTTACAACGTCTGTGCTCATCGCGGTTCGAAGATGGTCGAGGACACGCCGATGACCGATCCGGGCAACGCCAACGGGATACGGTGTCCCTACCACCTCTGGACGTACGAACTCGACGGCGACCTCCGCAGCACGCCCCAAAGCTTCAAGGAGGCGGGAATGAACCCCGATTTGGAAGACGAGGACGTTCCCAAGCTTGATCCGGAGAAAAACGGCCTCATGGAGGTGCATCTCGACTCGATCGGCCCGTTGCTGTTCGTCAACTTCGCCCACGATCCGATGTCGCTAGAGGAACAGGCCGGAACGCTGAAGGAGGAACTCGAGTCGTTCCCGCTCGAAGAGTACGAACTGGCCCGTCGGTACGTCTCGGAGGTCGAGTGCAACTGGAAGACCTTCAGCGGGAACTACTCCGAGTGCGACCACTGCCAGGCCAACCATCAAGACTGGATTAAAGGCATCTCGCTTGCCGAATCCGAACTCACCGTCGACGACCATTACTGGGTGTTGCATTACACCCATGACGAGGGAGTCGAGGCTGAGGAATCGCTCATCGAAGGTGAGGCCAGGTTCTATTACTTCTGGCCGAATTTCACGCTCAACATGTATGGCAACGCCGATGGTTACGGCACGTACATCATCGATCCCATCGACGAGGGCCGCTTCCAGCTGATCGCAGACTACTATTTCAAGGACCCTCAGCTAAGCGAGGAGGAACAGGAATTTGTTCGATTGAGCCGAAAACTTCAGGAGGAGGACTTCGAGCTCGTCGAGCGTCAGTACGAAGGAGTGCAGTCGGGCGCGCTCGCTCAGGCCCAGCTCGGGCCGAACGAACATACCGTCCATCGCTTACACCGGCTCGCTCAAGAGGCTTACAATGCGTGATCGGTCACGAACCACGAATGCGCCATGACCGTATGAGCCAACGTGATCCCACACGCCTCGTCGTTACCTGTCCCGAGTGTGAGGTGCAGAGAGGAATCGATGACGTGAACGAGGCCGTAGCGTATTATCGTCGCCATCACTCCCTCACCGGGCACGACATCAAGTGGGAACGAGCGGATATCGACGATCTCTCCGTCGTTTCGAGCGAAGATCCCACGTCGATCATCAGCGATCTAGAGGAACAACTCGGTGAGAGCGTTCCTATCGGACTCGTAACTGTAGTGCTGAGTAGACGAGGCGTATCCATCGGACAAACGGTCGAATCGATACGGGACCTCCGAATGAATGGAGACCTGTATGAACCACGGTATGATCACCTACGGGTCACTTGACGAATATGAATTATTATTGTCATTCATTCGAGTGATGCAGAGTCGACATCACCACACGAAGGTGTGGTAACCGATCTCGACTTGCCCGGACTGCTTGTAACACTGGTTGCTCATCATTGGTGGGACGGTCAACTCTCATTTTACGGAGGCTAGGACTCGTTTCGTGTCGGTATACGGCTCCGATTGGCAGTTGGTAGAAACTGGGAACGATCCTCACGGCATGTGGAGCTAGTCCGTTACTCGTTCTGCTACGACTAGTAGCAAGACCCTCTTCATATATTTATTTTTATAATATATGTAATAAGTAACGATCGGATATTATCACATATTCGTCTTTTGCTAGCGGGTATCGATGGTTTCCATGATGATTGCAGGAGGCGCCATCCTCGCTTGTGCCACGTGAGAGAACCGTGCTCACGACGTGAATGATCGACGGTCGTATAGAGCGTTTCACGACCAGTCGAACGGTCCGTATCCATCGTACTCGGAATGAGGACCGGGAGTGCCGGCCCTTCGTGTCAGAGGCACCCTATAAGGAGCGGGCAACTCCCTAGGGCATTTGCCTGCCAGAGGCAGGCAATTCTACTTATCACCTCTATATGTAAATTGATTAACTTGGTAAGTCATGATTTAGCGGTCAACGGCACAATTTTGAGAGAAGGGCTAGTCGATGGACGACCGATATCTTCGATCGATCATGATCGTGTTCCGGGTGAGCGTTGCGATCGCTCTTCGAAGTCGTTCGGTAACCGCTTGATCTGAGATTTCAAGTCGATCGGCCAAGTCGCTAGTGTTACAGCCACGCGGAAGGTCATAATACCCGTTCCGTACGGCCAAAACGAGTGCTTCCTGCTGTGGTTTCGTGATCCCGAACGCTCCATTCAATTGCCGTTCCGGCGTGTTATACACACTGTGAACGTCGATTCCGACTTGGACGGTCTCACAGTACTCCTGGAATACGGAGAGTGCCTCATGGGTTCGGAACCGCAACCGGAAGTCCCACGCATCGGTCGACCCCGTCGCTGCCAAGAGATGAACGTTTTCATCCCGAAAATGTCGGAAGAGGTGGTCATACTCGAGCGACCACTCGAGCGTATAGAGCGAACGCTCACTGAGACTCTCGATCCGTTCGACCCTCTCGACCGTCGGATGGGGACCGATGCGTTCTTCGAGCGATTCGTGCTCCCCATTTGAAACCCAGACCGTCTGTGTCGTTGTCTCCGGAAGCGCGACCAGCGACTCCAGTTCGATGGTAACGGCTGAACTCAGCATCGAGAACACACGCCCGAATTCGAAATCCTGTGCATCGATCTCTGCCTCGATGAGAACACTCATCGATTACGCTAGCGGCTTGGTATATGAAGGGGCGAGTATAGGAACGGGACCGGTCGATCACGGATCAAACGGGAATAGTATGACTAGCCATGGTCGTTTAACCGGGACGCTGCAGAATCGTCCCGTCGCCGGTATCGATTCTCGTTAGGTCGACAGCGACGCTGATGTGGGGAGTCGCTGGATCGACGTTATGACTGCACCGATCGTTGCAACACGGCGTCTCACTTACTCTCGTTTCGAGCGGATCAGAACGCTGTGCCTCGAGTACGTGATGCTTCGGTCGGACACGGGGCCGAGGTGGTCGAACTCTCCACGCTGGCTGATCGCTGGTGGAGCGTGATCCTGCTCTTCACCACCCTCTGCATCTATACCGAAAGTTGATAACGTGGCTACACGATATGGGGACTATGCCTCAGTGTGATGGGTGTGGAAACCACGTTACCGCGGACTTCCATCGGGTGTTCGCCGCCAATGACGGTACCCTCCATGGCTGTCCGGAGTGTATGAACATGACCGACATCAAGGACGGCAAAATCGCTGGTCTGTGATCGGCGAGGCGTCTTCGTTTCGCCGATCGCGCCGTCCATTCACGTCTCTCAATGTCGCAGCCACGGCTGGTGCTATCTCTCGACGTCGACAACCGTCCCAACTGACTTCGGATGGGAACTCCAACTGTCGATCATGACCGAGACGGACGAATCCCCGCTGTCAGTCGACGAGTTCGTGGAGTACTGCCGGGTACAGGCTGGACTCCTCTCAGGGAGCGTTGAAACCATGGGTACGGAAGCGGACACGTTATTGGACGAGATCGACGAACGAACGGCGGAGATCCGCGGACGACTCGAGGGTCGAACGGGTGACGTCGAGGGCACTGCAACCCCCCAATCGACGAGCGACCCGACCGATACTACGGTCGATGTCGACGCGATCGAGAAACTTGAGACGGACCTCGAGGAAAAACAAACGCTCGTCGAGGCAAAACGGGTTCGAATGCAGGCCTTCCAGAGGCTAGCTGCCGACTACACCGATCTCGCCGAGGAACTCCACAGGGACGTCGACTCCGGTCAGGAGGCCATGGAACGCGTCGTCCGCTTCGAAGCCGATCACGACGCACCCGCCTACTTCGAAGAACGCCAGACTGTGTACGAAGCCGCCGCGTCGTCACGCGAAACCGACACCGAATAACCTGCATCCACGCCTTCGAATGATCCCACTGATTCCCACAGCAGAACCCCTCTCCTGATCGTTCCTCAGGTCGATGAACTCAGTCGCGCTCAGGGGCGACACTGCCCGGTACTCATCCTTTTGTTTTCGCGCTATTCGGATCAACTTCTCGCACTACTTCGTTGGTGGTACGGCCGGAATTCACCAGCTCGCGTGTTTCGTCCACGTTTCCAATGGACGACTAACGCGGACGATCCATCGGAACCGTTGGCCCCGTCGGGACGACCAGAAAGCAGATACCAGATCTATTGCACTCATCGCTTTATCGAGCGACAATGGTAGTGATAATAGTCAATATACATTACTTATTGACGGAAGTAGGACGTATAATGAAACGTTTTTGTATAACGTCTTCGAACGACGGTTATCGAAGATGTATGACGACGTTCTGTTTCCGACGGACGGAAGCGAGCCTGCGGAGCGGGCGTTCGAGCACGCATTGAGTCTGGCAGAACGGTACGACGCCCGGATCCACGTTCTGTACGTGGTGAACACCACCTACTCCGATATCGGTGCGGCGGGAGAGACGACGATCGACTCGCTTCGAGAGCGTGGAACGTCGGTCGTTCGGGACGTCGAACAACGGGCGACGGCCAACGGTATCGAGGTGGTCATGCGGGTCGTGGAAGGCGATCCTCACCACGAGATCCTCGAGTACAGCGGGGCGAACGTCGACCTGATCGTCATGGGAACCCGCGGCCGGAGCGGCATCGACAGATACCTCCTCGGGAGCGTCACCGAGAAGATCGTCCGAACGGCCGACGTTCCCGTATTCACCGTTCGAGGGAGCGACTCGTAGGAAGGCACACCGTCAGAGGATCCCCGTGGATGATCGATCGCAGTCGCGAGATCGTATTGCCGTTACAGCAGTGACCCGCTCAACCGCCCTTGCGGCGTTGCGGATGACATCGACCATCGAGACGACTAGTTTCGATCAGACATCGGAACAATCACAACACCTCGTCCTATCCTTCAACCATGTCGGGTTCACTCGACGGGAAGACCGCCGTCGTTACCGGTTCGAGTAGCGGCATCGGATTCGGTATTGCACAGAAACTCGCGACTGAGGGCGCGAACGTCGTCGTCAACTCCCGTTCCCAGGATCGAGCAGCGGACGCCGTCGCCGCAATGGATGACGACCGTCGTGTCGTTCCGATCGAGGCCGACGTCACGGATTACGATGCGCTTCGCTCGCTCGTCGATCGAACCGTCGAGGAGTTCGGCTCGCTGGACGTCTGGGTCAACAACGCCGGCATCAACATCCGAGGTCCGGCCGAGGAACTGTCACTGGACGACTGGCAGACGGTCATCGACGTGAACCTGAGCGGGACGTTCTACGGTGCTCGAGTGGCCGGGACACGAATGATCGAGCAGGGGACGGGTGGAAGCATCGTCAACATCTCGAGCATGATGGGCGAGCAGGGCCAAACCGGCCGAACCCCCTACAACACGTCGAAAGGAGGTGTGAACAACCTCACGCGCTGTCTGGCCGTCGAGTGGGCGGAACACGACATCAACGTCAACGCCGTTGCCCCAGGCTACATTCGAACCGAGATGGTGGACGACGCCCAGGACCAGATCGGGTTCGACGAGCAGGACGTCATCGACCGGACGCCGCTCGGTCGGTATGGAGCCGTTGACGAGGTCGCAAACTGTGTGACCTTCCTCGCGGAGGGGAACCACTTCATGACCGGCGAGATCCTGCATCCCGATGGTGGATGGCTTGCGTTCGGGTGGGGAAGCAGGGACTGACGACGGTCGCTTCCACGGGAACGAAAACTGCGAGCGAACGCGGGAGATCGGCCAGTGTTACCTACCAACGCAATCGATCATGCGCCACCAGAGATCAGGAGCAACCCGAGTATCCCGATCAGGATCAACACCAGTAGGAGAACCACTGTCGCAACTATGCCCCCGACGCCCGTATCGTTCGATGAGGGTGATCGCATCGATGATCGGACGCCAATACTGGGTTGATCCATGTAAATGTACCGTGGTATCTCGCCGTCTCATGTGGCCCTCGACGTCGTTTCCATGACGGTTCGTCCGCTTTAGCAGGCTGTGCCGAGCAGTCGTTTCGTCCCGTTGTACTCATAATGCCCAGCCATTCGGACGTCCGTTCAACGCTGGCTTCCGACCGATGACCGCCGTCCGGTTTGTCCACGACCCGAGCGGGAAGCGCCGACTCGCCGCGTCGTGGTGGCCCGGTAACTAGTCGGCGATCAATGGAACCGTTTATCGGGGCTGTTGGCGTATGACCCGCCATGAGCGACGGTCCGTTCGAGGCGACCATCCGAGTTGCCGAAATCGAAGATGCTGAAGCGTTTTCCGAGGCGAACAAGCCAGAGATGGTCAAACTGCGACTCGACCTCGGTGACGAGTCGCTTCAGTCCGCGGCACAGTTAGGGTATCACCACGACGTTGACGAGCTCGTCGGGCGTCAAGTGCTCTGTGCGACGAACCTCGGCCCGGTCCACATCGCGGGATTCGAGTCGGAAGCACTGACCGTCGGCGTCCCCGGTGACGACGGAAACCCCGTTCTCGTCGGACCCGATGAACCGGTCCCGCTCGGCGGAACTCTCTACTGAAACGGGACGCGTCGTTCCCCACGTGTCGATATCGGATCGATGTCTCTCATCCGTGTTCGACCGTACTACCCGCAGAATCCCGCTTACTACACCCTTTATCGCGGGAAGCACTTAAACGATCGAACCAGTGCACAGTCACCGATTCCGAACCCGGTTCGTCGCGACCGCCCCGCCCGTATCGAACACGAACAGTTACAAACGTGCACGATCGATCGTACGATACGATCGATGTTACCCGAACAGCGCAAACGACGGATCGTGGCGCTCGTCACCGAACACGACGGCTGTTCGGTCGCCGAACTCGCCGCGGAACTGGAGGTCTCGAAGCCGACGATCCGCCGCGATCTACAGCACCTCGAGGATCAGTCGCTGATAGAACGCTCCCACGGCGGCGCGGTTCCCGTCACAACGGTCGGCGATGAGCGTCCCTACGGGCAACGCGAGGTCCAGCAACTCGACGCGAAGGTCGCGATCGCCGAACGGGCCGTCGAAGAGATCGAGGATGGAGCGGTCGTCTTCTTCGATTCAGGGACGACGACCCTCGAAGTGGCTAAGCGAGCACCCGAAGCGATCGTGGCCGTCACCAACTCTCCCGTGATCGCGCTCGAACTCGAAGGGAGCGAGCGCGAGATCAAACTGACCGGCGGGACGCTCAGACACCGCTCGCGATCGCTGGTCGGACCGAGCGCGGAGTCGTTCATGGAGCGGATGACGTTCGATCTCCTGTTTCTCGGCGCGAACGGGATCGACGCTGACGGCCTCATGACCCCCGACGAGAACGAAGCCCGGGTCAAGTCACTGATGGTCCAGAGGTCCGAGCGCGTGATCGCCGTCGCCGACGCGACGAAGTTCGGCGAGCGGAGCTTTATCCGATTTGCCGACCTCGACGAGGTCGATCAGTTGATCACCGACGCCCGACCGACCAGACCGATCGAGCAGGCATGTACGGACGCCGGCGTCTCGATCGCGGAGGCCACGGCATGATCGCCACCGTCACCCCCAATCCCGCCGTTGATTACACCGTCTCGCTGTCCGCTCCACCGACGTCGGGGGACATCCTCCGGACCGATCGGACGCGCTACGACGCGGGCGGGAAGGGCATCAACGTCGCGAAGTACCTCGACGCGCTCGGGACCGAGACGTTCGCGACGGGGTTTCTCGGCGGGTTCGTCGGCGAGTACCTCGCCGAGCGGCTGGCGGAGACGTCGCTCCCGACGGATTTCGTCGACATCGCCGGGACGACGCGGCTGAACACGACGCTGCTCGCGCCCGACGGCGAGTACAAGATCAACCAGAACGGGCCCGTCATCGACCCCGCGGCGGTCGACGCGCTCGTCGAGTCGCTGTCCGGCCGAGATCCGGACATCGTCGTCGTCGCCGGCAGCCTGCCGCCCGGCGTCGATCCCGGGACGATCGATCGGATCGCGGCTGCCGGCGACTGGAGGACCGCCGTCGACCTCAACGGCGACGTTCTCGGCAACCTCTCGGGGGAGTACGCCCTCTGTAAGCCCAACCACGTCGAGCTCGCCGAGGCGACCGGTCAGTCGGTCGATTCCGTCGAATCCGCGATCTCTGCCGCCCGGACGCTGTGCGACCGCGGGTTCGATCGCGTCATCGCCTCGCTGGGATCGGACGGGGCCGTCGCGGTCACCGACGATCGGGCGTTTCACGCGCCGGCGCTCGACGTCGACGTCGCCGATACGGTCGGTGCGGGTGACGCACTGTTGGCGGGCGTGCTCGACGGGATCGCCCGCGGGGAGTCGCCTGAATCCTCCCTCAGTACCGGGATCGCGCTCGCGACGCGCGTCGTCGGCGTTCCCGGAACGCGCGTCCCGGAACTCGAGGACCTCCCGCCGTTGCGCGAGCGAGTCACGGTCTCCCGGCGGTGATCGCCAGTTCAGTACGATTCGATCATAAACGAACAAACCCGAAAGTACTTTCATGCAGTAACAGAAACGATCATGGCAGATAGGGAGATGGCATCACAAGATACGGCCGAAGACCGACTACGAGCCCACCTCACCTCCGTCAAGGAGGACCTCATGACTGGGGTTTCGTTCATGATCCCGTTCGTGACCATCGGCGGGATCTTCCTCGCACTCGGCTTCGCACTCGGCGACACCGAGAACGTGTTCGAACAGACCGGAACGCTGGGGTGGTACTTCGCACAGATCGGCGACCTCGGGCTGACGATCATGATCCCGATCCTCGGGGGGTATATCGCGTACGCGATCGCGGATCGGCCGGGGCTCGCGCCGGGGTTCATCCTGTCGTACGCCGTCCAGCAGGAATCGTTGATCGCGGCCGCCGGCGAGCTCGTCGGGTTCGACGCCGAGGGCGCGGTCGCGGGCTTTCTGGGTGCGATCGTCGCCGGGCTGCTCGCGGGCTACGTCGCCCGGTGGCTGAAGCGTCGGAACGTGCCGAACATGATCGATCCGATGATGCCGGTGTTGATCATCCCCGTCGTGACGACGCTGGTGCTCATGCCGGTCGTGATCGTCGGCCTCGGCGTGCCGATCGCGATCGTCGACGACGCGCTGACCGGTTTCCTCTCGGGACTCGAGGGCAGCAATGCGCTGTTGCTCGGGGCGATCATCGGCGCGATGATGGCCGCGGACATGGGCGGCCCGATCAACAAGGTCGCCTACGTCTTCGGCACCGTGCTCGTCGCCGACCAGATCTACGCGCCGATGGCCGCGGTGATGATCGCGGGCATGGTTCCGCCGCTGGGACTCGCGCTCTCGAACTTCATCGCGCCCGAGAAGTACGCCGCCGAGATGTACGAGAACGCGAAGGCCGCGGTCCCCCTCGGATTGGCGTTCATCACGGAGGGGGCGATCCCGTATGCGGCCGCGGACCCGCTTCGGGTGATCCCGAGCGCGATCGCCGGCAGCGCCGTCGCCGGGGCGACCGCGATGGCGCTCGGCGTGACGATGCCCGCACCCCACGGCGGGATCTTCGTCGTCTTTCTCTCGAGCAGCGCACTGCTGTTTCTCGGCTGCATCGCACTCGGGACGGTCATCACCGCGACGATCGCGACCCTGATCAAGCCCGACTTCGAGGACCGGATCGCGGACGAACCGCAGAGTACAGACTAATAACTAGGACGATCAACGTCATCCATGGACCCACAAGACATCGACACGCTGCTACCACGAGAACTCGTATCGCTCGAGGAACCGCCCGCCGAGAAGGAGGCCTGCATCGAGCATCTGCTGGACATGGCCGTCGAGGCCGGCCGCGTCGAGGACCGCGAGACGGCCCTCGAGGCGTTGCTCGCCCGCGAGGAGGAGACGACCACCGGAGTGGGAATGGGCATCGGCATTCCGCACGCCCAGACCGACGCCGTGACCCGCCCGACGGTCGCGTTCGTCCGCTCCGAGCGTGGCGTCGACTTCGACGCGATGGACGACCAGCCGGCGACGCTGATCTTCATGTTGCTCGTCCCCGAAGGGGGAAGCGAGGAACACCTGAACATGCTCAGCTCCCTCTCGCGCGCGCTCATGCACGAGGAGACCCGCGATTCGCTGCACGAGGCCGAGTCGCCCGAGACCGTCCGCGAGACGCTCAAGGAGGCGGTCGCCTGATGGAGCGCGTCGTCGAGATCGTCCCCGAGGCGGGGCTGCACGCCCGTCCGGTGGCGAAGTTCGTCGAGGCCGCCAACGACTACGACGCCGAGATCACCGTCGCGCCCGTCGAGAACGGCGAGAGCGGTGAGGCGGTCGCCGCAAGCAGCATGATCGCGGTGACGAGCCTCGGCGTCAAACACGGCGACGAGGTCCGTCTGAGCGCCGAGGGCGAGGACGCGGAAGCCGCCCTCGACGCGCTCGAAGAGGTCCTCTCCACGCCGGAGGAGGGCGACGGGGAGGAGTAATGAGGACGTACACCGGCACCGGCGTCACGCCGCTTTCGGGGCTCGGGACCGTCGTCTGGTACGCCGACGAGCCGGAGTTGAACGACCCGCCGGCGGCCTCGGAGGTCGACCCCGACGTCGAGCGCGAGCGGTTTGAGGCCGCACTCGAGACGGCCGAGACGGACCTCGAATCGGAGCGCGAGCGCGCCCGCGAGCGGGTCGGCGAGGAGGAGGCCGAGGTGTTCGGCGCGCACATCCAGTTCCTCAACGACCCGCAGATCGCGGATGGCGTCGAGAGCGCGATCGACGAGGGGCTGCCCGCCGAGCACGCCGTCCACGAGGCCTTCGCGGACTCCATCGAGCAGTTCGAGGGAATGGAGGGCCGGATGGCCGAACGCGCGGACGACCTCCGGGACGTTCGCGACAGGCTCGTCCGACTGCTCACCGACTCCGCGGGGACGGATCTGGCCGACCTGCCCGAGGGTTCGGTCGTCCTGGCCGAACGGCTCACCCCTAGCGACACCGCAAAGCTCGATCCCGAGCGGATCGCGGGGTTCGCGACCGTTCTCGGCGGACGGACCTCCCACGCCGCGATCTTCGCCCGATCGCTCGGGCTGCCCGCGGTCGTCGGCATGGGCGACGCGCTCGAAGAGATCGACGAGGGAAGCGAGGTCGTCCTCGACGGCGAATCCGGCGAGGTGATCGCGGAGCCCGACGACGAGACACGCGAGCGCGCGACGGCGGCCCGCGAGGTCGAGATCCGTTCCGAGCCCGTCTCCACCGCGGACGGGCGGGAGATCGAGGTCGCGGCGAACCTCGGGACGCTCGCCGAACTGGAGGGCGCCGTCGAGCAGGGCGCCGACGGGGTCGGGCTCTTCCGCACGGAGTTCCTCTTTCTCGATCGGGAGTCGCCGCCCGACGAGGACGAGCAGTACGAAACGTATCGAGAAGCACTCTCGGCGTTCCCCGACGGCCGGGTCGTCGTCCGTACCCTCGACGTCGGCGGCGACAAGCCGATTCCGTATCTCGACCTGCCGGACAGCGAGAACCCCTTCCTCGGCGAGCGGGGGATCCGCCGGTCGCTCGGCCCCGACACGGAGCTGTTCGACACCCAGCTGCGCGCACTGTTGCGCGCCGCGGCCGGCGAGGGGAGCCTCGCGGTGATGTTCCCGCTGGTCTCGACCGTCGAGGAGCTCGAGAAGGCACTCGAAGCCGTCGAGCGGGTCGCCGCCGACCTCAACGAGGAGGGCGTCGAGCACGCCGTTCCGGAGCTCGGCGTGATGGTCGAGACGCCGGGAGCGGTGTTCCTCGCCGAGGAGCTCGCCTCACGCGTCGACTTCCTCAGCATCGGCACCAACGACCTCGCGCAGTACGTGATGGCCGCCGCGCGCG